>CAZHOV010000094.1:0-22296 GCA_964534315.1 uncultured Saprospiraceae bacterium | reverse complement strand
TTTTTTAGAAAAAACAGCCCTCCCAAAATATGGTAAAGGACAAAGTTTCTTATTGTTTAGACGGCCTCTACTATTCTACGTTACCCTTGCTTTCTATTCTATTCGAGCTAACACCTTGCGTTGTTGCCCCGTTATTGTCAAACGCGATATGCTGGAAATCGCTGATTAAAGCCGACAACGCCCTGTAAGCCTCCCGTGTGCAGTACCAGGATTCGGCTTCCCTTTTCAAAGAATCCTTGTCTTAACAACTCCATTAGACCAAAAAATAACTTGCCCGTATAGATAGGGTCAAGAGGAATCTTGAATGTGTTTTGAAAGCGACGTATGAAATGAATTAGTGTCTCATTAAATGCTGCGTAGCCTCCGCAATGAAAAGTATTGTTTATTTGCCAGTTTTTATAGTCTTTTTTCCCGGCTTCTTTTAGCAATTCCTGAATGTTCCGTTTCAAAAAATTGCCTTTTAAAGCAGCAATGCCCAACACTTGACTCCTCCCCTTCAAACCAACAAGTAATCCAGCCATCGTTCCCCCGGTGCCGCATGGTAAAAGGATGTAATCCGGCATCATAGCCATTTGGGTAATAACCTCATCAGCTATCTCGGCACACCCCCGCAATGCCAGTGTGTTTGTCCCGCCTTCCGGAACAACATAGCTATTGGAGCCAAACTTGCTGACCAGAGAGGCTAAAACTTCCGGGGTATCCTTTTTCCGATAGGTGGACCGGTCGAGGTATTCCAGGCGCATGCCCTTTTTCCGGGCAAAATCGAGGGTAGGATTCAAAGGGAGCGTTTCCTCCCCTCGAATTATCCCTATCGCTTCAAAACCATAATAATGAGCGGCACTCGCAAGGCTGTAAATATGATTCGAATAGGCCCCGCCAAATGTCAATAAACACCTCTTTCCTTCCTCCCGGGCCTTCGATAAATTATATTTTAACTTACGCCACTTATTTCCTCCCATTTCGGGATGAATAAAATCTTCCCGTTTTACCCAAACCCGCACCTCTTTCTGCTCAAATAACGAATCTTTTATTTCCTGAAAAGGGCTGGGCAATAAGTGCATACCTTCGGTATTAATATCCAAATAATTCTTCCAACGTCAATTCTTTAAGTGTACCTAGCGTCTTTAGGTATTCCATGTCAATACTTTCCTTATCAGCCATTACGACCATTTTATTGAATCTTAATGTCTTTATCTTATTCTTATAAAACCCTAAGAAATCATCAGTGGAAACTGAACGAAGCCTTTCATATGCTTCTTTGCGAAGATCCGTGGGATACCCTAGTTTTTTATTTCTTCGATAAGTAAAATAGATTTGTTCGCTATTGATCCGGTCGCTTTCCAAGTCTTTAATTAAGGCCTTTCTAACTTGCTCGATTTGGGGCTCGGAAACCGGC
Organism: uncultured Saprospiraceae bacterium; assembly: GCA_964534315.1. Lineage (GTDB taxonomy): Bacteria > Bacteroidota > Bacteroidia > Chitinophagales > Saprospiraceae > CAZHOV01. Next base: position 20,900 of record CAZHOV010000094.1, on the reverse strand, counting down.
ATCTCATCCATTACCTCCGCCATGGCAGTGATAGCCTCCTGAAGTTTATCTGCCTGAGTTCCAACATAAGCCTGGAAGGTATGAGGAGCATCCTTGCGGGTAGGAGAAGCATAATAGGCATATGTCCGGTAAGCTAGCCCTTTCGCTTCCCGGATTTCCTGAAAGACAACCGAGGTCAGTCCCGTTCCGAAATAGTTATTAAACCAATCTTCCATAATATCATCCTCTAGCGAATAATTGGGCGTGGCATCTGTAAACAAGAGCACCTCCGCCTGTACCATCGGATAGTCAACAAAGAAGATCATGTCTTCTTCCGGATTATAGCGCTCAAACTCCCTGGCGGGTAAAACGGGCTTCAGTTTACTAACTGGTTTGTGATAGTAATCCAGTACATTTTCAACATCCTCCAGCGTTTCCGGACCATAATAAAAAACGGTGTGCTCATAGGTGATCAAAGATTTAATCAATTGTTCCAGTTCTTTAGCGGTAAAGGCATTCAATTGGTCTTTCGACAACTTATTGGTGAAAGGTGATTCAGGACCATACTGGACATAATTACCCAGGGCTGTTCTAAATATTGTTCGCTTGTCCTTTTTATCGTTGGCCCGTTTGGCTAATATATCATTGATCAAATTCTTGAGGGCCTCCTCATCTCCTTTTACATCTGTCAGCAACGTCTCCAAGAGTTGCACGCCTTCCTCAAAAGATTCTTTTAACCCCTGAAGCTGAATAGTCGTAGCCCGATCATCAACCCGGACACTAAAATCCAGTCCAAGCTTATAGAATTCTTGTTTTAACTCCTCGGCGCTAAAATCGGAAGTTCCTAAGAAAGGTAGATAATCAATTGCTACATCCAGTTTAGGGTCACTTAGGCTTCCCATTTCAATTATGTAATAAAGGTTGAAAAGTTCATTTTCAGCATTCGCAAGATGGTCTAGGCGCAGCCCTTTTTCAATTTCTTCAGATTGGATTTTTTCCTCAAAATTGATGAAAGCCGGCTCCAAAGGGGAGGAATTCGTTTCTAAGAAGCTCGCAGCAAAAGTAGAGCTTTTATCTCGATTGAGCTCGATGGGTGTAATTTCTGGTTTTTCAACTTTTAGCAGATTTTGTGGTGTTCCGGTCCGCTTGTAAACCACTACGTGACCGTCGTCAAGGCTATTTGCCGCAAAGTCAATCAACTCACCTTTACGGAAAGCTTCCATTGTTTCGAAGCGTTTGGTATAATCTTCCCATGCGATCCCTTTCACAAAAGCATTGGTCATAGCATATACCCTTCCCTGGTTGGATTCCATACGTCGGATGTCATTTAGCTTTTGATCTTTGATAATGGCATCCACTACCCACGTTTCGAAATTCCCCCTTTTGAGCATATCTACTTGATCAAGGAGCAGGGTTTTAACTTCATCGAGGCTTTGTCCTTCCCGGGGTTCTCCAGAAACACCGAAAATTGTATAGTCTTTGTACCTGATCGTCCATGCGGTGGCATCCAAAGCCTTTTGTTTTTGGGTTACATACAGGTCTAACAGCCCCACCTTGCCATTGTACAATATCCCTTCCATTAAATTCACCATTAGGGGCTCATCTGTTTCTGTGCCCTCAAACCTCCAGGCAATAGATACTGAAGGTTTTTGCTGGCTGTAGATTTCTTTGACAACGGGTTGGGTCAATTCAGGTTGATCATCATACCTGAATTTAGGAACCTCTTGAGATTTAAACCCACCAAAATACTTTTCGGCCAGTTCGACTACCTGGTCAGGATCAAAATTTCCGGAAAGCACCATAGCCATATTATTTGGAACATAATATTTCTCAAAATATTCCTCAATCTTAACCATCGAAGGATTTTTGAGATGCTCGCCTGTACCAATCGTAGTTTGGGTTCCATACGGATGGTTTGGGAAGAGGGCTTCTTTGATCGTTTTCAAAAGCCAATAATTATCACTTTCCTGATTTCGGTTGAACTCTTCGTAGACCGTTTCTAATTCCGTGTGAAACAACCGGAGCACCAGTTGGCTAAATCGCTCCGACTCCAGTTGCATCCATCTTTCCAGTTCATTAGCAGGGATCATGGAGGTATATACCGTTTGCTCAACAGAAGTGTAGGCATTGATTCCGGTAGCCCCGATAGACTTGAGCAGTTTGTCAAACTCATTTGCGACGGCCAATTGGGAGGCCCTGTTAGACATTCGGTCTATTTTACGGTAGATCTCTTTTCGATCCTTTTCATTTTTAGCCCCCCGCATTTGCTCATACAGGTAGGATACGCTTCCAAGCATGATTTTTTCCTTAGGCCAATCCAGAGCACCGATCTCGTCCGTACCTTTAAAAAGCATATGCTCCAAATAATGAGCAAGCCCGGTCGCATCCTCGGGGTCGTGTTTGGAGCCAGCCCGCACCGCTATATTGGTTTGTATTTTGGGTTCTCTTTTATTGACACTCAGGTAGAGTTTCATACCATTTTCCATGGTATAGATTTTCACTCCAAGGGGATCGCCAGGAACTTCTTCATAATCGTATTGGAAAGGTTTTTTTTGGATGGGGTTGAATTCCAGGTTAGTCCGCATCATTTGTTGCTGATCAACAGGAAAAAATAAAAAGAATACAGTCGATAAACAGATCCAAGAAAAAAACTTCATTTCACCACATTTTTTTTGTTATTAAATCCTAACTAAGTAGTAAGGCAAAAAAATTAATATTAATATTTTGTTTGCCTATTACTATACGAATGTGGCCCGAATTTAGTTTTTTTAGGAATGAATTAAAAACCAATTTTCAATTGTATGAAAAACTCTATGAGAAATATCGTAAACTTTACTTTAATTTTGATGGCTTGCCTATTGTCCTTTTCCGCTTGCGTTGATGTCAAAAAACAAAAAATTCCTGCAAAAAATCAATTGACAGACACCTCCAATGTACCAGAAAAACCGAAAAGCAAAAATCTTTCAAAGGCTTCCGATACAAAGACAAACCCTTCCGAGCCTGTTGTAAAAAAAGAACCAGAAAAGACGGAACCCAAAGCAGCCTCTCCCGAGCAAGCCGTCAAGAAAGCCAAACAGCGCCCCCAAAAGAAGCCATCCATTGAATTTGAGCAGATCGTTTTTCGCTTCGACACTATACAACAGGGAGAAAAGGTAAACCATCAGTTTAAGTTTAAGAACTCCGGGAATGCAGCATTGCAAATCACCAACGCAACTGCTACTTGCGGATGTACCCAGCCTAGTTTCCCGTTTGTTCCTATCGCACCCGGAGAAAGCGGTTATATAGGAGTCGTTTTTGATAGTAAAGGTAAAAAAGGAAGGCAGCGACCGGCAGTCACTATCACCGCAAATACCACTGCTAAAAAACACGAACTATATCTGGAAGGATTTGTGCAGGTAAAATAAAGGGGCTGTCTCATTAGTCAATGAGCCATCTCCCCCAAGAGGATTTTTTATTTTGACAAAGCTGTTTTCAAAAAAATCTTTGATTTTTTTGAAAACAGCTTTGTCAAAGAAGAAAGTTGGGTGGTTTAAAACACCAGAGGTGTTTTGAAATACCCTCGTTCTTTTCTTTTCTTGCATAATTTTCTAAAAAACTACCTTACCAAAGTAATCGATCCTCTGTAAAGCAATACTTCACCGTCATCAAACACCACCTCTGCCAGATAAATATAAACTCCTGGATTCATCTCTTTCCCCCTAAAGCTTCCGTCCCAGCCGATCCTGTTATTATCACCTGGAAGAAAATTACTAACATCATAGAGGATTTCTCCCCATCGATCATAAACCTGGAAAAAATTAACATTAGTCACTCCGTTTCCTACGTAAACGGAAAACAAATCATTGGTCCCGTCACCATTAGGTGAGAAAATATTGGGGATATAAACATTTCGATTATTATCAACATCTACAAAGATCTCTGCTTCTCCAATACATCCGTTAATATCAATAATAGTAATGGTGTAAGTAATGTCATCAGTCGGTTCAGTCAGGATTTCCAGGCAATCGGTGCTCGGAAAGGAATCCAGACACTGAAACGTTCCAGCAGGTGTCCATATGACCGAATCGATCGGTAAGACCAGGCTAGGGAAGGCTTCCAGGACCAGGCTCTCTCCCAACTCGATTTCAATTTCTGTACCTTGATCGATCGCAACCTGAACCGGTGCCGGTTGATCTACAAAAATCGTTGTATCGAAAGTACAGTTATTGGCGTCGAAAATGGTGACGTCATGCTCTTCTCCGGCAGTAATATCTTCGGCGAAGGAGATATCATCCCTACCAAGATTATCGACAATGTATTCGAAGGGGGCTCCATTACCGCCGAAGGCCGTGTCAATAACGAGGGTAGTCTTTTCACCAAAACAGTTAGGTTCCGGAATTGGCGGAATGACAACTTGTATCGGTGGCGGTTCATTAACCACCCACTGTGTTTCAGCCGTACATCCTTCTGAGTCCGTAATCGTGACCGAATATAAGCCTGCCGGTAAATTGTCTGCCCGTTGAGCATTGGCTACATTGCCAGACCAATCATAGTCGATCACCCCGGGGTTCCCGCCAACAGGTTCAATAAATATCTGACCGTCTGTTCCTTCCGGACAGGTGACATCTCTGGTAGAGTCAAGCCTAACATTGGCTTCCAGTACATCGGGTTCGTTAATCGTAATGGTTTCGATGACTACACAGTTGTTGGCATCTGTAATAACTACATCATAATCACCTGCGACCAGACCGTCATTATCAGGTCCGTCGATACCACTACCCGGCCAGAAATAAGTGTATCCTGGTGTTCCTCCTGTAGCTACCACAGAGGCGCTACCGTCTGCATCTCCATTACAGCTCGCATCTTCGAAGACAGAAGCGATGAAGTCCAGTTCTATTTGCGGGGGGCTAGGGATATTAACCGAATCAGTAGTATTACAACCCAGAGCATCGCTCACCACCACCGTCTGAAATCCTGAACACAAATCACCAGCGGTACTAGACATCCCCATTTCTATAGTTCCACTTTCCCAATTGAAGGTATAATTTCCGGTACCTGCTCCTCCTCCAGAAGCGACAGCGGTGGCTGATCCGTCGCAAGGTACACCTTCAAAGCAACTCGTTGGTATGATGTTGGAAAAATCGACAGTTATCGGAGCTGGATCTTCGAGGATAAAGGTAAATTCTTCACTTGGACAATTATTGGCATCTGTTACGGTAACGGTGTAAGTTCCGGCACAAAGATCAAATGCAAGCGGCTGATTTAGCATGTTATCGTGCGACCACTCAAAGGTGTAAGGTGTCGTTCCTCCCGCCATGGTAATTCCGATCGTCCCGTCGCAATCCTCAAAACAGGTAGGATTTTCTAATAACGTATCGGCAAGGCTCAGCGGGGCGGGCGCTCCGACTGTTGCAGTTCCCGTTGTGATACAACCATCCTGATCTGTTAGGGTTACGGTATAATCGCCGGGGGTTAAATTGGTAGCTACCGGTCCGCTCTGATTATTAGACCACTCGACATCCACCACCGGCGCATTTCCGTCTGAGAAAAAGACTGTTATCTGCCCATTTGTAGAACTTGAGCAAAGGACATCTACCACCTGAAAAGAGTCAATGATAGGACCTTGAGGAGGTGTTAAGGTTATCGGTAAGGAATCAATACAACCGTTATCATCCGTAACGGTAACGGTATAGGTATCCGCACTTAGATCCGTAATCTCAGGCCCGGTTTCCATATTACTCCAAACATATTGGTAATCAGAGCCAGGGTTAACTGTTCCGCCAGAAGCTTCAACCGTAATCTCACCATCTCCTCCAACTGTACAAGACTCTTGCACCAGATTAGTTACGTTTATCGTTATAGAATCCGGCTCTTCAATGATATAAGTACTGTCAATATTACAACCAAGGGCGTCCGTTATGGTGACGGTGATCGTATCCGGCCCGAGGTCTACTGCGCTGTTATCATTATTACCTGCGACTACGGGCGACCAATCGAACGTATAGCCGCCATTATCAATACCGATAGCGGTCGGATTGGTTGTAATACTTCCGTCATTGGCTCCAAAGCAGGTAATATTTTCAACAATGGCATTTGCTTGTATGATCGTTGCTGCTCCGATATTTGCCGTATCGGTAGCTACGCAGCCATCTGTGTCTGTTACTGAAACGACATATTGACCAATCTCCAGGTTGTTGGCGGTAGCTGTTAACTGAGGTGGAGTGGTATTCCATTCGTAAGAAAAGCCGCCGGCCCCGCCCATGGCCATAGCCGAGGCTAATCCATCCGCAATTCCAGAGCAACTCGCATTAGTAGAATTGACATTAGTAGTGATAGGCGGAGGATTGAATAACGTACCGCTGGCAGAAGCTGTACATCCATTGTCATCGGTAACAACCACCTCGTAAAACCCTGCTGGTATATTGGTCAGATTCTGAACGGTATCTCCGTTTGACCAATCAAACGAATAAGGTGCCGTACCTCCGTTGACAAAAATGGAAAAGGCTCCGGTACTATCTCCGTTACAAGTCGGGTTGGTAACGTTAGGACCTACTCCCAGGGATAATGGTTCAAATACAACCATCGCATCAATATGTTCTGCAAAGGCATCATCTGTAATAGTAATGAAATAGATACCGCCAGGTAAATTATCCTGAGTGGAAGAACCTCCGCTCATCGGAATTATTACAGGTCCTTGCACTGCACCGCCATCTTCCTGCCATAAGTAAGAATAAGGCGGTACTCCTCCCTCTACGGTGACCGTAAAAGAGCCATCTTCCAAAGGAGGCGTTTCTCCACAGCTGATACTATCGATATCAATATCAACTATCAGGGCATCCGGGTCAATGACCGTCATTGAGCCGTTGTTTATGACTAAGCCCAGTTCCTGGGCACTCGTATTTGTGATTTCTATAGGCGTTGGTGCATTGGCAAAATCCAACCCTGTTGAGCTGCCCACCGGACCAATCAATTCAAAACAGATCTCAAAAAGAACGGTACCATCAGGCAAATCGGTCCCTAAGAACGTATTATCGAACCACGAAAAGGTTAATAATCCCATGGAGTTGGGATCCACCGGCCCCGTACCAACAGGACTGATTCCTCCATTGATTAAATCGGGATTAAAATTGGTAATTCCGTCAAACAGGGCTACGGACACATCCCAGTTTAATGAGAACTGAAAGGATTGGATATCAATAAAATCAGCTGCCGTAAGTCCTACACAAACTATTTCACCAACTTCCCCTCCCAATTCATCAAGGTTTAGGGATAATGCCGGGCACGCAGCCATATCTAATTGAAAAGAAGTTCCGCACCCTTTACCATCCGTTATGGTAATATCGTACAACCCGGGCTCAAAGATCTTGAACTCCACATTTGAATTGTGAGAAGCACCACCGGTTGTAACTACACCTGTTATGGAAGGATCCGAGTTAAGGGTAATGCTGATGTCATATACTTCACTGTTGTCAAACTCTGGCAAGCCTCCGGCAATATCAAAAGCTCCTCTGCAGCTATTGCCGTTATTCATATTGGTAATATTGGTTGCTTCAACTTCATTGAGATAAACCACCGCGAACGCTTCATCTGTATTCACATTCACACAAGGCCCTTCCGGATTCCCTTCAAAAATGTAGTTGTTCCCAGCGAGGGCATCATAGGTTATCGGAGCAAACCACAACAAGGTTGGATCTCCAGTATTAAAAGTTGTTTGGATGATGCCCTGATTAAAAAACCACTGATCACCGGAGGGATCTCCTGCAGTAGATATCCAAAGCTGACCAATGGGTGGTGCAGGATTCAGCGCAAGACAAGGATCGGAAGTAATGACGCTCAACTCCGGTCCTGAAAATGCTGCCGAAGGTGGACAATCATAAAAAGCATATCCTACTCCCGCCTCCGTTGCCGGATCGGGGTCTCCGGTTAGTACCTGATCGCCATTATGGTCGATGAAAATGGAATCGCCAAAACAAAGATAGAGGGTATCCAGGTCGGTATCGTTACTTTGACCAATAAACGTTCCCAAAGAAAACGTACCTGCAAAGTTTTGCTGACCCGGAGGACATGCGAAAGACTCCGGATAAGCAGACAAATCAATGGACTTGGCATGTGAGGGAATTTGGGCGTTAGCGGTTACTGTAACTAGAAGTAATGCTAATGGGATTAAAATTCTGATCATTTTTATATTTTTTTTCTTGATATCAAACCCTGTACTAAACGTAATTTCAGGCGACAAAAATATAATTTTTCTAATTCGTAATCTGTTAAGAGCTGTATTTATTCTTATAAAATGACAATACACATCATAATAATACATCTCAAAACAGCTACAGTATTTGGGGTTGCTAAACTTTCTTTTTTTGAACAATTGCTTAAAAAGCCCCCTAGAGACCGGCTCAAATACATTTGAGACAGCCCCGATCCTGTCCATTCACAAAAAGTTTGTTGGTGTCTCCTACAAGGATGGGGGGTTGAAGCTATTAGATTCGTTGCTAAGCGGCAAATCAAAATTGCTTGTATAATAATTTGTTCGAATGAAATTGACTGAATATTTGAATACTTGGAAAGTATGCAGGAATTTTCATTTGAACCTAAAAAAATTATTCTACCAATTTTTTTGCCTTACTACTTAACAGTGAATGTTATTTAAACCGCTTCATTTCAAAACGGGAGCATTTACTTGTACTAATGTACGATAAGATGTTATACAAGTTTCTAAAATATATAAAAATTAACATTAATTTGTTTGATGGGAGGATCTCCGCGAAACCTCAAAAGTAGTTGAGTCCTCCAACTTTATTTGTTCAAACACCTTCCCAGAATTTTCCTTTGATTAGGACCTGGTCAATGTGATCTGCTCCAAAAGAATAGGGGATAAAGGCGATTCCGGGAATTTCTTTAGTCACAATTAAGCTGGCATATTTCCCTTTGCAGATGCTACCATAATCCTTTTGAAGCTCTATAGCGCATGCTCCATTCCAGGTAGCGGCATTAATGGCCTCTTCCGGAAGCATTTTCATTTTTATACAGGCCAGAGAGATCACAAAAGACATTCTTCCGGAGGGTGTAGAACCCGGGTTGTAATCTGTGCCCAATGCAACAGGTATTCCCGCATCGATCAGCTTTCTGGCTGGAGGATAGTGGTCATTCAGAAAGAACGGCGCCGAGGGCAGTAAGGTCGCAATGGTACCTGAATCGGTAAGCGCAATAATTTCATCGTCATTGACAACTTCCAGATGGTCAACGCTGAGTGCATCGAACTCGACAGCCAATTGGATACCCCCCATAGAATTAAACTGGTTGGTATGAATTTTTGGCTTAAGGCCGTAGGTTGCTCCCGCTTCGAGGATCTGTCTCGTTTCTTCAACTGAAAAGAATCCATTCTCACAGAACGCATCGATATAATCGGCCAGTTTTTCCGACCCGATGGCGGGGAGCATCTCCTCTGTGATCTGCTGGATATAAGCCTGCTTATTATGGCGATATTCCATCGGATAAGCGTGGGCTCCAAGAAAGGTCGCTTTAATGTCGATAGGTACGGCTGCTTTTAGCCGCTGGATGACGCGCAACATTTTTAGCTCTGCTTCTACTGATAAACCGTAACCACTTTTTATCTCGGCCGCTCCGGTACCATAGCTGATAATTTCATCAATCCTTTTCAATGCATCTTCAAATAGTTGATCCTCAGAAGTTTTTTGCAATTTCCCGGCAGAATTTAGGATACCTCCTCCCCGCTTGGCAATCTCTTCATAGGAAAGTCCTTTGATGCGATCCACAAATTCACTTTCACGGGTGGCGGCAAACACCAAATGGGTGTGAGAGTCCACCCAACAAGGCAGGACTGTCTTTCCGGTAAGATCGATCACTTGCCCTTTAACATTTTGAGGGACGTTTGCCATAGGACCAAAATCTTTGATTCGTTCGTCCTCAATCCAGACCCAGGCTTCTTTAAGAGACGGTAACTCCCGCAAACCAGGTGCCTTTTTTGGTACAAACTGTTTAGGATCGTCCTTTAGTTCTTCAATTTGACAAAGTTCTTTAATATGCGTCAGTAGAATACCACTCATGTAATAAAATAATTGTTTTTCGATAATTAATTGACGTTCAGGCTCGCTAAATCTTTTACAATACCCGTCTGTCCGCGCCTTTTCATTCTATTGAGATAAGACTGAGCTTCACCTTTGGCGTTAAAGGGGCCGAGTAGCACTCTGTAGATCGATTGGTTTCCTTTAGTGCCGACAGCAACCAGAACAGGTACAGAGTGTTGTTGTTGGATGTTGGACGTTTCCGACAATACGCTCTCATAAGACTGAAAAGCGCCAACCTGAATAGCAAAACCACTAGAAGCGATTTTCGAAACATTCCACTTGTAAACCCCGTCAAACTGGTTCGTTTTTGAAGGAGTTAATCGTTGGGATGATTGTTCGTAGGCAGTGGGTGTGCTGCTTTTTTGAGTCACTTGTTCCTTGCTTATGGTTCTAGGTTTGAATTGAGGCAGATTATATTTTTTTAGTGCAGCATACATAGCTTTGGCATCTATATATCCTTCATATCTGGCTAGTTGCTTGCCTTTTGAGCTAAAGATCAGAATGGTGGGAAGTAATTTTACCGAATATTGTTTTTTGTAGCGAACACCTTCAAATCCATCCACATCAACTTTAAGGGCAATATAATTATTATTGGCCAGATTAGCGACGCTATTATCTTTATGGGTAGTTTCGTTCATTTTATTGCAAGGCTGTGACCAGCCGGCCACAAACTCTACCAATAATAACTTCCCTTCGCGGGCAGCTAGTGCTTTACCTTTTTCAATGGAAACATTTAGAAAATTGATCTCGCTCGCTTCTGCAGGAAGAACTCCCAGCAGGAGGACCAAAAGGATATAGATTTTATACATTCAGAAAAAATTTAATTAGAAATATGAGCTAAAATATTAGCGATCATGTCAATCTCTTGGCTAATAAACCATTAAATTACCACTTTTCGTCTAACAATTATTCTATTTTTTTTATAAATCAAAAAATTATAGAATTTTGCACCCTAAAATTTAATAAAATGACAAAAACCCTCGCAGCAATTACCGGTGTTCAAGGTTATGTTCCGGATTATGTTTTAACCAATCATGAACTGGAACAAATGGTAGATACCAATGACGAATGGATCCGGACCAGGACTGGCATTCAGGAAAGAAGAATTTTAAATGAAGAAGGAAAAGCATTATCGGACATGGCCGTCCCAATGCTGGAAGGGCTTTTGGAAAAGACCGGCACGAAGATTGACGAAATTGACCTGTTGATCTGTTCGACCATAACAGGTGATATGATTATGCCGGATACTGCTAATACTATTCTGGATAAGATGGGTGCGAAAGGGGCTTTCGGATTTGATTTGAATGCTGCCTGCTCTGGTTTTCTTTATGGATTGGTAACTGGAGCACAGTTTATTGAATCGGGTCGGTATAAGAAAGTCATTGTGTTGGGAGCCGACCATATGTCAACTATTATTGATTATACTGACCGTTCTACCTGCATTATATTTGGTGATGGCGGTGGAGCAGTTTTGTTGGAGCCTTCGAAAGACAACGATGGTATTCAAGATTTCATGCTTCACGGAGACGGTTCGGGAAGACACCATTTGTATATTAAATCGGGAGGTTCGTTAAGGCCCAATACGTTGGAAACGATCAGAAACAGGGAGCACCTCGTTTTTCAGGATGGCCGGGTGGTATTTAAAGCTGCCGTCAATGGCATGGCTGATACGATCAGGAATATTATGAAAAAAAACAGCCTTGAAAATAAAGATGTTGACTGGATCGTGCCACATCAGGCTAATATTCGCATTATTAATTCTGTAGCGGATGCTTTGGATTTTCCAAAAGAAAAGGTTATGGTAAATATTCAAAAATTTGGAAATACGACAGCAGGTACCCTTCCACTCTGTTTGTGGGAATGGGAAAACAAGCTATCCAAGGGTGACAACCTTATTCTGTCGGCATTTGGGGGTGGATATACTTGGGGTTCTTGCTATATCAAGTGGGCTTATGACAGTGTGTAACGGAATAAAGGAAGGATAGAAATGTTAAAAGATCAAATTTTCCTATCTTTGCATCTGCATTTGCATTTTTGAATAATTTTTTTTTTGATAACATCAATTTTTCTCTAAAACATTGTCAATTATAGATTTTCATGGCAAATACATCAGATATCAGAAACGGCTTGTGTATAGACTTCAACAATGATATTTTTTCAGTTGTTGAATTTCAGCATGTCAAACCCGGAAAAGGAAATGCTTTTGTCCGTACTAAGTTAAAAAGCCTGACTTCCGGAAAAGTCTTAGACTACACCTTCCCAGCGGGCCACAAGATCAATGAAGTTCGGGTAGAGAGAAGAAAATTTCAATTTTTATATAAGGATGAGATGGGCTATCATTTCATGGAAAATGAGACCTATGAACAGGTAGCTATCGAAGAACAAATGATTGAGCATTCTGAATTTCTCAAAGAAGGCGCTCAAATTGAAATCCTCTACCACGCTGCTAAGGAAATACCGCTAACAATTGATCTCCCACAATATGTAGAATTGGAGATTACTTACACTGAGCCGGGTGTTAAAGGCGATACTGCTACCAACACCTTAAAACCGGCCACTACCGAAACAGGTGCCGAGATCAAGGTCCCTTTATTTATCAATCAGGGAGATAAAGTAAAGGTGGAAACGAGTACAGGAGCTTACATGGAACGCGTAAAATAAGTGATCATAACATTCTCTTCATTTTAATAAAGGCCAACTTTATCTTATGAATTTCAAAGAAATCAAAGAGCTGCTTAAACTGGTTAATGAATCGAACCTTACTGAATTCAAAATGAAGGATGGGGAATTCGAACTTTCCATCCGGACTAAAGAATACCATAAGGCCAGAAACCAGCCTGCTACGCCCGCACAACAACCTATCGTACCGGTTCATTACCCTGCTCCGGCTGCGGTACCCCAGGCACCTACTCCCCAAACTCCACAAAAAAGCCCGACCGATCAAACGCCTGAGCCTACCCCCTCTTCTCCTGCAGATAAGGAGGCCGGAAAGGAAGGCAACTCCAATTTGATCGAGGTCAAATCTCCTATGGTCGGCACCTTCTACCGCGCCTCGGGGCCCGACAAGCCGGTCTACGCCAAAGTAGGCGACACGATCAGCGCCGGAGATGTCGTTTGCATTGTAGAAGCCATGAAGTTATTCAATGAAATAGAATCAGAGGTGAGCGGAAAAATCGTTAAGGTGATGGTTGAAGATGCCAGCCCCGTTGAATATGATCAGGTCTTATTTTTAGTAGAGCCTGTTTAAGGAGAAACCTGTTTTCTAATCGTTTTCGAATATCAATAACTCCATGTTTAATAAAATATTAATCGCAAACAGAGGTGAGATTGCATTGCGTATTGTTCGTACCTGCAAAGAAATGGGAATAAAAACGGTAGCTGTCTATTCTACTGCCGACCGGGAAAGCCTGCACGTGCGCTTTGCGGATGAAGCTGTCTGTATTGGCCCCCCCTCCTCTACCGAATCCTATCTTTCTATTCCCAAAATAATGGCCGCCGTCGAAATCACCAATGCCGACGCTATTCATCCAGGCTACGGCTTTCTCGCCGAAAATGGCGACTTTGCCGAGGTTTGCGCCGAATACGGCATCAAATTTATTGGCCCCACTCCAACACAAATTCGGAAAATGGGTGATAAAATTACCGCCAAAGAGACCATGATCAAAGCAGGCGTCCCCGTTATCCCCGGCTCCGAAGGCCTTATCAAAGACCTCAAACACGGCAAGAAAATCGGTAAAGAAATCGGCTACCCCATCCTGCTGAAAGCAACCGCAGGCGGTGGAGGAAAAGGAATGCGCATCGTTACCGAAGAAAGCAAGTTTAAAGAAAACTGGGAAAAAGCACGTCAAGAAGCGAAAGCTGCTTTCGGAAATGACGGGATCTACATTGAAAAGTTTATCGAAGAACCCCGCCATATCGAAATCCAAATTGCAGGCGACCAAAACGGAAAAGTCTGCCACCTCTCCGAAAGAGATTGCTCCATCCAACGTCGACATCAAAAACTGGTTGAAGAATCACCCTCCCCGTTCATGACAGACGAACTGAGAGAAAAAATGGGGCAGGCGGCCATTAAAGCCGGTGAAGCAATCAAATACGAAGGCGTAGGTACCGTAGAATTTCTCGTCGATAAACACCGGAATTTCTACTTTATGGAAATGAATACCCGAATACAAGTGGAACACACCGTAACGGAAGAAGTCATCGACTACGACCTTATTAAAGAACAAATCAAAATTGCCGCAGGTATTCCGATTTCCGGAGAAAATTACTATCCTACCCTGCACGCTATCGAGTGCCGGATCAATGCCGAAGACGTTAAAAAAGACTTTCGCCCAAATCCCGGAAAGATCAGCTCTTTTCATAGCGCAAAAGGTCACGGAGTGCGCGTAGACACACATGTATACGCCGGCTATTCGGTACCACCCTACTACGATTCTATGATCGCCAAACTGATCTGCCGAGCTCGCACCAGAGAAGAGTGTATCACCAAAATGGCCAGAGCCCTAGATGAATTTATCGTCGAAGGAATCAAAACTACTGTCCCTTTTCATAAGGCACTAATGAAAAACGAAGACTTCAAAAGTGGTAACTTCAATACGAAGTTCCTCGATAGCTTTGATTTTAATAGCCTGGAAGAATAAGTTTTTCTATGAAAAGTTTTTGGCGATTAGTCGGATATGTAAAAAATTACTCATTAAATGTTAGCCTAAATATTTTATGCAACATACTAATGGCTTTCTTTACCGTTGTTAGTATACCGGCTATTATTCCTTTTCTACAAATACTATTCGAACGGGAAACCACCGTCCAAAAACCGGCTTCCTTTGAGTACAATATTAATTCAGTCGTTCTCAATATCAAATACGAACTCAACCAATTAATTGAAACCTCTGGCCGGGAAACGGCCCTAATGTATATCTGTCTTTTTATCGTCCTGCTTTTCTTTTTTAAAAACTTCTTTAGATATTTTTCCATGTTTTTTATGGCTCCGGTCAGGCACGGCGTGGTAAGAGATCTGCGCCAGCAACTCTACGACAAAGTACTCATACTACCTATCGGTTATTTTAGCGAAGAACGTAAGGGAGACCTCATCGCAAAAGCAAGTACGGATGTTCAAGAGGTGGAGTGGAGTATCCTCAATGCACTCGAAGCTATATTTCGCGAACCGCTAATTATTATCGGGTGCCTGATCTTTATGATTTATGTTAGCCCACAGCTTACTATTTTTGTTTTTGTACTCATGATTTTTACGGTTTTTATCATCGGAGGTATCGGACGAACGCTGAAAAAAAGGTCTTCTGCCGTCCAGGACCGACTGGCGGATATTATCTCGATACTGGAAGAAACCCTTTCCGGCATGCGCATTATCAAAGGCTTTAACGCGGAAGAATACCAGCATAGTAAATTTTCCAAAGAGAATAACAGCTACCGTTGGCTGCTAACCCGCCTACTCTGGCGACGCGACCTATCTTCGCCTCTCTCTGAATTTCTGGGCATCTTGGTAGTGTCTGTTTTACTATGGTATGGGTCAAGCATTGTCTTTTCCGGCCAGATGGGCGCCGAGACTTTTTTTGCCTTCCTGTTCGCCTTTTTTAACCTGTTGGACCCTTCCAAAAAATTTGCCACTGCTTATTACAATGTCCAAAAAGGAATTGCTGCTATTCAGCGGGTAGAAAAAGTGCTGGACGCCGAAGTGACCATTAAAGATCCTGAAAACCCCGCTTCTATTGCTGCCTTTGAAAAAAATATCGAATACCAGCATATCTATTTCAAATACCCGACTTCAGAGCGGTGGATAATCGATAATATTAACCTGACCATATCGAAAGGGCAGGTAATTGCGCTGGTAGGCAACTCTGGAGCCGGAAAATCAACATTAGCTGACCTGTTGCCCAGATTTTACGACGTGCAGGAAGGCGGCATTTTTATCGACGGAAAAAATATCAAATCCTACAGCCTGCACGACCTCAGGGCATTAATGGGAATCGTATCTCAAGATCCTATCCTTTTCAATGATACCATTTTCAACAATATCGTTTTTGGCATGAAAGGTTGTTCGGAAGAAGAAGTTATAAATGCCGCCAAAGTGGCTAATGCTCACGACTTTATTCTAAATACAGAAAACGGATACCAAACCGTTATCGGAGACAGGGGAAGTAAATTGAGTGGAGGACAACGCCAGCGGCTGACTATTGCCAGAGCGGTACTCCGCAATCCGCCCATTCTCATCCTTGATGAAGCGACCTCTTCTCTCGATTCTGAATCTGAAAAACTGGTTCAAAACGCTTTGCAAAAGGTGCTGAAAAACAGAACTGCCATCGTTATTGCGCATCGGCTATCCACCATTCAGCATGCCGACCAAATCGTTGTCATGCAAGACGGCAAGATCGTCGAGCAAGGAAAACATTCAGACTTATTAAAGGGGGGAAGTGTCTATAAAAAACTGGTCGAACTTCAGGCATTCTAATAACTTCAATGTTAAAACTTTATAAATACGCTCCAAATACTTTCAACCAAAGAATTTTATGTGTAGCTTTGATTGTAGTGAATAATGAATAATTTTTAATGAGTAATTAAAAACGGTTTGGTTTATGGATCTAGAAAATTTCATTCTTCATTGCCCATTATTAATTAATAATTGATTTTTATGCTATGAAGCAGCAATTACTTTTACTATTTTTTATAAGTTCTTTATCCACGGGCCTTTTAGGGCAGATCACTATTACTGATGCTTCATTTCCTGCTCCGGGAGATACGATGGTTTCACGTTTTCTGCTGGCACCTCCGGGCGTGGTCGTCACTGCGCCAGGCCCAAATCAAACCTGGAACCTGGATGTTAGTGGAGGGACTATCCGTACCAATATCGCCCTTCCCGCAAGTGAAGGAGAGGTTTTTTCGTCTTTTCCGGATACGGAAGTATTGCTGGAGGTAGGCTTTGGTGCCGAAGGCTACTATAACGTAACCAGTGATGTATTTGAATTGGTGGGTTTTAACGGTCCTGATCCTGCAGGGTTAGGCATCGAACTGGAATATGCACTAGGTACTCCGTATGTTGAACGGCGTGCCATTCAGTATGGAGATGGAAACTCTTTCACGTCAGCATATGATGTAGCGCTGGCTTGGGAAGATCTTCCCGCATTTATTACGGACAGTATTGGAGGTTCGCTACCTCTAACTCCGGATTCCATTCGAATTTTAGTAGAAACCACCAGAGACGATATCGTTGATGCCTGGGGAACGATGACTATTCCGGGAGGAACCTTTGAAGTCCTGCGCGAAAAGCGCACAGAATTCAGAGATACGAGAATCGAAGTCCGGGTACTACCGCTAGATTGGTTTGATGTCACACCGCTCATTTCCTCCCAAATTGATCAACTGGGCGAATCTACTATTTATAGTTATTTCTTTTTTAATAATGAAGAAAAAGAGCCTATCGCAGTAATTCGCCAAAACGAAGAGGAAGAAGTGATCAATGTTGAATATAAATTTTTCGATATTGGATCGTTTACGCAAGAAACCAGTAATCATCTCAAACCTGAGATCGCCGCCTGGCCTAATCCGGCTATCAATGATGTCGAATTTAGATTCTCCGGTCTTACCCCTGGAAACTATAATCTTAAAATCTATAATATCTTAGGTATTCCCGTTTGGGAAGGTGATTATTTCATCAATAGCTTTAAAAATGTAAAAATCGACCTTTTCGACTTTCAAAAAGGTACCTACCTGTATAGCCTTACAAATGAAGAGGGTAAAACTATTTCTACTAAAAGATTGGTGGTGCTCCGACCTTAGAATTATTTGGAGGAAGAAGAAAGTTTTGTGGCTCGTAACACCTTTTTTTTACGAGCCACAAAACTTTTTTTTTTTGGAGGGCTGTTTTTATTAAAAAAATCTCGTGGGGATGGCTCATTGACTAATGAGACAGACAGCCCCGAGCCCCCTCCTTCCTACTTAAACGCATTTAATCCTGTCACATCCATTCCGGTGATCAACAAATGGATATCGTGCGTACCTTCATAAGTCAGTACCGTTTCGAGGTTCATCATGTGACGCATAATGGGGTATTCATTGGTGATTCCCATACCGCCGTGTATCTGACGCGCTTCACGAGCTATTTCCAGCGCCATATGAACGTTATTTCTCTTGGCCATTGAGATCTGCGAGGGAGTAGCTTTACCCTCATTAGCCAGCGTACCTAACCTCCAGGCCAATAACTGAGCTTTCGTAATTTCGGTGATCATTTCAGCCAGTTTCTTTTGGGTCAGCTGAAACTGACCGATAGGTTTGCCAAACTGCTCTCTTTCCAGAGCATAACGCAAGGCAGAATCATAGCAGTCCATCGCAGCACCAATAGCTCCCCAGGCAATACCGTAACGGGCTTTACTAAGGCAAGAAAGTGGTCCTTTTAGCCCTTTAACATTGGGCAGCACATTCTCTTTTGGAACCCGTACATCTTCAAACACTAACTCCCCGGTAATAGAAGCCCTCAAGGACCATTTGCCATGAATTTCAGGAGCGGAAAAACCTGGCATATCCTTTTCAACGATTAATCCGCGTACTTTGCCCTCTTCATCTTTAGCCCAAACAACAGCTACATCGGCAACAGGAGAATTGGTGATCCACATTTTAGCTCCATTTAAAATGTAAGCATCGCCATCGTCTTTGATGTTGGTCACCATACCACCTGGATTAGAACCGTGATCCGGCTCAGTAAGGCCGAAACAACCAATAAAATCCCCATTCCCCAATTTGGGAAGGTATTTTTTCTTTTGTTCTTCAGAACCAAAACGGAAGATAGGGTACATGACCAAAGATCCTTGCACAGAAGCCATTGAGCGGATACCCGAATCGCCTCGCTCTAGTTCCTGCATAATGACACCATAAGCGATCTCATCCATTCCGCCACCGCCATACTCCACAGGAAGGCTTGGCCCAAAAGCACCAATCTCTGCCAATCCTTTATATAAATGCTGCGGGCATTCGGCGCGCTCTGAGTATTCTTCTATAATCGGAGAAACTTCTTGCTTCACCCAAGACCTAACCGCATCGCGAGCCAATAAATGATCTTCTTGAAGTAACGCATCTACATTATAATAATCATGTGACTGAAATCGATCTTCCTTAGCTTTCTTTTGGATAGCATCAGTTCCTGTTAATTTTCCATTTTCTTGCATGATCAGCTATTTTTAGGTTATAATTTTTTGTTTCTACAAAGTAAAGGGATTCTATTCATTTTATGTTTATTAAATTAGTCATTTTTCAATAAAATAAATTGGAGCTATCCCGATTCCGTTTTTTTATTTAAAAAGCGGGATGGGATAATTCATGTTGCTCATTGTTAAGCCTGAAATCCCTATATTGAGTTTTTAAAATTTTAACCAATGGGATTAATAGCATTAGAGGGCATGCATTTTTATGCCTACCACGGATTTTACGAAGAGGAGCAGGTTATTGGGAATGAATATGTCGTTGACATTGTCATCGATACGGATTTCACCCAGGCGATTACCGGAGATCGCATTACCAAAACGATTAACTACGAAACTGTTTTTCAGGTAGTCCAGATAGAGATGCGCACAAAGAGTAAATTATTAGAGCATCTGGCAGGCAGAATTTTGCTGCGCCTCAAATCAACGTTTGATGCGCTCCGGGCAGTGACGATCCGGATCTATAAAATCACACCGGTAATAGGCGGCAAAGTAGAACGGGTGTACATCGAAGAAACCATTGAGTTCACTAAACGGTGTCCCAGATGCGGTAACCATTTGCTTTGCTATGAAGACGGCACCTGCTGGTGTCATCATGCGGATATCAAGATTTTTTCTAAGACCAGAGAAATGCTGAGCAACAAATTTGGCGGGTGTCTTTGCAAAAATTGCCTAATGGAATACGCCAGTTAGTTTGTGTAAGTAGTAAGGCAAAAAAATTGGTAGAATAATTTGTTCAAATACCTAAAATTATAAACCATGTTAAAAAAACTATTTTTTATTTTTTTGGTAATCAATCTTACAGCTTGCGATACCTTACAGAGTATTCTGGACGAAGGCGGATTATCGTCTGAAGAAATTGCTCGCGGCCTCAAGCAAGCGCTTGAATTCGGGATCAATGAAGGCGCGCAGAAACTTTCAGCAAAAGATGGTTATTTCAGGAGCCCTTACAAAATTTTACTCCCCGCAGAAGCCCGCGAAATAACCGACAAACTCCAGAATATACCCGGTTTTTCGGAGGTTGAAAATATTATTTTGGAAAAGATAAACAGAGGTGCGGAAGACGCCGCAAAAAAAGCAGCTCCGATCTTCAAAGATGCGATTACCTCCATGACCTTTTCCGATGCAACAGATATCCTTATGGGGCCCAATAATGCAGCTACTGCCTACCTCCAAAACAGAACCTATAACAACCTCTACAACGAATTTAAACCCGTTATCATCAACTCACTAAAAAAGTTTAATGCCCAGCAATATTGGGGTGATGCCGTAAAAGCCTATAATAAAATCCCCTTTGTCGACAAAATGAATCCCGAACTTGATGACTACGTCACCAAGCAAGCCCTCCGAGGCCTGTTTGTGATGGTAGAAAAGAAAGAAAAAGGCATACGAAGTGACATCTCCCAGCGTACTACGGATCTGTTACGCCGGGTGTTTGCAAGACAGGATGGGTAATAACGGTTCAGCGGTGCAACGGTTCAGCGGTGCAACGGTACAGCTGTGCAAGGGGGTTCAGCGGTGCAGCGGTGCAACGGTGCAACGGTTTAGTAGAAATTAGTACTTATCATTGTAATCTATGGTACCGCTACACCGTTGTACCCTTTGTACCCGTTACACCGTTGCACCCGTTGCACCGTTGCACCCGTTG
>CAZHOV010000093.1:0-22623 GCA_964534315.1 uncultured Saprospiraceae bacterium | reverse complement strand
ATCCTCCCTCCAATTACAATTTCTAAAAGCGGCCACTGCCGAAGTACTGGAATGGGTACTCTATGACCAATTCGGAAGACCCTTAAAAGTAGAGACCATCCCTGCAGGAAGCAGAGAACACCAATTTTCAATAGCGGAAATACCTTCCGGCATATATGTTTATCAGATACGTAACCGGGATGGGGCCCTTTTTTATAGTGATAAGCTGGTGATAGCTGATTAGATAGGTTATTATTATCTGCTTTTTTCTGAAAAAGATTAGGTGTTGGCTGAAAAAAAGATTTTTCAGCCAACACCTAAATGAACTTCCCTTACTCTATCACCACCTCCGCCTCACTCACCGCCGAAACCCCAAAGAAACCCAACGCTTCCTTCCCGTTAGGATCTACAGATTGGATATTCCCATCCAATGCAGCCGGCGGACTATCAAATAACGAACCGACAAAAGCAGTTTGCGTTTGCAATTGCGTCAGAAAATCAAAGTGCTCGAGGGAGATAGACATCTGTTCGATACGGTAATTATCACCTAGTTCCAGCGGCTGTGTAGTTACATCAAACCCGATGATCGGATTGCCATCTACAAATTCATCACTGGCGTACAACAAATCAAAGGGTTCCTGAAGCGGCACTCCATCTACAAATTGTCTCCATCGGTAGTGATCGCCCACACCCATAGGCTCTTCCGTATCGATCATCACATAATAGCCTTCCTCTTCAAAAGCCGATTCTTCGCGGAACTCATAATAGATGTCGGTAATTGGAGGAACAAAATTCATAGTCTGTGGATTAGAAGTGTATTCCTCTCCTGCAGCTGTTCGAATATACAAATGATAAGACTTCCCAATTATCCCTACATACTGAGTTGCGTAAACACCTGCTCTGGGTTCAAGAAAAGTATCAATTGGAGCATTATCTTCATAAAGAATCACCACAGCATCCTCTACTCTTGGCGGCTCTACATTATCAAAATAATTGGCCGTAGTAGAAATCAGCACTTGCTTTTCGCCTTCCTGGTCCGTAATCATTCCATCTACGACCAGTAAGACATCCCCATCGGGCACATCCAGGTCAACGACATCCTGGCAACTGGAAAAGAGGATTAGGGCGAATAGCGTTAGGAAAATTATATTGTATTTCACCTTGATTATATTTTTGTTGATATGGTTGAGTATTATTTTGTTTACTAAATCATAGCTATAATGACTTTTGATTTATGTTAACCACGGAGGAACAGAGGACACAGAGAATCACAGTTATTTTTTGTCTCCATATTTGTAAGTCAACAAAAAATCGCAACTAGAATTTAAAATTATAGGTTGCATAAGGTAAAATGCTTCCGAAAATAGATAATCTGACCGCCTCCGTTTCCAGCGGATTATCTTCATTTTGACGGAAGAAGATAGAATACGCATTCCTTCGGGCATAAATATTATAGGCTCCAAACTCCCAGGAGCTTTTCCACTTTTTATCTTTACCCTCTGAAGGATTAAACTGAACACCAATATCCATACGGTGATAAACAGGAATCCGGGCACCATTTCGGTTTCCATAATGGGGTACCGTTATTCCATCATAAACATAACGGGATTCCGGATAGGTAATGGGACGACCGGTAGCATAGACGAAATTACCGGAAAGACTCAGTTTCCTGTTGATTTGCCAGGCAGCGGTAATGGAAAAATCGTGGGTTTTATCATAATTAGAAGGGTAATATTCTCCACCATTAATACCTTCCACTTGGCGTTCAGACCTGGAAAGTGTATAGCTAATCCACCCTGTCACTGCTCCCTTATTTTTGCGTAATGCAAATTCCAATCCATAAGCTCTGCCACCACCACTCAATAATTCGGTCTCCAGATTGTCATTAAGCAATAGCTCAGCTCCGTCTTTAAAATCAAGGAGATCCTGGAAGTCTTTATAAAATCCTTCGATTGAAGCCTCATAAGCATTATTGTCAAAATTTTTGAAATAGCCCAGTGCTACTTGATCAACGGTAGCCGGCTCTACATAGTTGCCACTTGGAGTCCAGATATCGATAGGGGTAGCTGATGTCGTATTAGAGACCAGCTGAATGTACTGACGCATCCGATTGTAGCTCAGCTTCACCGAGTTTCGATCATTGATCACATAATTAGCTGAAAAGCGAGGCTCCAACCCATTGAAAGAAATGATAGGTTCTAAATTGTCATAAACGATGGAATCAATGATCGCCTCTTCACTAGTTGGAACTCCATCTTCGTAAAGGAAGATCCGGTCTTTGCCATATCGCTGAAAGTTAGCAAAGCGCAGACCATACTGTAAGGTTAGGTTCCGAATAGGTTCGTGTTCGAAACTGGCATAGATGGAGCTTTCCAAAGCGCGTTGCCGTTGGATATTGATCTCATTAAAGATGGTCTCCTCACCTAGTCCTCTTGCACGGCCGGGATGAAAGCGGTAAAAGTTGCCTTCGACGCCGAAGTCCAGTTTGTTACGTGGGTTAAAATAGTAGGTAAAGTCACCCTTTAAAACGTAGTTCACAATTTTAGCATCCCAATCAAAGGCTTGAGTGCCTTCTGGAATACCAAACGAATAACCATAATCGCTGAATACAGTGGTGAAATTGGAAAAGAGCTTTTTAGAAAACAGGTGGTTCCAGCGAAGGGTGGCTGTGGTATTTCCCCAATCAGAAGAGAAGTCATCCCCAAAATTGAAGACGTCTCTGCCAAAGTAGCCGGATAAATAAATACGATCCCTTTCACTTAATTGAAAATTCATTTTGGCATTGAGATCATAAAAATAAACCACATTGTCTCTTAATTCAGGATCAAATTGAAGAAACAGGTGTCCATAAGAGCTCCGCCCTGCCAGCATAAAAGAGCTTTTATCCTTCTGGATCGGTCCTTCCACGGTCAGCCTGCTGGCTATTAATCCGATGCCTCCATTTAATGAAAACCGTTTCCGGTTGCCATCCCGCTGGCGGACATCGAGGACTGATGACAATCGCCCTCCATATCTAGCCGGGATTCCACCTTTATACAACTTGGAATCCTTGATCGCATCTACATTAAACACAGAGAAGAGGCCAAAAAGGTGGGAAGAATTATAGACTGTAGCTTCGTCCAGTAAGATCAGGTTTTGGTCTACATTTCCACCCCGGACATTGAATCCAGTGGCTCCTTCGCCTACTGTACTTACTCCAGGCAGCAGTTGGATACTTCGGATAAGGTCTGCCTCTCCCAGCACCTGAGGAATTTTTTTGATCTGAACGGCACTGAGGTTTTCAACACTCATTTCGATATTGCGGATGTTCTGGTTTTCATCAGAGGCGGTTACCACGATTTCCTCTACTTCTACCCCTTCCGGGGTTAATTCGAAATCGAGGATTTGGTCTTTATTGAGCTCCATTATCAATGTTTGAGGCTGGTATCCAACATAACTCAGTTCCATTTCATAATTCCCAGGTTCCAGAGAAAGCGAATAAAAGCCATAAACGTTAGTCGAAGCTCCGGTACCCAACTCTTTGACAAAGACATTGGCACCAATCAGTTCTTCGCCGTTGGAGGCATCCCGAATGTGCCCACTGATGGTAATTTGCTCCTGAGCTATTACAGTGGCTACCTGGAATAGCAGGAACAAGAGGGTAAAAGATTTCATAATAGTACTTTGTTTTGTAAAATGGTTAATGCAAGTTGCTTCAGGACAACTTGGGTTGGTTAATAGTTAAAAGACGCTTAAAGAGGCCAAATCCCCTAAAGGGATAGGTTAATATTTCTTATAATTAGACGAACAGCCGGTTAGGTTCTATGAAATTGATTTTGATGTGAATGACGTGGAAACCTGGTGCATCAGCCCTGCAGGCTGGTTTTGGAGGAGTTATTATATCCAGGAGCGATGCTCCAGGTTGAAGGGAGGAATTAGTCCTTTCATGGGCTAAAATAGATTTAGCAGAAAGCTGCATGGCAGCGAAATATCGTAGCCAGTGGCGTAAGCCTCTGGGTAATTAATGTTTAATCATTGAAGCCCTGTAGGGGCGAAAGAAGG
Organism: uncultured Saprospiraceae bacterium; assembly: GCA_964534315.1. Taxonomy (GTDB): domain Bacteria; phylum Bacteroidota; class Bacteroidia; order Chitinophagales; family Saprospiraceae; genus CAZHOV01. The sequence continues at coordinate 18,603 of CAZHOV010000093.1, read as the reverse complement.
AAAGATGTAAATTATTTCTTTCGCTGCTCTGCAGCTTTAGGTTTTATATGGAATTACTTCCTGTAGCTCACGCTACAGGCTATGATCTTTCGCCGCAAAAGCGGCTTTCCCCCAGAAGCCGTTAAATAGTTGGTCCGTGATTTCCAGTACCAGAAAGCCAAACATCTCGTTAATGTATTATTGCACCTAGATTAGTTGTGTAAGTCATCAGCAACAATAAGCATCAAATATGAAAACAGTAAAAATATGAATCGGATTCTGTCAACAGCAATATTCCTATTGATTTCCTATTTGTCTCTGTTCGGCCAATTACTGGATAAGGCGCAAAAAGCTTTTATTGAGCAAAATGCCATACCTCTAAACGTTGATTCCAATTATCAAAACGGCAATTGGAGCCCCGTTTTAGAGGTGATTAAAGACAAAAGGTTGGTTTTCTTGGGGGAGTTTAATCATGGAAGTAAAGAAGTATTCCTTTCGCGGAATGAGTTAATTAAGGTACTTCATAAAGAATTGGGGTTCAATTTGATTCTGTTTGAATCCGGAATAGGAGAAGTAGGGGTCGTCAATCTAAAGAAAAATGGCTCTGACGGGTTTTCATTGACCTCAGGTTTTTTCGGAGGGTGGCGAACCCAGGAGTTTGAGACCCTCTTACAATACATCAAAGAACATGATATCCAAATTGGCGGGTATGATGTTCAGCGTACCGGATCTACTTTTACCGACTATTTATCTGAAAAATTAGAAGATCCTCAAGCCTTTCGGGAAATCGAAGCAACGTTTGTGGCCCTTAAACGGCAGCTAGCAAATTACAGAACGGACTATGCATCTGTTAAGGATGAAACTCAGGAACTTATAAAGGAATATCAAAAGATAACGAATAACCTTCCTGAACAGGATCATTTTTCGATAAGAACTATTGAGAATCGTATAAATTTTCTCACCTACATGTTGGAATTTGTAGAAACAAAAGATTGGAATGCCAGATGGAAAGCCCGCGATTTAGCTATGGCAGAAAATATCAAATGGTTGTTAAATCAGTATGGCCCCAATCAAAAAGCAATCGTCATTGCCCACAATTTTCATATCTCGAAGAGCAATGAAAAAGAAGAAGTTATGGGAGAGTTCTTGGTCAAAGACTTTGCAGCGGAGATGTATGTGCTGGGGGGGTTTGCCAAAGAAGGACGTTTTCTTAATAATTCAGGAAAAGCCGAACATTTATCGGAACCGGATAGTACTTCTCTGGATATCAAGCACATTATTGAGGCCGATAAGGCTAAAATGTCGTTTTTAAATATTCCAAAAGAATATTCTAAGGGAAGCAGATGGCTTTTTGAACCCATCATTGTCAATGATACCTTCATCGATCTTTTCAGTTCGAACGAATTGATCTTATCGGAATGTTTTGACGGGCTGCTATTGCTAGATAAAGTTAGCCCGCCGTCAAAGTAATACAATAGGTTATCTCTACCTTACCCATTCTTATGGGCTTCCCGAAATCCGGAGGGCGACACGCCCTCTTTTTTCTTAAAAAAGCCGCTAAAATGTAGAGGCTCTTCAAAGCCAATCTGGTAGGCAATTTCTTTTACAGCCAGATCAGTATGCAACAATAACCGTTTGGCCTCCAGGATCAAGCGATCCTGGATCACTTCTTTGGCCGATTTGCCGGAAAGACTTTTAACGGTATGGCTTAAATGCTTTGTTGTGATATGGATCTGGGCAGCATATTCCCCTACCTTATGCCATTCATCGTACTTGGTGTCTACTAGTTTTTTAAAATCTCTCAGGATGCAGACGCCGGCATGCTCTTCGTCGAGCTGGGAGGTATTTAGGGACGCACTATTATTGCAATAAATGAGAAATAATTGAAGCAACGCTCCCAAAGCGCGATTGCGGTAAGTGAACTCACGTGGCAAACAGGCTTCCATTTCCCGGATGATATTTTTCAACCGGTCAAATGTCTGCTGATCAAGCTGCAATGGAGGTGATTTGCTAAAGGGTTGGAAAAGGTTGATATTGGTGATAAAACTTTCCGGGATATTATTTTCCACCAAAAAGGATTTGGAAAAGGTAAAAAACCAACCTTCAGGCTTTGCTTTAGCTACTACCTGGTGTACCTGTCCCGGACTGACAAAATGCACCTCTTGCTGGCCGAAAGGAAAGGTGTGAAAGTCGATCACGTGGTCTCCATCAGCTTTTCCGATCAATAATACCGTATAATAGTCATGGCGATGTGGCACATCAGGCTTGCCCTCAGCCCGTTCATAGATCTTACCCATTGCTTCCAGGTGAAAGTCGGCTACCGGCTTGCGACGTTCGATATTATATGTACTTTCTTGCGCTATGGTGTAATAGTTTTTAAATCCTTTTATAGCCTCCAAAGGGATGAAATAAATAGCGACAAAAAGATGACACTACTCGGTTTATCCTGAAGGGATAAAAGGTGTTTAGCCCGGTATGAAATGCCGGGTGCTAAAGAAGACGACCTGACAACCCCGGCCAGGGGTTGAATAGTTCACGAGACTGTGCCATCATTCAACCCCGAAAGGGTTGAAACGCGCCCATTCTTAACACCCCCAATTATCATTGGGGGCTATACATATTCAATCCCTTTGGGATTAAAAAAGAATCCAGTAAAGTCAAAACTTTCTGTCGTTATTCATATCACAACGTTATGGCGCATGCCAAGAGAGCCAGGGAGATGCTAAAATTCAGTATTTAATATTTCCCTTTAAAGCTTCTTAGCAAACTCCGCAATCGGCATTCTCGTTCTCGGCTGCTGTTCTCTCATTTTGTAGGGCTCTTCCAGTTGATCGGCATCCCCCATATAGCCCAGGGCGATCATGCATACCGGTTCAACATTTTCCTCCAAATCCAGTAACTCCTGCACTTTTTCTTTTTCAAATCCGCCCATCATATGTCCGTAAATATCTCGATGAGCTGCTTGCAGGATCAATTGGGCATTTGCAAGCCCCAGATCGTGTTTGGCAGCACCGTTCGGCTTCCCATTTTTTGCAAGTGTCGTCCGGTACATAGACACCATCAATACAGCCGCATCTTTAGCCCAGGGTTGATTGCCCGGCATCAGGCATTCCCATAACTGCTCAAACTCTGGCGTACCCCGGAAAGCGTAAATATACAACCAGGGTTGTTCATTGCGAGAACTAGCCGCCCAACGAGCCGCTTCAAATAATTCATTTAATTGTTCTTTTGAGATGAGTTGATCAGCAAAAGCTCTCGGGCTCCATCGCTTTTGGATCAAAGGATGCAGATCATAATCGGTTTCGGGGGCTTTGATATCTTTTTCTATTGCACTTTTCATCAGCTATTTGTATTTTTTGTTAATGTATATTTCTAACAAAAATGCCCTTTTTATGTTGTTGGTGAGATATAAATAGTAGCGTTTGATATATAAAAATGGCGGAATAGGAAACAATAATTTTTTGACAGGAATTGACAACCATTATCTACCCTTTTAAATTATTATAGCGGAAAGTGGCAAATCCAAATTGCCTAATCAACTTCAATGAATCGCAATTTGCATTAATCAAAGGTTTCTCATGGAAAATACGTTTGAATTTATCACTTGTGAACAACTCGACATTTTTGCTTCAGTAGAAATCCACCAACCAGAAGAGTATTCTTCCCATTTTCCATTTTCAATCATTTGGTTTGTAAAAAGAGGGGCCTTAAATTTAAAAACAACCTCGAATCTGCATACTTTTAAGGCTGGGACTTATGCACTGATTAATAAATTTACTAATGGGACCTTTTTTAAAACCTGGACTCCGGAAGAGGGATATGCAGAGATGTATGCCATCGCGCTCCATAATTCTATCATTAAGGATATCATCATTCAAATCAAATCAAGTTTCCAACCTAAATCCATAAGAAACCTACCCACGGTCCACGAATTAAATCCTACTAAGGAGGTAGAGGCTTTATTTGCCTTTATCAAAACATTGTTTTTTGAAAAAAAGGAGATTGATAAAAACAATTTAGAACCCAAAATTAAAGCGGCGTTAACATCTATACTTAAAAAGAATCCTGAATTTCTGGAGATTTTCGAGTTGACCTATTATCCGACAAAGGTGGAGCTCAGAAAATTTATGGAAGAGAATTATACGCGTCCGGTTACGCTAAAAGAATTTGCTAAGCTATCGGGCAGAAGTTTATCTACCTTCAACCGGGACTTCAAAAAGGTATTCCATAAACCACCTTACCAATGGATACAGGCAAAAAGATTGGAAAAAGCAAAAGAGTTGCTTCAAATTCAGGGGCAAACCACATCAAAAGTATACCTAAAAGTAGGATTTAAGGATTTAGCGCACTTTAGTAAAGTATTTAAAAAGAAATTTGGTGTTTCCCCGTCAGAAATAAAAAACCTTATTTGACAAATTGTGTGGAATGAAAAATAGTAATCCTTGAATGTCCTTGTGGCTGAAAGGAATATAATTTTAAAATTCCATTTTACACAGTTCTTGTCAAAGAACCATAAAAAAAGGTATCTTAGTTCATAATGACATGAATTGACAACTAATCTTCATGTGTGATTTGCTAATTTGCCTGAAAATTAATAATTCTTAAATCCTGCTTATTATGGGTTATAAACATCTTGCTGTGCTTACCACTTTTCTTTCTCTTTTTTTATTAGGAATGATCCTGGCAAAATCTGGAGAAAAAATGAACACACCTTCCAATCCTGTTGAGGAGGCTAAAATGAGCGATCCTGAAAAAGCTTATTACACCATGATGGAAGTGCTTACCCACCAACGCTGCATCAACTGCCATCCGGCAGGTGACCGTCCATTACAAGGAGAAGATAGCCACATCCATAATTTTAATGTTAAGCGAGGACCTGACAATCATGGGGTTCCAGGGTTTAAATGTAATAACTGCCATCAGGCTGAAAATAATAACTACTCAGGAGTGCCGGGTGCCCCCGAATGGAGTTTGGCGCCCAAAAGTATGGCATGGGAAGGTCTTACCCCTGCTGAGATTGCAACCTCCATGCTAGACAAAGAAAAAAACGGCGGCAGAACACTTGATGAAGTGGTCAAACACCTCACAGAACACGAACTTGTACTTTGGGCTTTCGAACCAGGTATTGACGCTGAAGGTAATCCCAGAGAAAAACCACCGGTTTCTGAAGAAGACTACATTAAAGCTGTTAAAGAATGGGCCGCTGCCGGCGCACCAATTCCTGAAGAATAAATATTTTTAATATGAACGTATCATTTTCAATTAACGGGGTCTCCCAAACGGTAGATACCGACGGACAAACTCCGCTCCTTTGGGTCGTTCGAGACCTCCTAAATTTAAAAGGTACTAAATTTGGCTGCGGGAAAGCGGCTTGCGGTGCTTGTACACTTATGATCGATGGTGAAGCGATCAGATCTTGCTCTTATGCGGTTAAGTTTGCGGAAGGCAAGGAGATCACCACCATTGAGGGGCTTTCCAAAGATGGAGCATTGCACCCTGTCCAGCAAGCCTGGATGGAGGAGATCGTCCCCCAATGTGGCTATTGCCAGCCGGGCTTTATGATGGCTACGGCAGCCATGTTAGAGAAAATACCCAATCCCACCGATGAAGATATTGACAATCATATCATCAATATTTGTAGATGTGGTACCTATTACCGGATGCGGAAAGCGATTCACCGCGCTGCTGAACTTATCAACACTAACCCAAAAATAGAAGGATAACATGAGCGAAAAGCAAAAAAAGAAAGGTTTTTCAAGAAGAAAGTTTTTAATCCGCTCAGCGACAGGTGTTGGCGTGATGATCGGTGCCACCTATCTTTCAAGTCCTATCTGGAGACGATCACTTGCCGGCTTTGCCAATACGATTGATCCGGCCTACCAAGGGTCTACTGATGATCCAACTGTTTGGTTTGAAGTCACTGCTGATAATCAATTGATCTTACATTCCCCAAAAGTAGAAATGGGACAAGGCACCTTCACCGGACTGGCGCAGATAGCTGCAGATGAGTTGGAAGTGGATATCTCGCAGATTTCTGTCGTTCATGCCCAATCAGCATCTGGAAATGTAGATCAGTTTAGCACCGGTGGAAGTAACTCTATTTCCGGCCTTTGGCAGCCGCTAAGAGAAATAGCCGCTACGATGCGAGAGATGCTCAAGAATGAGGCAGCGGTTTTATTAGGAGTCGCCGCAGCCAGTTTGGCTGTAAAGGATGGGGTTATTTCAGGTGAAGGAAAAAATATAACGTATGGGGAAGTTGTAAAGGAGGTCAAAGAATGGAAAGTCCCCAAGACTCCTGAGCTTAAAGATCCTAAAGACTACAAATTTGTCGGAAAGCCGATCGCCAGAATCGATCTTAGAGATAAAGTCATCGGTGCTCCAATGTTTGGAATGGATGCTAAAATGCCAGATATGCTATATGGAGCTGTCGTTCGACCTTCTTCTGTAGACGCGACGTTTGAAAGTGCTGACACCAGCGAAGCTGAAAAAATGCCTGGAGTAGTCAAAATTGTGAAGGAAAAGGACTTTGTTGGTGTAGTGGCAAATTCTTACATCGAGGCAGAAAATGCCAAACAAAGGATTAAGGTCAACTGGACGATCAATAAAAAATGGGAAAATGGGGATATTGAAGAAATGATCAAGGTGGGAAAGGGTGATCCCATTGTGATACAAAAAAAGGGCAGGGCCAAAAGCCTGTTAAAGGAAGGTGAAGAAGGAATCATTGAGTCTGAATATTTTAGCCCTATTGGCGCTCATGCCCAGATGGAACCTAATGGTTCTGTTGCCCATGTGGAAGGAGACAAGGCAACTATTATCATTTCTACCCAGGTCATCAATATCACCCGGAAGGAAGTAGCCAAACGGTTAGGGTTAAAAGTAGAAAATGTCAATATTAAACCCACCTATTTAGGTGGCGGATTTGGCCGTAGATTGCATACTCCCAATGCTATGCAGGCAGCAGTCCTTTCCAAAGCTGTTGGCAAGCCTGTAAAGTGTTTTTTAAATAGAAAAGAGGAATTTCAAAATGACACGTTCCGACCACCAACTCATCACGTCCTGAAAGCTAAAATGAATGAGAATGGATTAATCGAAGCCATTGAACACAATGTATCCAGTGGAGATGTGATGTTTGGGTCTCCGCTTTTCCCGGAGGTCGTTCAATCTATCCTTGGTTCGGATGTAGGGGCCTGGAGGGGTGGAATGATTCAATATGGGGCTATTCCAAATTACCGGGCTATTTCCTGGCGAGTCAAACTTCCTTTTGCAACCAGTTGGTGGAGGAGTTTGGGATTGTTGGCTAATACCTTTGCTATAGAAAGTTTTCTCGATGAGTTAGCGACTAAAGCGGGCAAGGACCCAGTCCAGTTTCGGCTTGACCAGATACAAGATGATGAAAGAGGATTTCGGTTAAAAGAAGTGATTAAGACTGCTGCGGAAAAGGGCGGGTGGAATGAACCAGTTCCCGAAGGAAGAGCCAAAGGATTTGCAGCCAGTACCGATGCCAATACGCCTTGCGCCCACGTGGTAGAAGTATCTGTTGAGAATAACCAAATAAAAGTGCATAAGGTCACGTGTGTGATCGACCCTGGTCTAGCTGTTAATCCTGATCAGATCAGGGCTCAAAGTGAGGGATCTATCATTATGGGATTAAGCGCAGCCTTATATGAAGAAATGACAGTGAAAAATGGCTCCCTTTCTCCAACGATTTATGGTCCTTATAAAATGGCGTTAATGAAAGATTCGCCAAAAGAAATTGATGTGATCATCCTTGAAAATGCTGATAAACCCGGAGCTGTGGGCGAACCTCCTATGGGGCCAATAGGTGCTGCTATAGCCAATGCGGTTTTCAAGCTTACGGGCAAGAGGTTGAGGAGTATGCCGTTGGCGAAAGCGATGTGATGCCAGGTTGGGACGGGAACGTCCCAACGAGCATTGATTTATTTTAATTTTGACCGATTAAAGTCGTCAGACCATTGGATTGGTCAGGCGACTTAGCTACGAAAAAAACAAACCTTTGAAAGAAATTACCTCCATCATCAATCACTACGAAGAGCTCACACAGGAAGATAAGAAACTAGCCCTTGCAACTGTGATCCATGTCGAAAATTCATCTTACCGGAGATCAGGTGCGCGCATGCTCATTGCTGAAGATGGGAGCTGGATAGGAGGCATTAGCGGGGGATGCCTGGAACGGGATGCACTGAAAAATGCACAGTATGCGCTTTATAAAAATGAGCCGGTAACGGTACGCTATGATACGCGAGATGATGATCCTAACCAGATCGGAGTGGGGCTGGGGTGCAACGGGTTGATCGATATATTAATCGCTCCTATTGAACAGACTGATCCTCATAATGCGATCGCTACTTTAAAAGAATGTTCCCTAAAAAGAGCACCTTCTGTTTTGTTGACAATTGTCGAAAGCCCAGACAAGGATTATCCTGTTGGGACTTTAATCCCTATTCAAAAAAAACCTCAATTGCTCGAAGATTTGGGCTCTGATGCCCTGCTTGACGACCTGGCATTGGTTTGGAAACACCAGAAATCGCAAACCAAAACCTATGAAACCAATCAGGGTGCCTGGAAAATCTTTATCGAATTCCTGCCGCCCCCCATTCATTTGTTTATCTATGGCCGAAATTACGATACCGTCCCTTTGGCACAGCTAGCCAAAGCTATTGGATGGAAGGTCACCTTGGCCTCTAACCCCCTGAAAGTCTCCAAAGCACTGTTTGAAGCAGCAGATCACGTCTGGGACTTGGAGAAAGGCATGCCACCTGTAGATCTATTCTCAGCGGCAATTATCATGGCGCATGATGTTAAAACAGATCAAGCCAATCTGGGTAAAGTCCTTCAGACTGACATCCCTTACATCGGCCTGTTGGGCCCCAAAAAGCGCAGGGATAAGATTTTGAACAACCTGAAGGAAGCAGGAATAGCCATCGATCAAGATCGACTTTTTGCTCCTGTTGGTTTAGATACGGGGGCTACCACTCCGGAGGAAATTGCAGTAGCCATTTTAGCAGAAATCAGGGCGGTTTTTTCGAACAGGGAAGGTGGGTTTCTGAGGAAGCGAAAGAAGCCGATCAATGACTAGTGAAGTTGATGCCAGAGGCATCTGGAAGTTGAGTTGGGACGAGGACGTCCCAACTAGCATGAAGTTGAGTTGGGACGAGGACGTCCCAACTAACATGAAAATATGAAGTTTTAGTTTCTCTGCGCCCGTTGCGCCTTTGCGGGAATCAACCTCATTCCATCAACCTCAGAATATCCAGATCTTTTACTTCATCAATATCCAGATGCCCTTTTTCGAATTTGATCGTCGCAATTTGATCGTAGTATTTATTAACCACCGCCTTAGCACCGTCATCGCCATCCAATTGCTCCATTTCAGGAAACGTAGCAGCCTCGAAGTAAGAAGGAGGACCAGCCCCCTGTTTATATTGACTAATGATAATCGGAGCACCGGATTCTTCTCTCTTTTGAATAATTTCCAGAAGGAGTTCTTTAGAAAAATAAGGTTGGTCTGCTAATACAATGATCGCCCCACCTACCTGGTCTTTTTGCATGGTTTTAATGCCATAAGCAATGGAGTTGCCGAGTCCTCTTTGCCAAGTAGAATTGACTAATATTTGGACCGGAGTGTTCTCTATGAAGGGCCGAATGCGGCTGGCATAAGCACCGAGCACGACATAGACGTCTCCCAACTCGCTGTCAAGACATTCCCGTATCATATGAATCAGCAGGAGGCTGTCCTTGAAGGTCAATAACTGCTTAGGCTGGCCAAGGCGGGAGGAACTTCCGGCAGCCATGATTAAAATATTTATTTTCATTCCTCAAAAATAAGAAATATTATAAAAACTGCTGAGACCCCGAAGATACGGAAAAAGCACCTTTTTATCTTTGGTATCTCTGCAAGAGGAATGTTTTATGGTAATTTATTTAATCTGACTCATCACTGCTTTGTCAAAAATCCGGTCGCCTAAATAGCGCCTGACAAATAATAATGGTTTTGCTAACTTACCCGCTACATATCTTGTCTTGGGCTTATTCGATTGAATTGCTTTAGATATGGCTCTGGCAATCACTGATGGAGGAGAAGAAGCGCCTTCTTTTTCGTAAGATTCTTCTACTGCTTTGGCTACTGATTTCACCATTTTTCCATAAGGCCCCTCACCAGACCGCTCTACCATGGGATCCATCAATACCTCTCCAAATTCAGTAGCGATCGCACCTGGTTCTATGATGACCACATCGATTCCAAATTGTTTTAACTCCAATCGCAGACAATCACTCCAACCTTCCAAAGCATGTTTGGTAGCATGGTACCAGGCCCCAAGAGGGGTATATATCTTTCCTCCCATGGAGGAAATATTGATAATCTTGCCAGACTGTTGCTCCCGCATGTGCGGAATGACTAATTGGGTAAGGCGAGCCAGGCCAAAAATATTGACATCAAATTGCCGTCGGGCGTCGGCTATAGGCGTCTCCTCCACGGAGCCGTAGGTAGCATAGCCCGCATTGTTGACCAACACATCAATCTTTCCCTGCTCATTGATTATTTTATGGACACCGGCTTCTATCTGTGCATCATCGGTTACATCCATCTTGATGGCATGGCCACCGGCATCCGCTAAATCCTGCATCTTTTCTACCCGGCGGGCAGCTCCATATACCGTATGGCCTTCATTGATCAACTGTAAAGCGGTGGCTTTTCCGATTCCGGAAGACGCTCCGGTAATAAAAATGACTTTTTTGGAATTCATATATCTAAATTTTAAGTGAGTACTTACTTATTATTTGAAGAAAAAATCATGAATATTTCGTTAGTAAAAGCGATTTTAAAGGCAATTGGCTTTCCAGTCCATCTCTAAGAATACCTACAGAAATAGTGTCTATAAGCTGGTTAAGCAACTGAGCTTCCTGAGCCGGTTGATCCGCTCCCAGAGCCGTAAATGCCCACGTCAGTTTATCAACCAGGGGTTTCATTTTGTGCGGATTGTAATACGCCTGCTCCCACTTCAATTTAAATTGCAACCGCCAGAAATTATATTCCTCAGGATCAATACTGAAAGGTAATTCAATAAACGCAGTAATTACCTTTTTGGGATCGTCTTCAAAAACAATTGGCGCCAATAATTGGCTAATTCTATTTTCCATATCTTCCATAATCGCCTCCAGCAAGCCTTTTTTATTCCCAAAATGCCGGAAAATCAATCCCTCAGAAACTCCTGCTTTCTTGGCAATTTTGCTGGTGGCCGTAGCATTGTAACCGTCATTGGCAAATAACTCTAATGCCGTTTTCAGTATATTCTCCTGCTTGTCTGTCATTTTTTACTCCTTAAATAGTGAGTGAGCATTTACTTACAAAAGTAAGGTAAAAATAAATACCCTGCAAGTTTTTTTAAAAAATCATTCCGACATTAAACTGCACCTGGTGCATATTGGTCCGGTAATTTTCACTACCTGCGCTATTTAGAGAAAAGGTATAATTCAGCTCAAAATTAAACATAGCGACATCCACCTGGCTGCCAAAACGGGCTCCAATATTGTAAAAAGGAATATTAAAATCGCTGGGTTGCAATTTGTAGCGCTCTTCCTGGTAGGTCACAAAGACTTTGGTATTAAACCGGTTGGCAACCCCGGCAAATACATACCACTTTACCAATGGTTTTTTTATGGGAATCACCCCCACATTAAAGGGCAGCTCAAATGCATTAAACTGTACCTCAAAGGGCTCGTCTATGCTTAAAATATCATTGGGTAACGGCGGAAGGTTGGCCCCATAACGCACAAAGGAAAAATCAATCTCGGCAAAGAGCTGACGACGAGAAACCCGGAACCCAAATCCCCCCTGCCCTCCAGGAAAAAATTCTTCGGCAACATTCTCCAAACGATATACAAAGGTATGTCCGTTAAACCCGCCAAAGACCTTTAAATACATTTTAGGCTGCTGCGCCCAAATGGAAAAGGAAAATAACAAAAATACGACGGCTAATAGGTGTTTCATGCTTATAAAAAATAAGGAATTGAACCCCTCCAGGGTTCTAATAATAGGATTCATCTATACCCCGCCTTTCAGACGGGGCTTTGGTTTCAAAGGCCTTCAGCCTTTTGGCCCTAATTACCGTATGCACGTCCTCCTCCACATTAACAAACAATGCTCATGTGAACGTCCACTCACACAATTGCTACTCGTGTGGACGTCCCCGTCCACTCACGTAGCCTAGGTCTCTCAGTCTGAAAGACTGTAAACCCATAACTAGGGGCAACGCCCCTAGAGAAGCCCCCTGGCCTCTACCCCCCCTAACTCAGACAGAATCAGATATCAGTCTGAAAGACTGATGAACCCCCATAACTAGGGGCAACGCCCCTAGATAAGACCTCTGGCCTCTACCTACCTAACTAAGCCGGAAACAAATACTCCTTCCCCTCAATGATAAACCGGTGATCCATTATCCTAGGCCATAAGGGCTTATCGGGCAGATTTTCTAGCTGCCAGTCCTGATGCAGTTCCAACAATCGCTGATATAAATCCGGCATTTCCGCTTTTAGGTTATAGGACTCCGACTGGTCTTTTTCAATATTGTATAATTCCGCCCACCCGTCTCGCGTACTTAAAATCAACTTATAAGCTCCATCCCGAACTGCCCAAATATGATCGCAGCGCCAGAATAACTGATCATGTGGTTGTCCCTCTTTTTCCTTGGTTAAAAAAGGCATTAGATCGACTCCGTCATATGCCCGATCGGTCGGTAATTCGCCTCCGGCATTGAGCAGTGCAGTAGTAAAAATATCCGTTGCCAATACCGGATGTTCATAAACTAGCCCTTCAGGAATCTTCCCTTTCCATTTCATCAAAAACGGCACATTTATGCCCCCTTCAAACTGCGTCAGCTTTCCTCCTTTCAAGGGGCCGTTATTGGTAGCTTTTGTGTAAGAAGCTCCTCCATTATCACTCAGAAAGAAGATCAGGGTATTTTCTTCCAACCCTAATTCTTTTAGCCGATCATGAATAGCGCCAACCGCATCATCTAGTGCGGAAATCATGGCATAATACACTCGTTTATTATCATCTTCGATATGGCTATATCGGCAGTAATAATCGACGGGAGCTTGAAAGGGTATATGTGGGGCCGAAAAGGTACAATACAGGAAAAATGGGTCTTCCTTATGCTGTTCAATAAAATTAATTGCTTTATCCCTGATGGCAAAAGTCAAGTATTGATCTTCCTCAACCGTTTTACCATTTTCCCGGATGGCGCCGTCTCCATACCTGCCACTTTTCCATTGATGCTGGGCGCTGAAAGATTGGTGTTCGTAATTAATTATTTTACTCATCACTTTTTGAGGGGTATACCAGGAAAAGGCTCCATAAAATCCATATTGATAATCAAAGCCCCTGGCCATGGGCAGGTGTTTATTGGATTTGCCCAAGTGCCATTTTCCGGTGATGCCTGTTTTATAACCATATTTTTTCAGGGCTTCGGTCAGGTGAATTTCGGTTGGAGGAATGCCCTGTTTATGCACCTGCCATTCGGATGGGAAATCTGGCTTTGCTTTGAGTACCATATCGTCGGTATCGGCAATATACTTTCCCGAAAGGTACTCGATCATATTAGTTGGATAGTGCTCCATGATCTGAGTTTCGAAACCAAACCGGTTTTGGATCCTACCCGTCATGATCCCAGCTCTGGAAGGCGCGCAGGTAGGAGCGGTGACATAGCCTTGCGTAAAGCGTACCCCTTCTGTTCCCAACTGATCTATATAGGGCGTGGAGATATGATCGGCACCATAAGCAGAGACTTCATATTTACCGAGATCATCGGCCATAATGATGATAATATTGGGAGGTTGATCCAGCGTATCGATCGGTTGTTCTTCCAGATAAGCCTGTTTCCCCGCCCGCATGTCTTTATCCCATTTGATCCGCCATTTAGCGCGGGTGATGGTCAGGGGGTAGCAGGAGTAAAGGAGCAGGACAACTGCTCCTACTAATGTGCTTAAAGTTATTTTAGATTTCATCATATCAGTCCAAAATAACATATTCGCCTTAAACCGTCAACTCTTTGAGTATTTCTCCTTGAAAGGTCCGTTTTAGCTATTCTTAAAAGCATCCAGGTACTCGATGGTTGCAGCATCTTCCGGAGCTACTTCAGATGTTTCTCTATCGAGATAAAAAAAGAGCATATAAGCCAATAAAACGCCTAAAAGGAATGCCCAAATAATGGCCGTACTATTGCTTTTAGCAGGCGGAGCTTCTTTCTTTCCCATCAACTCCGTAATTAATTTAAGGAGCTTTTCTCCAGACAGTTCTTGAGGGTTTTCTTTATCTGGTGCACTCTTCTTTCCTTTTCGTGGTGTAAACCAACTTATCACCATTCCGAAGGAAATAACGGTCAGCGTGACAACTAATATTAATGCCATGACAATTGGTTTTAAGGGGTAAAAAATAAATTTGTTTCCAGCTAATGCTTACATTATGTGGCTTAAGCGGCAAATCAAAATTACTTGTATAATAAATCTGTTCGGCCATTATAGACTAAGTGATTGAATACCTGGAATGAACGCAGGAAATAATGACCGAACTAAAAAAGATTTTTTATACCAATTTTTTGCCTTACTACTTAATAAAGCCGACTTCAATTGAATATACCTAAGGGGTTAAAAATGTCACTTGGATTAAATATTTTTTTTAACACAAACAAATGAGGTAAGATTCCCTTGTCATTGAATTTTTATCAAAAAGAGTTAAACTTCAAGCATAGCTCTATCCCAATCACCCGTAACCGCCGCCGCCTCATAGGTCGTTTGCAAAAATTCCATCAACATTTTTTCCGGGTTACTGGCTTGTTGAACGACTTCATAGAGTAAAAAATATTCCCCCATCTCTTCACTATAAAAAGCTTCTTCGGGAAGAACTTTTTGTTTGCTAAAAGCCTCTGGAGTTGGATAGCAATAGGAATAAAAAGCCGGTTTCGGAAAGCTTTTTGCCCCGGGCCAAAAGCCGGCGCTGCTGACTTCTTGCGAATAGGCTTCCTGCATTACCTCCAGCGGCATATTGGGCATTCCTCCGGGATGTAATGGTGCAGGCCTGCCCGAAAAGCGGGTAACCGCCAGATCGAAAGCCCCCCAGAACAAATGTACAGGGCTGCATTTACCGACAAACCCACTTCTGAATTCCGTAAAAACATTATTGATCTTGACCATCGCTTTCCAGAAGTTGGTAACGGCATCAGCATCGTAGGATTTATGATGCACGTTTTTTGTAAAGGGGGGTGGCATCTTCCAATTCATTGGGCCGGGGGTGGATATAGACATCGAGATCTATTTTATCCAGCGCCTCAAAGATTTCCTTATAAAATTGAGCTACTGTTTTTGGGGCCAGGTTTACCCGTTGAGTAGCTCCGAAAGTAGAGTGGATTAATAGTTCGTGATGGATGAAGTCAAAGTCTATTTGAAACATACCGCCTTCATAAGGCATCGCCTGCGTTGAAAATCCGGTAGGCGTTACATAAAGCGACGTATGCCAGGAATGATTTTGCCAGGGCATGCATCGGAGCCTTATTTTACCCACAATCTGCAGCCATTGGTGGAGAGTATCGAGCGTATCGCTCCAGGAGGTGTAGTCGAGTTTGGGCCAGGTGTTTTTCATGATGAGTTTTTTGTAATAATAGTAAGAATTTTTTTGAATTTCTTACCACTGTTTTTGATTAACTATTGACTCAAAACAAATTTTTAACCCCTTGCAAACTCAACTTTAACCGAATTCCTTCAGCAGGAATTAGTTCTCAGCAAAACCCATTCTGTTTTAGGTTCTAAAAGGCTTAGGAAGCAAAACCAAAACGCGAAGGCCTGATTCTGTTTCCAGAATCAGGCCTCTTTGCTAAAGCTTTGAGGGTGTTTCAAAACACTATTCGTGTTTAGATACACCAAACTTTCTTCTTTGGGAGGGCTGTTTTTCTAAAAAAATCATTGATTTTTTTAGAAAAACAGCCCTCCCAAAATAAAAAATTCCTTAGAGGGAGTCTAAAAGACTTTTTAGACGGCCTCCATCGAATTTATCTACGTGGCTCTGCTTTTTTAACCACAATAGTACGTCCGAATAAATCGGTATCGTTTAATTCCGAGATAGCGTCTCTAGCCTCGTCATCATTATCCATTTCCACAAAACCAAAGCCTCTCGAACGATCAGTGTACTTGTCCATAATAACTTTAGCTGATGATACGTCTCCATATGGTGTGAAGGTATCTAATAGGTCTTCGCTCGTTACTTCATAATCGAGCCTTGCAACAAAAATATTCATATAAAAAATTTAAATAATAAAAAATCTACCTGTAATCGTTTCCGATTGACATATTCCAACAGCATCGAATTGAATCATTTTGAAATGAGTTCAATCAGAACATCCAACAAAAAGAAAACTTAACAGGGAAATTTTGATTCTTACAGTCACAAAGGAGAGAAAAAATAAAAAATCTACAAGTCAAATATTACGATTGTTAGCAGAAATACGCAGAGGAATAATCCTCTTAATTAAAACTTAGTTATCTAAGTTCTTATCATTAAATGTAAAGATAAGCATTTTTTTCCAGAAATGCCCGGATATCCTGATAAATCTCTTAATAAGTTTCAGAAGCTGATATTTTTGGGCCTATTTTTAAGAATTCTTTTATCCTACCAGCTCTTCCGTCGTAATTTTGATTTCATTCAATAACGTCTTATTTACCGGACACTTATCTGCAACTTCCATCAAACGCTTGCGCTGTTTTTCATCCAGATCACCGATCAGTTTCACCTTTTTTTCGATAACGTGGATATAGCCCTCATTAGTTTTACAATCTTCGCAATCTTTGGCACGCACTCTGTTTTGACTAAGGTGCACTTCAGCCTCCTGCAAGTCCCATCCTTTTCGATCGGCATACATGCGGAGCGTGATAGCGATGCAACTACCTAATGACATCAATAAAAACTCATAAGGTGTAGGCCCCAGGTTTGTACCTTTTAAAGAAGTAGGCTCATCTGCAATAATTTCATGACGGCCATTAGAAAGGATCGTCCGGTAATTAGCGTTGTCAATTTTGGCGATTACTTGAGACATAGTGGTGATCAGTTTTTTAGATTTTTATTATGACCACAATATACAATTTCAGGTGGAGTACACTACCTATTGAGGAGAGGTAATTTTTCAAGAATAAATCTCCTCATAATATTTAAAACCAAATCCAAATGAGAAAAATTTATTACCACCTAATTCCTTTCTTCATTATTATTAATTTTTCCGCTCATGCCCAATGGGTAAGTTTAGGTCATGGATTACCTGAAACAAATAAAAAAATTTGGTGTCTTCATGTAGTCAATGAGGATTTGATATGGGGAACGGCTTGGGATCATGTTACCTTTGAATTTCCGGAGTATATTATCAAAAGTACAGATGGAGGAGCTACTTGGACATCAAGCCCTATTAATATTCCTGGTGACCTTTACACATTTCAGGTATTTGCCCTTGACTCCCTTACGGCCTGGATTGCTACAGCAGATGAATTAAACCCTATCTCTGGAAAAGTCTTTAAAACAACAGATGGGGGCATCACTTGGATCGAACAAACAAGTGGCTTTACCGGATTTAACCAAACTCCTGGTTCTCTGCATTTTTGGAATGCCAATGAAGGAGTTGCTTTTGGTGCTACTTGTTATGATGATTACAATGACCAAATTGCAATATATTGGACTGATGATGGAGGTGATTCTTGGAATGGAGTCGTAAACGATTCTATGCCCACTCAACTGCCCGGTGAGGGGATGTGTCTATATGCTGGAGAAGGTTATTATGATGTAATAGGAGATACCATCTGGTGGGTGACCAGCAAAAACCGCATACTAAAATCTCTCGATAAAGGCCGAAGTTGGGAAGCAATTAGTGTTACTGTCGTTGGGGCAAATGAAAATGTCGCCTCACTTGCATTTCGAGATGGCCACAACGGTCTCCTTTCCACCATAACTCCAAACCGGTTATATCAGACCAATGATGGAGGACTAAATTGGATACAAATAAATACACCATTTACAAGTCCAATCACACAAATTGAATATGTCCCCCAATCCATCGGTACTTATCTAGTACATGATGGTTCACCTAATGCTAATTCTGCTAATATGGCAATTACCTACGATGAAGGGGAGAACTGGAATGCTTTTTTCTCCGACGCCAATCTCTACGGGATGGAATTTCTCTCTCCTAACATAGGTTTTGGAGCAGGTAAAATTATTGATTCTGATCAAGGTGGAGTTTATCGTTGGGAAGGATTCACATCCTCTGTAAAAGAAACTTTGATCAAAAAAATAAAGATTTCCCCTAATCCTGCAACCAATTTCGTTAAAATTAAACTCCCTAATGGTGGACAAGGCTTCTTAGAAATACAAATTTTGGACATCAAGGGTAATTTAATTCGACAAGAAACCTTAAACTCCGCAAATGGACAAGTAAGCTTGGAGGGACTGACTTCTGGAATTTATCTCCTCAGAGTAATGAATAATAAAGTTTTTTTACATTGGTCGAGTTGTTAAGTTAACGTGAGGTTCGGCGTAGCCGACCAAAAAAAGTTTAAAATTAGTTAATCCAA
>CAZHOV010000092.1:0-22651 GCA_964534315.1 uncultured Saprospiraceae bacterium | reverse complement strand
GACAAGGATCGTAAAACGCTTAATTAAAATTGTCAAAAACTTGTGTCTTGTACCAGTAGTTTGATCAACACTTACTTCCTGTAGGTGGTCCCAAAATTTTTTCTTTAGGATTTCTTTTCCATTTTGTAAACTCCCGGAGCCGGTTACGATATAGTCTTTCGGTAAGGTAATGTAATAATTAAAATCTCCAAATTCACAATAAAACTCTCCTTTGCCCAAGTAGGGTTTGGTATTCCAACCCTTGACGTCATCAAATACAGCTACTCTGGGGTACCACTGAGCAATAGAATACACATAATCCGTTCCGATTAGCCCTCGTCCCGTGCGGTCGGCACCTTGCTCAGGAATGACGAATGAATAGTCGATAGAAATCGTAATTGTTCCGCCATTTGGGGGAATAGGCTCTTTTAAAGGCAGTTTCATCCGGGTATCTCTCCGTATGCTGTTTTTTAAAAGGGAGGCTTTAGAAGAGATTTTTCGAATTTCGGTTATTCGCATCCCTTGTGTGTTGGAAATCAAGAAGCGTTCTTCTCCTTTACTGGAAGTACTCGCTAAAGAATTAGCTTTAAACGCATTTTGTTCGAGGTGGAGCCATAAGAAATCCAACGGGTAAGGGCTGTTATTGGTATATAAAATTATTGCATTACCGGAAATGGTGTGATCCTGATCGTTTAGTGCTACTTTAATGGTATAATCGGCCCTGTTTTGCCAGTAGTCGGGGCCGGGAGTGCCTTGAGGAGCACGGGTTTGGGAGAAGACTGGTGTCAGGTTCAATGAATAATGAACAATGAATAATGAACAATGTAAAAGGAGAAATTTGAAATTTCTAGGGAAAGGGAAGTTGGAAAGTAAACGAAGCATGGTTCTTTTTGCCTTAAAATTATACAATTTTTGGCGGAAGAAATTTACGATTTAAAGAAGGAATCATTTAATAAGTGTGCCCCACCTATAGGTGTGGCACATCTATAGGTGTGCCACACCTAAATTAAATAATCTGATTGGCGGGGCTTTGGTTAGGTGGACAGCACCTATAGGTGTACTCCTCCTAAGGGAAAGAATTAAAGATTTGAATCCATCAAAACCCGCCACTTACCCTCTTCGCTTTTTTGCCAGGCAATGATGTATTTTCCCCCATAAGAACCCGAACATTGGCCTATTTCGAAAGCTAATCTTTCATTGACAAGTTCAAGGTGGATAGGAGAGAGGCTTAATTTATAATCCGGATTGTTCATATATTGGTATTCTTTACTTATGGCTTCATGGCCTATGATGGCGGGCTTATGATTGTAGTAAATAGCATTAGGCGCGTACATTTCTTCTACTAAGGCTTTGGCGTTATGTTGATTGCACAGGAAAATCCAGTTTTTACGGGCCTGGTCAATAACTTCTTTATTTTCTGGGTTCCATTCATCGGCAGGAGCTACAAACTCCAATACACGTTTTCTAGTTCCATTTTCCTTCTTCCAAATCAGTAATTGATCCAGATAACTATCGTCATCTTCTCTGATGGTGCTAATTTCATACTCAAAGGGGTCGCGGTCATTGATAGGGACATTCTTTTTAACGATCACTGTATCAAAAGCCAGATCCTGTTTTTGTAATGCCTCTTGAATTGATTTAGCCCCTTTAATTACTTTTCCTAAAGAGGTTATTTTATTGCATCTTCCGTATACCATTGGTAAATGGAATCCGGAAATAAAATTATTGTACGAAGCCATTCATCATTGGTATTAGTTGTTGACTCCTCAACACTACTATTGTCAGAAGTTGCTTCTGACTGGGCTGTAGGACTGGAATTACAAGCAACCAGGATAAAGAGAAGAAATAAGATGGTACATCTCAAAAAAAGAGCCATTGTGTATATTTGTGATGAATAAATGACGATCATTATTTTTTCCCTCTATATTCATAATGAATTCCTCCGCCAAGGCCACATTCACAAATACCCGCAAAAATGGAATCATTTTCGAGATTCAATTCTACAGTTCCGCTCGGAAAGTCAAGATAGTTGTGATAGGCTACAACTTCTTTATTTTCATTATAAATTTTAACAATAATCAGAGTGTCAATAACAAAGTTTGGATAGTACAGAGAATACAGATGAAAAGATACCTGATCGAAAGAAGTTTGCCATTGAACGGTTACTTCATTGGGGCGTTTTGCTCCTGAATAGTGTTAATAGAAAACTACTTGGGCGTCATAATATTGGCAACAGCAACCCACTGTTGCTCCCAATTGCCCAATACCGGAAATCCTATCCGAGGTGGATTGATATTGTGATAGTGACTGCGTTCTGCCGCTTTTCCGGGCCGGCGCCCATGCATCATCACATAACCTTCGATATTTCCCTGATCATCGCGGGTCACTTCCGTAACGGTGCCGATATGTTCGATGATCCCTTTAGGAGCGGCACAGCATAATTGATCAATGGTCATGTTTTGATAGTTTTTGCCAGAACCACCAAAAAAGAGAACGGAACCTGGTTTAATTAAATTTCTGGATTTCATAGGGTCTTCGACGATCACCAGGTTTCCATTGTCATGGTACCATTTTGCAAGGGCCCGGCTGGCTCTGGTTTTTTTATAATCCGGATATTTGTACTGATCACAACTCTTGGCTACATGCTGAACGATGCGGTGAAAGATACCGGAACAGTCTTGAAGCCTGCTTGGATCTTGATTGTCGTATTCCAGATTCATACTTTCCAGCTTTTCAGAAAACAAGGTAAGATTAAGGCTTAGCTTTTTCTCTTCGGTGAAGCACTTTTCGCTGGAAGGTAATGTTTGGTTATTGTTCCTGTTAGTTGCTGTTTCTTCAGGGGGTTCCTCTTTGGGAGTTTCATTTGCTTCTTCCGGAGTTGCCACAGTATCCGCCGGAGATTCATTTTCCAGCGTTTCCTGCTTATCAATGGCGGCCGGGTCGCCGGGGGTATCATTGACAGCAATGGGTTGATCAGGTCCCGTTCCACTTTGAGCTTTTCCAATGCTAAATCCTATAATACCGCCAATGATGAGCGCACCAATAACCAAGAGTAGTGTAGAGGTTTTCATTTTGTAGAGATTTGATTGTTAATAGAGGATTTAACCCTCATTATATTATCCATTTTTTACAGTAATGATTTCTTCATGCTGTTGTTACTATTTCTTTCGCTTGAATAGGGAGAATATGCGTTTTCTTCCAAACCACAGTAGTCCAATCAGGATTAAATAAGGCCATAGATGAACGAGCCCGACGATAAAGCTGAGGAAAGATTGAAATCCATTTTGGAAAGCATTAGCTATTCGTTTGATAAAACGGTTATTTCCAGGTTGAGCAATGCGGTATTCGGTCAACTCCAGGTTGATCGTGGAGTATTTCACCTGGTCATCGAGGAATTTCAACCGGCCTTTCCGGCTATCGATCTCTTCTTCTATCCTTCTAATCTTTTCCTGTATTTCCAGGATATCTTTTATGGAGTTGGCTTTTTTAAGCAATTGCTGATATTGTTCTAGATAGGCGGTGTTGTTTTGCAAGCGAATATTAATATCGACGTATTCTTCAGTCACATCGCGGGCGGAGATATTCTTAGACAGGAGTTTTCCGGAACCATTTTCCAAAGCGGTTATCAGGGTATCAAACTTGACATTGGGTACCCTGATTTTAAGCGAATAGCTGTTTCGGTTGCCATAAGCAGAATACTGTTCGTTTTCGTAATAGGCGCCTAGCTGATCTACCAGAAGATCTACCTGTTTTTTAGATTTTTTCAGGTTGTCTACTTCAAAATGAAGCTTGCCGTCTTTGATGATCTTACTTCCTTTTTCTAATTCCGTCTCCGGTGGGGGAGGAGGTTCAGCGGTGCGGGGAGATTCTATTCTTTTTCGTTGCTGCATACCCATATCTGCCTCAGTTATTTTGGCTGATTCTGCTCCCGATTGGTTACCGGAGCATTGGATGGTTAGCAGGGCGATAAGGAGGATTAAGGTTCTCATTTTTTCTAGGGGCTTTTCTAGGGGCGATGCCCCTAGTTAGGGAATAATACGATATTAGCCCTTCAGGCTAATGGGATTTGTTTAATTGAAAAGTAATATAGTAAAAGTTAATGAATCTCTTGGTATTAGCCCTTCAGGCTAATGGGATTTGTTTAATTGAAAAGTAATATAGTAAAAGTTAATGAATCTCCTGGTATTAGCCCTTCAGACTAATGGGATATAATTAATAGAAATGCAATATAATTAAATGTAGAGCATTTTAGTGAATTAATCTTTTGGCTTATTATTCACTATTCATTGCTCCTCCCTCATTGCACATTGCTAATTACACATTACACATTGCACATTGCACATTGCACATTCCTCATTCCTCTTTTTGTTCTACATTAAATGTTACTTCAAAGTTCTTTAAATACTCGGAAAGCGGTCCCCAGCCCAGTTCTGCTCTGCGCTGATCAACGGTGTGTGGATCGGCTAAATCGTAGAGTTTCCATGCTCCGGTTTCCTTGTCTTTTATCACTTGAGTACCATAAATTTGCGGCTTTCCCTCGTCCAAAAGTATACGGTCTTCCATCATTGCTACTTTCGTTCTGGATAGTTTGTTCTTGGCTGCCCAATCTTTAAATAAACTGATATATTGCTTTTGATAAAGAGAGGGCCCGTGTTGAATCACCAGCCACAAGGTAGATCGGTTGGAAAAGTCTAGATTGACTAGAATACTGGAATCGCACGTTTCCAGGATACTTACTACCTGGGCCACGTTTTGCTTGTCAATTTCAGGGTCATACGGGACCTTGCCATTTCGGATACCTTGATCTAATTCCTGGATTTTGGGGAGTATAAAAGAAAGGCTATCGCAATTGATATCGACCAATTCAATCATTTCCTCTGGCTTCATCATGGCATTTTCCATCTTTTCTCTCCATTCCAAATCTTCTTCAGTTGCTTTACGGAGGATGGCCTCTACATCAAGCCCGTCTTGGTTGACATAAATATCTGTCGTATATAGTTGTAAATCAGGCATGCGCTGAATAGAATCTGGAGAAATAATCACTCCCTGCTCATTTTTAATAACGAGCTTGGGGTTAGGAGCTATGCCTTTTTCAATACGTTCGATGATCTCTTCCGGACTCAGCTTCCGGAGGTTTTTAGGTTGATACGTTTGGGATTCGCATTGGATGAAGCAAAAAGCTAAGGTCAATAATAAAATAGTTCTGAACGTCATGATGATTCGTTTAAAAGTTCGTAAGAGCTATTTTGTTGAAGGTTTAAGAGTTAATAGTTGAAGTTCCCTTTTTTCTTGTTCCTTTTTCGAGTTTCCCATTTTCCTGATTTATGAATTTCCTATTCTCCAATTTTCCTCCTACCAATTGATTTGCTGTTTATCTCTAAAAAACCTTCCAGTGGTATTGAAATCAGGGTCAGAGGCCATCCATACCGGAGTTTCAGCACCCTTTTCCACCGATCGGTTAGCCGAACTCCCTCCCATGTCGGTACGCACCCAGCCGGGGCAAATTGAATTGACTATAATGCCTTTGTTTGCTCCGGTGATGAGTACTGTTTTCATGTCATTTTAATTTTTAAAAAGCATCCTTACTGTTGAATCAAGATCTTTCGGGTTACTCTTCTATTTTTCCCTTCCAATTTTAAATAATAGATACCTGTTACCAGGTTAGATAGACTTAGCGTATACTGCTCAGCTTCCCGTGGTATTATAAACTGATGGATGGATATGCCCAGGTTGTTCAGCAATTCACCTCTCAAATCCTCTTTAAAGATGCCTTCTATCTGAAGCTGCTGGCTGGCAGGATTAGGAAAAATGCTTAAGTCTAATGCCTCGAGCTGATCTTTCCAATCCGTAATAGGGCAACCTTCTCCCCGGTAAGCTCTCATTGTAGTACCCACTCCGCAAACGACCAACGTGCCATCGGCTCCCAAGGCAGGCCCTCCAACATTTATGTTTGGGATCGGGTCGGACCAGCGGACTGTCAGATCCGGATCGAAGGAATACAGCTCACTATCAGCGCCATCATCCTTGGTGACGAAGATCCTTCCTTTAGCATCAATAGCCATGCGGGGAGAGGGAGCACCTTCCCCCAGGATAACGACTTCGCTGCTATCAACTACCGCACCTGTTTCCGGTGCTAATCGAATGATCTTACCCGTTCTGGAATAGCTATATACCGAGCCGTCAGGGCCTACCCCAAATGTTGCAAACGGAACATAGGCGATAGGAATAGACCATTTTTTGATGAACTCAGAACCATTATCCACATAAGCGAAAAGGGAATCTGTTATAGGGTTGTTTTGAAATCGCGGTGCATAAACCGTTCCGTCAGGCCCTACAAATGGAGCAGCTTGTTGGATGAGGCCAAGCATGCCCGGACTGGAATACAAAAAGGCTCCGGAGTTCAGATCGATCACGCTAATCTCAGGCCCTTGCGGACTAGCTTCCCAGTAGTATCCCCGATCTCCAAAAACGGCAACTTCCTGTCCGTTACTGGTAGGGGAAGTGCGTGAGGTACTCCAAATAGTAGTGCCGTCCAGGTGGTTGACTCGGGCAATGTTATCATTATTTCCAATGATCAAATCTCCGTTTGAAGCAAAGGAAGCACTTTCCGTACTACTTTCTGAAATTAAATCTTCAGATTCCCAAAGGATGGAGCCGTCGGCGGCATCCAAGGCATATAAATAGGAAGCGTTGGTATTACCTGAGCGGGTGGCATAGATCTTCCCATCTCGTGCTGCAGTCACCCGGTTACGCCAATCGGTATCCGGAAATTCAATGGGGAGTTGAGTTGTCCAAAGCGTATCTCCTGTGGGGATATCGTGTGCTACGATAACTGTACCGTCAAGCGTATTTTGAAGGTCAAAAATCCGGGAAGTTGCCACCACATTACTGTCCATTTTTGCCTGAAAAGCAATGACTGAGGGGAGTCCTTCCTCCCAAAGGGTTTCATTGTCAACAGGGCCACATTGAAAGGATTGCCCATTGCGGGAGGGATTACCTCCGGAACCGGTGTTCCAGTAAATGGCTTGTCCCTGGAGGTCTAGAAAAATAAATAAGGATAAAAAGAAGCATAAAGTAGAGATAGGGTTCATTTTCTTTTTTATCCTCAATATCTATAATTGAGCACTGATTTCCAAAGAGAAAATCGGGCATCTCGATTCATTTACTCATTGATGAGCAGCTTCCTTTTGCATACGCTCCGCTTTCTTTTTCAGATCAGCTGCAAATTGCTCGAACAACTCGTCGAAAGAAGGTATTTTGCTGGCAAATAAAGGGAACATCAATCCGCCAATTTTTTCATGCATGGTGAAACGAGTATTTCCGTCATCTTTGGGTTCCAGGGTGTATGTTCTTTTTCCGAGGCCATCACCCCAGGCCAGTTGCTTTTCAGGCTCAAATGTGGAGACTTTTAATTTGAAGGTTCGATTGGTATCCAGGGTGCTTTTTAATTTGATCTTTGCATCTTTTTGGATCTCTCCCTCGATGGACACAATGGTGGAGTTCCACCTGGGATAATCCGAAGCATTGGTTAATAATTTCCAGATGATCGCAGGGGCGGCACTGATTTCAGTGCGAACAACGGTTGTTCTGCTGAAGGTCTTTTTTTCTGTGATTGCTTTACTGTCAGGAGTAGGAACCGAAGAAGTACTCATAGGCGAAAATTAAATGGTTTATTTATGGATTCTATTAAAGGACAAAAGCCATTTTAAATAGTCGCTTTGGAAAAATATTTTACATTTAATCTTGCTACATACTCCGTAAGGACCTTCCAGTTTTTTAAGGTAAATTTCAATAGGAGTGGGGGTACCCTACAGTTTTACCACCTTTTGGATTGATTTTTCGCCATTGGTATTTTTTATTCTTAAAATATACATGCCTTTTGGTCCGTCGAGCATGAATTCAATTCGCCTCTTATTATCGATATCCATAGTTTTTACTAGTTTTCCGGATATGCTAAAAATTTCGCAGGTACCTGTTAAGTCGGTAGAGCCGAAATCAACAATAATATTTCCGCGGGTGGGGTTGGGGTAGACCACCATATTTTCAAACTTTCTTTCTTCCAGGCTCATGATCCATGCTTTCAGGGTAGCTACGAATTTATGATCAACCGTATTCCTTCCTACCGGGGGCATTTGACCTTCCCAGTTTTTATGGACTCTCAGAAACATTTCCGAATTGAGGGTGTCCCCTGGAAGGACAATGGTGCCATCAATTTGGGAGTTTCTTCCCGTAGTTGGAGCATTAACGATTTTTTGTTTGTCAAGGGGGATTTTTAATCTGGCGTCGAAATTAGCTTCCACTCCATCGGGCCGGTGGCAGAAGGAGCAATTGATATCCAGATAGGAACGCACTTTGAGCTCCAGGCTGGCCTCTGCATCATCAAGAGACGCTGATTTATCCAGTTCTGCAATAGCGGTTTCGGAAACCTTTTCAGAGAAAAGGTTAATGTGATTCCAGGCCCGGAGTTGATTATCCATAACTCCGGTTTGAGGGTAATTCAAATTTTTGTTGAGGGCATGTGATTTCAATCCTAACACCCATCCGGCATTCGAATTATGGCAGGTCATGCATTGAGCTCTACTTGGGAAATCCCAGATTTGAGTAGTCATGGAGCCATCTATTTCCTTCACGGAAAACACTCTTTGTTCAGCAGTTGTGAGTAGAACGGCATCTGTTTTATCTTGATTCCATCTATACGTAACCCCATAAACTTTCTGGTCTTCTGTCACGACGATGAATCTTTTTGGTAACAGCAGGATTCGTTTTGTCGACCGGCAGTTCAAAATGTTTGATAATGACCGTTCCTGCGGGGAATTGCCACTCATCTTCCGCACTGTAAATAATTTTTTCAGAAAGGCTGTCATGAACTCCATCATTGGGAATGGCTATCCACCGATGTTTCAAGGCTCGATCTGAATATAGTTTGGCATTTAAATCATAGGGGATAAAACCATCGACAGGTTCGAGAGTGGTAAGATCTTTAAAAGCTCCAAGTTGAGATAGATATTTTGGGGCTATGGAATCATTTTCCGGGGGAGCTAAGGTGAAGATATTTCCCGGTAAATTTAACTGCACCAAATAGATTTCTCCTTCATCATCTGAAAAGAAGGAAGTAAACCCGCCGATATTTCCATTAGAAGACGTGTTAGTCAGGTATTCTACTGCGCCATTTTCCGGATTTAAAGCCCAGACATTTTTGGTCATAAAATCTCCGAACAAATACTTATTTTCTAAAGCCGGATATTTTGAGCCTCTATAAATCAAGCCTCCGATAACGGATTGACCTTCAGATCTTGGGTATTCATAGAATGGAGGAGTTTCTATACCGTGGACAGTCGAAGGTTTGGGAAATGGACCATTTAAGGATGCTTCTTTGTAAGGCCACTGACCATTAGCTCCTTTGGTCATCACATTGATCTCTTCCATCGCATTTTGGCCAACATCTGCTACCCAATATTCATCTTCTAAGGAATCATAAAAAACGGTGTGCGGGTTTCTTAACCCCAAAACAAAATATTCCTCCAACCAGTCCTCTGTTTCACTTACGAAGGGATTGTCGTTAGGGATAAAGTAACCTTGATTCAGGTCCTCAGGCCATTCTTCCGGGTGCTCAGGGGCGGGTTTGGGAAATCGTCGAATCGGATGGCTGCGGGTCGGATCTTTATCTACATCTATTCTAATAATTCCGCCAAAAAGTCGATTATTAAGTAATTGACCGTTGCCAAATTGCCCATTGACACCACCTTCATCCCCCCAACTCATAATCAGATAGCCATATTTATCAAAAAGTAATTCGCCTCCATTATGCCATGGATTTCGATCAAAATGTTGGATTAATATTTCTTCTGAATCCGGATCAATGAAATCATGGTTGTCAGAAACTTGAAATTTGGAGAGACGTTGAAGGCTATAATTGTTGGGGTTGTCTAAACCAGGAGGCAAATAATTATAATTGACGAAGATCGTACGTTTGTTTTCTGAATCCGGATTGCCGTATTCAGGGTGAAAAGCAAAATCCTGAAGACCGGCTTCATCGACATTTAGTACCTGAGCGCTGATATCCAAAAAAAGCTTTTTTTCCGTGGTGGTTTTATCTTTATCCACCAACCAAAGCATTCCTTCTTTTTGAGTAACCACAAAAAAATTACTCCCCGGCATATCATCCATACGCACCGAATATTCAAATTGTAAATTCGGATAGGCCTGTTTCACTTTCCATAAAGGGCTGCTACGTTGAAATTGATCATTTAGGTAAGGGGCAATAGGAGAAGCCTTATCTAGTCCATAATCTAAGGTCTGAACAAATGAAAAACCTAGAACGAAGATACTAAATATGATTAGCGTGAAATGTTTAGTCTTATTGGTAAGCATGTTATTATTTTTCAGCTATGAGATAGCGTATTCATTACAGCTAGTTAAATCTCTGTAATTTTAATATAAAAATTTAACTTCTACAACCAAGAAATTGGGGTTAAACCAATAGACGACACTCCATCCAAGCTTCTTGAAGGGATGAGCTTCCTGGATGGAGTGTCATTGGGAGCTCCGTTAACTTTGAAGAAAAGGAAAAATAATTACCCTCTACCAAGTCTTATTTGAACTAAACAAATTTTACGGGGTAGTTTTTTATTCCAGTGCTTTAACAAAACCTTAGTTAAGCTTCTCTTTCGGGATATTACTTATTAAACTCAATCACGTGGGCGCTGACGGTCACTGTTCGTTTGCTGTAAAATGGAGGTACTCCGCCTACATGCTCTTCGGTTACAATATTGATCAGGGCTTTAGCACCGGAGTCGAGGTTGGCTGATTCAACCATGTTGGCATAAGCATTGGCAAATAACTGCTTTTTGTTGATCCCCCAAAAAACAGGATGTAGGTAACATCCGCACTTCCGGAAACCCGGTCAACGATGGTGTAATTGTCACTCCTGAGGTGAACTTGCGTAGAATTTTGATTTTGGTTCTCAATGATCGCATAGTTGAACCCGCACGAAGTTGTTAAAAAGGCTACCGATAGTATAGCCAGCATGATCTTGATGTTTTTCATATTTTCTATTTAAATTTTGCCTAATGTAAATAGATTTTTATGTTTTATCAACAAAAAATTCGTCTATTTTAAAAGAAGAGGTCTCATAGACTTATGAGACACCCTCACCCAAGATTTTTTAAAGTATAAAGTTCTTTAAAAGAAGAAAGTTGGGTGTCTTTAAATGCCAAAGTTGTTTTGATCCACTTTCTCTTACTTACTCCACTTCTGCTCTAACTCGTCAATGCGTTGATTGATCTGCTTTAAATGATGAACCAATTGGTCAAAACTGAGGGCGCTTGAATGTAGATGACCGATGTAAATACTGATCAAATTTTCAAATTCCAGATTCCCCAGAAGAGGGGTTAAATAGTCCTGCTGAGCAGACTGAATCGGTTGATCTGTTCTTTGGAAAAGATCAATATCGCTGTACCGAACGTGTTTTGATAAATACGGTTTGATCAGATTAACCTGATATGCCCGGGTAAGCTCATCCGTAACGTTGCTCTGCTCTCTGGCATACTTGAATAAAAGGAATAGTTCATTTAATTTGTTATCGTCGATCGCAGATAAATACCCCTTATTCGAGAATTCGTCCAAAACGGGAAACTGAAAGGTCAGAGATTCGGATTCGGTAAGCCAGGTGATCTTTCTAAAAAGAATAGACAGCGAGTCTGTTTGATTAAAACGAACTATTTTCCGTGCTGTCTTAAGGGAATTAATAATGGAATCTTTTGTAAAATCAGAGTTTATGGAAATTAAAGGAGACACGGATTCAATTTCATCTTTTATTTTTTGAAAATAAACCAAAATGTTTTGCTTATTCTTGGCTTGTTCATTCCAATTATTAAGCTGTATGGCAATTAAGATTCCCAAAACAACGATCAGAACTTCCCCAAACGAATACTTTAGATATTGAAAAAATTCTTTCCTTTTTAGTGCGCGTTCCCTGTCTTTTCTCAGTATTTTCAAGGCAATTACATTTTTTAATTGTATAATGACCGGATTAGTATTTCCCGAAGATTATTTTCATCTCCGAAAGAATCCGGATTAAAGCGATCATCATTGCTTAGGATGATAATGGTGTAATTTTGGTCTATCAGCCGGACCAGTACTACATTTGCTCCTAGTATCCTGCCCCGTCGCTCCATAATGGTAGGCTG
Source organism: uncultured Saprospiraceae bacterium (assembly GCA_964534315.1). Lineage (GTDB taxonomy): Bacteria > Bacteroidota > Bacteroidia > Chitinophagales > Saprospiraceae > CAZHOV01. Next base: position 10,484 of record CAZHOV010000092.1, on the reverse strand, counting down.
AGAAGCGACAAAAGGATAGTTATAATTCCAAACGCTATAACCGGTGTAATTATATTCGGGATAGGATTTAGCAAGCATTTTTCTGCTTTCTCGATTTAAAAGCTGATCGGTATATAACGCCTGATCAAGAGTAAGTAAGTCCTTCGTAGTCGAATACATATTTCCGGCAGCGTAGAAATTTTCAATGTAAAATAGGGGGTCCTGACTCAATTTTTTTCCTTTCTGGCTATAGCTGTAGGCAAAGTTTTTGGGATAATAGCCATATTCGAGGAAACCCGTGTTTTGCAAATTCAAAGGCTTAAGAATATGATCGGTCATATTTTCCTGCCAGGTGTTACCACTCACTTTTTCGATCAATAGTCCCAAAACCATATAATCCATATTATTGTAGTTGAAGCTATTGAATGCTGAGCCCTTATTATTTTTTAGTGTTTGTGTTACCAGGTCGTCCGGAGATAAAGGATGTCGGTACACCTTATCTTTTTCTTCAGGCAACCCGGAGATGTGCAGTAATAAATGATGAATACTTAATTCTTCCGGGATCATCGACTTAAACTCCGGTAAATAATCGGTTACAGCATTGTTTAAATCGATCTTTTGCGCTTCTACCAACTGCAAGATACGGATACTGGTAAATAATTTGGTGATCGAAGCAATAGAGTAGTGGTAGTCATTCTTAATAGTATCGGGGTTATACCGATAGGCGAGGCCATAAGACTGATGAAAGATCGGTTTACCTTCTTTGGCAACTAAGATGGTGCCGGAGAAGCCATTTAGTTCAACGTAACTTTCTACAACGGATTTCACTTTAGTGGAGTCTGTAAAATTTGCGCTGCCATAAAAGAAAAAACCAAAAATGAAAAGTGGTATAAAAAATAATGTTTGCATGATAAAGAAAATTGATTGAGATTAATAATGTCGCAAACATCACTTTTTTGGGATCATCAAACGTCTCAATTCATGTTTTGAGGGGGCTCAATTCGCGTTTTGATGCTCTTTTTGATACTCCGATGGGCTTTTTCCGACCATTTTTTTGAATACCCGGTTGAATGTCGATTTGGAATTGAATCCACTTTCCAGAGCGATCCCCAATAAACTCAGATGGCTATATGCCGGATCGGCTATCAAGGTTTTAACTCGCTCTATACGGTATTGGTTGACGAAGTCGATAAATGAAATATCCAATCCCTTGTTAATGGTTCTGGATACCTCTCTGGATGGCATTCCCACAGCTGTGGCAAATTCTTTTAGGGTGAGTTCTTGATTAAGGAAGAGTTCCTTTTGCGTCATAAGTCTTTGAAGTTGTTTCAGCAGCTCCCGGTCAATGGATGTGTTCTTATTTTCCTTCTCTTGATCTGCTGTGGTTGATTTTAAAGCTTCTGCAACGCTGCTCAGATCTTTCTGGATCATCCCGCCGGCCGCTAAAAAAATGATGGTAAAGCCGATCGTAATGGAAGATAGGGGAGTAATGGGGTAGTAGTCCCAGATTAATCGGGCAAAAGATTCTAATAACCAGAACAGCGCCAGCAAAGATAAGGCTACGTGGAGGCTTCCCAGCCAGGTTAGCGCGATTCGGTGCAGACTGGAAAAGTAATTCTCGATTTTTCGCTTATACTGCATGATCAATCTAAGACTCAGGATGAGATAGATCAGGATAGAAGTAAAACTCAAGATCAACTCCAAATCATAAGTGTAGGGGTAGTGAATATTGTACCAGAATGCCCTTCTGTATTGATATCCTCGAATTTGCAGGTAAAGGTAAAAGAAGAATTGCAGTAAGGCCGGAATAAAATGCGCCACATCGCGCCATTTAAATTGCAAAGCGGGTAGAGTAAGCACTTTGGTGTAAAAATAAATAAGGGGCCCAAAGGCCAATGAAAAGTAGATGGGTAGGAAATAGAAATTTGGATTTTGATTGTAAATACCTGCTACCCTAAAAAAGGCATCGCAAAGCCATAAGGATAGCAGAAAGATCAATAAGGCAAGATATTTATTGGCCCTTTTGTTTTCTCGCTTGAAAATCAGCAAAATGGATGCGAATATACCCTGAGCGATCAAGGCGAAGAGGGTAATGGTGCCGGGATCAAAGGAGATCTGCATGGATAATATCGTTGAGAAAAAAGGATTCATAGACACCCCCTGGTTTCAGGTGAAAGCTGTATAGTAACAAAATATCGCAGCGAATATATCATTTTCGGGTTAGTATGAGGTACCCATCTTCTTTCAGCGTTACCGAAAGGACTGTATCGGAATGATTAAACGAGCTGTGTCCATCGCCAAAAGCCATAGTTAAGGAGGCTTTTGAAATAGGAAACGGAAGGGTGGCCGGATCAATTGTCGTAGACACTTTTCTATTCTCAAAGTTGAAGGCCAGCAGAAACCAAGAATCTTCATCCCATCTGCAGTAGGTCAATACGTTATCATGACCAGAAGGAATTACTTCGATCTTTCCGCCCGTAAAAGCGGAGTGCGACGATCTGAACTGTAATAATTTTCGGTAATAATTGAGCAGAGAAGTAGAGTCAGGAGCTTGTTGTTCTACTGATATTCCATCGTTGGAATCATTATGCCGGTAATTCCAATAAGGTTGAACATCTTTGTACCAGGTCGCCATACCTTCCCGGTCAATATCTTTGGCCCATTGGAAGGCCTCCCTTCTGGGAATATCCCATCCGTCATGAAGTGCCCCAAGCCTGTTTCTATATGGGCTGGTAGTTTAGTTCCTTTCATTCCCAATTCCTGTCCGTAGTAAATAAACGGGATGCCTTTGCTGAGATAGACCATTGCCGCCTTTTGTTTATTCCATTCGATCGACCAATTAGCATGACTGGCAAAGCGATCCGTGTCATGGAGATCCAGGAACAGTAAAAAGTAGTGTTCTTCCGGGGTTCGCCTGGCGTTTTCGGTGATCGCTTTTTCCATCTTTTCTTTTTCAGTAAGACTGTAAAAATGACTGAATGAATAGACGATATCTATCCCCGCCTGCTCAAAAAATCCATAGGCGGGGTCTTCCCAGCCAGATTGGTCCCAGTCAGACTGCTCGGCAATAAATTTCAATTCCGGATTGATGTTCTTCATATCAGAGATCAAGGGGTTCCAAAAGTCCTTTAATATATTAGTTAACAGGTTTTTATTGTCGAGGTTGTCCATCGTATGATCTAACCGGAATCCGTCCACTCCATCTTCGAAATTTCCGTCTTTGTTGGGGTCAACCCAATAGGTGTATAATTTTTGGATGTATTGCCGGACTTCAGGATGGTAGAGATTGACGGTTGCTATATCAAGATAAGAACCGTCATAAGACTTCAGACCTTTAAGACCAAAAATGATGGAAGCGGGCTCTGTATTTAGGGTGTCGCGGTAAAAGATATAGTCATCATAGGGGGAATCCGGATTTTTGTAAGAGTCTTTAAACCAGGGGTGCTCAATGGTTGCATATTGTACTTCTGTATCCATATAAAATTTCATTCCCTTGCGATGAATTTCCCGGACCATATTGAAATAATCTTCTTTAGTGCCAAACTCTTCATCGATGCCTTTAAAATCATGGGTAAAGTAATTATGATAATAGATCGAAGGGTAAAGAGGCGTCATGATAATGGAAGTGACGCCCAGCTTTTGCAGGTAATCTAGTTTTTGGGTAACGCCCTTGAGATCTCCGATTTCGTCGCCATCGCTATCGCGGAAACTTCTCGGAAAGATCAAATAAAAGACTTCCTCCTCCGGTTGAAGATTACTGACCGGTTCAGCTTCTTCCTGTTGAGGTGCCGTCGGGCTACATCCGGTGAGTAAAAGAAAGCAAGTAAATACAATAGGAAACGTCATAACCTGGAGGAAGTATACGAAGTAGTCGTTAGGTTTTTTCATTAATCTATGAATTGATAAGCTTCCCTGTTTATTTACTGAATTCTTTTGCCTTGCATGGTGAAAGGTAATCCTTGTTCCCCCATCGCCATTCGGTTACAATTTAACAAAATCTCCTGAAGTTCATGGCCTGTTGACTTTAAGGGATTGATGGCTTTGATTAACTGCGTTCGCATCTCATACAGGGTTATACACATTCAACCCCTTACCAGGGGTTTGAGATAATAGCCAAAGCAATTTTAGATCTAACCCAAGTGTGAATTCAAGCGTCCATTTGCCGTTTTCAAAGGTGAATGTTCGTTGGCCAAGAGCTTCTCCATAGGCATATGGTTCCAGATCCATATAGGTGCCAGAGAGGTTTTGAAGATCCCTTTTCATGTTTTGGTCAGGAGCAGGTTGGTTGCTGTCCGTGCAAGAAAATAACTTTTTTGAAATTAGTACGTTAATCCTTGGCGATAATTGGAAAAACGACCAAATATTTAATGTTTTGGTCATTTTTCCATGATTCCGAAATAGATATCTTACTTAACCCGCTAGGCATGGATAGTTGTTATTCTCCAGCTAACTTGAGCAGCGTTCCTGTTTCACTGAACGTCGCTTCATAGATCAGATTTCCAGAGTCTAGACCAATCGAATAAAGGATATTTGTCGGGTTCTCTAATGAGGAAGAACCTCCTCTGCAGATGTAGGTGTTTGTTGCCGAATGAATAGTAGCTAAATAGGGTGATAATTGACCTATCGGCAAGTCTGTTGAGGAGAGCTGCTGTAGGTTGATGGTGCCATTAATTACTTATTCAATTAGTTGGCTGCCTAAGCTGAACAAAAGAGAATCCCTTTTTTCCATCGCCCCATACCATTACCTTAATTTTCCCTTCCTCCAATGGTTGATACTGTATCTTTTTAGGAAAATCGTGGCTGGCATTTTCAAAAGAAAGCAGTGAATCAATAGCTGGATTTAGGGTAAAAGGAACCGTCTTTCCTTCGTTTTGGTCAGGAACGGTTGCTTCATAGACAACCTGCCCCTTGTCTTTTCTAATCACCAGGGTTTCTGTAATATTCTTCTCGCCATTTTCTAATTTGTAGGAATAGCCTTTTAGTTCTTGAGGGCTTACCTGTTCCCAAACCTCATAACGCTCCATATTTTCCCTTTTCCAGGTGCCTGTTAGGAAATCAAGAGAAGTATCTTCCGTTTTTGTGCCACAGGACGATAACAGGGCAAATAGGGAAAGAAATACTAAAAACCGCATAAGCGTAAGATTAATTGTTTTCTAGTCTTTTTCATTCTTTTACACCCTAATTTTTATCCTTTAAGGTTTTTCCACTGGAAATGTAGAAATTCTGCTCGAATGCTTCTGCATCATTATTCTACCGCTTTTACAACCTCCTCTTTTGAAAGTCCTCCCAATCCTAATGTGTCGAGGGTTCGATGTGCATTTTGGTGGAGGTCCGTTTCTAACAAGACAGATACGATCTTAATGATGGAGGTGATAATTGGCGTATCGATCTGCACGATTTTGGCCATATCTTCCAATAATACTAATCCATACCCGACATCTTCGGTAAAATAGCGATTATCGATTTGCGTTTGTGCTTTTATACCTTTGAATCCGGGGGCTTTACTATATCCGGTATGGTAGTTTTTTTCAAGCATATAGCCCTGAATATACCCCGTTTCAGGTTCCGGGATAATGGGCAGACCATAAGCCTCGGCAATCGCTATTCGCTCTTTATCTACGGCTTCCATTAGGTTGCCGACCGCAGGGGTTACGCCTTCTTCATAGAAAAAGAAATCTTCTGGTGATTCCACTCTGCCTACATTGAGCAAGGTAACGGCTGGGTGAATTACATTATTCCCATTTTGGAATAGCGTTTGCAACACATTTTTATACCATTTACTTTCCGGATAAGTGGACTGGAAGAATGGATAAGCTGTTTCGGTTTCTGAAGCTGGAAGAGAGGCGAAAAAAAGTCCGTCTTTTAATTTATGGTAAATGTGGACTTCGCCGGGTTTTAAGATCCTGCAGGCATAGGGCAGGGTAGAGGTTTCCGATACAACGATTGAGGTGTCGGAAAAATCAAGCCCCAGCTCTTTTTTAAAGGCCAGGGCGCCACCGTTCGTTCCGGGGCAGACAATGACCTGTTGGCCTTTTTTCATAGCTTTTTTATAGGCCTTCGCAAATGGGACTGTCGCATAAGAAGGGCCTACCGCATAGATGAGCTCAGCACCGGAGACGGTTTGCTCGATGTCATGGCCGGCATAGGAGATCGGTGCAAATCCTTCAATCAATCCTGAGCATTTAATCCCCTTTGCATTGCTGACCGCCTGTATGTTGGTAGGAAATTGTTCGAAATCAAAGAGGGTTACGTCGTGGTTTTGTAAGGCACATTCGGCAGCTATGGCATAACCGCCATTTCCGGCACCTAGAACTGCAATTTTCATAAATCTTTTTTTATCGGTTTAAATAATTCTTTCGCTGGGTCGTCCTCAAATATCTGAGGGTTTTAATCCACTGCGTTTTCTTTACAGAGGAGAGCCCTCCAGAAATCAAAAACGGTTCCTGCGAACCATAAAGATAGTGAATGGCGCCAAACGTCTATATTTTTTTTAGTATATTTAAAGCAATAATTTTTTTCATCACCCACAATTCCCAATCTATGAGTATTACCAAATTTAGTGCGTTTCTGGCCGCGCTTTTACTGATCCTTTCTTGTCAGAAGAATGAAATGGTTACCCCTCAAGAAACAACTGATCTTTTAACTCCTGCTGAAATTGATGAAAGGCTCGAGGCGGCCTTACAAGAGCGGGGGCGTATTTATTGGTCAGACCAAGATTTGCATACCATTTACAGTGCAGGGATGCAGTCAGATTCTATTTTTGCCATTGGCTATCAGCCCGAGAACTTTTTCGATATCGAAAATCGGATGCATTCCCTTGATATTGAAAGCGAGGAATGGATAGCTGTTAAGAACAAGCTTTACGATCTTATTGAACGAGAAGAAGGGGTAGCGATCAATACCCTTTTGCCTTTTGGAGAGCCTGAGGTATTGCCCAACTTTGCTGTTTTGATCACGCAGAAAAGTACATTGGAAGCGCTAAGGCAGCTTCCGGAGGTTCGCTTCCTGGAGCCGATGGGCTATTACCTGGAGGAAGAACCAACGGTTAAGGACCGGGATGCCGGATGTGGCAGCGCTCCAAATTTCAATATTCCAGCCGAAGATTATACTACAGTCGCTCCTGGCGCAAAGCGCCCCTGGAATTACGACCTCGCTAATATTCAGACTGCCTGGAACCAAACATCAGGTGCCGCAATAAAAATTACGATTATCGATACGGGAGCAGCTGACGGCCAAGACAATCTGGGTAGTAATTTCAATTCCGGATTTTCAAGCAATCGCACCATTGAGAAATTGAGTACGCATTATTCCGGCTGGTGGTGGTGGCGGTCACTGGATTCTCCAAATGATCCATGTGGACATGGTACTTCGATGGCAGGACTGGCGGCCGGCCCGCGTAGTAATGACGGCAATGCTGTCGGCGTAGCCTATAATGCGGACTTGATGAGTATCCGGGCAGTAGCGGATGTCATTATTTCCAGTTCTAATGAGAAGCAAGGGGTTAAAGATGCATTGATTATCGCAGGTGATGATAATGATGTTCGGGTAATTTCGATGTCTATCGGAACACCTTTCTTTAGCGGTACGGTAGCGGATGGCGTGTATTACGCCTACAATAAGGGGAAGATGATCATGGCTGCTGCAGGTACATCTACCTCTATTACCAATTGGGTTGGGGTGATATTTCCTGCCTGGATGGCTGAGACAGTGGCGGTTACCGGCGTAGTCGACCAGCTCCCTTATCAGGAATGTAATACCTGCCATTATGGGGCTGAAGTAGATTTTGTTTCGGTGATGCAACGAAGTAATAATAACAATACGTCTCTCTCATTGGCCACCTGTTGCGATCAACCTGATTATATCGGAGGTTCTTCTTGTGCAACGGCTACTACTGCAGGTATTGCAGCCTTGGTATGGAGTCAGGATCCGGGGGCTTCACGAGCAGCAGTTTTACAAGTGTTGAGAGAAGCTTCTGCGCTGTATCCCAATAAAGACAGTAATTTCGGATATGGTACGATTGATGCGGATGAGGCAGTGAATCTCCCCTTGTAGAGTAGGAAAGGGGCGAAACACCTTTGGTGTTTTGAGCCGGCAAATATTCTACTTTAAGGGCGCTGTATGTTTATAAAAAACGTTGATTTTTTATGAACATACAGCGCCCTCAAAAAAACTTAGGAGGTTGTCTCAAAAGACTTATGGAATTTCAAGATACCAAACGTTATTCTTTCACAAATTTCAAGATCCTTTTTTCTTTGTTAACCATTAGCTCTAAAATATACATTCCCTTATCCAGATGGCTAACATCAATATTTTGACGGACGTTTTTCTGACTTAAGACAACTATCCCGTCCATCGTATATATTTTCAGTTCCTGCGTTTCAATGGGAAGATTCAATAATTGCTTGGTTGGGTTGGGAAAAATGCTGATGTCATTTTGAGCGGATACTTCTTCGATACTTGTAATGACATCAATTGGATTGGTTGAACATTTAGAAATAATGTGGTGAATAGTGAAGTCGATATTGAAATTAGAGAACATAATGAAAATGTAATGGGTATCAAGAGGCGTCTTTTTTCTAAATATGAAATATTTTTCTTCCAGATTACATTGCCCATAACCACCCATTGCCCCATATCCACAGATGTAATCTAAATTAACTTCGTAAATGCTTTCGTCTGATAATAATACGGTATCTCCCGTTTCAAAGGCCGTAATGAATCCGGGATCCAACATGACACAGGCCACGTTTTCCTTCATGAAAAAGGATAATCTTGACCATGGCCAGGTTATATCAACTGGACCAGATGAACTGATATTGATATCCTCAATACCATCGCAGTCCATGTCAAAAACTACTTTTGAATCGGGCAGAAATTGTGTGGAAACGTCTACTTTGAGGTAGCCTGTAGTATCCCCGACAACCCAGGCTTGACTAAACGCTGTATGAATAGTGAAAAGGATAAGTGCGACAAATAGGAAGTTTTTCATATAGTGTGTGATTTTTGTTCAGCTTTAAATTTACCACTTAGATGGGAGAAGGCAAAATTTAGGCTGGTTTCTTTTATTCCCTTATCAAAACCATCTGAGAGGATTTTGATTTTTTCATCTATTTCCTTTTTGGTTACTTTCCTAAAGTATGGGCCATTGAAATCGTGATATTTATGTTGGGGTAACATCCAATATCTGTACGCAATTAGATCTTCTTTCTCTATTTTTCTTAATTGTATGTTCACTTGTTGATTATGTTTTCTTACCAGTATATTCCGGTAAGCTTAACCCCTTCTTGGTAAGTAGGTCCAAATGGAGTTGTCAGGATCGTTGTTTTTATTCTTGTGTTTCAATTTTTCTTTTGCCATATTTATTCTTTAAATAGGTGTCCACAGAAATAATTCTCTGGATATAATTTTTCTTCATATCCACGAGGTAATGACCTCTTCTCAATCATCGCTTGTTCTTTTAGCCTAAGTAAATTATATCTAAGTCTGTTTTCATCCACATTTTCTAATCCACTTATTTCTTTGAACTCATCGGCTCCATAAGAATTCCAAGTCCCGTATAGCTGTTTTCTCTTATGATACCAAACCTCTCTTCTGTCAATAAATTGTGCTAAATTACTTCTTCTATATCCAAATTCTGTAATTGCTTCATTAAGTATTGCTAGTATTTCCTGGTACATTTGTTCAGAATACATCGAAGCATGCAATAAAATGAGATAAGCACCTTGATTGCCATCAAATCCGTGATGTGCCATATTTGGATATCCGTATTTCTTGATTAGCTCTTTCAATCTTAAAAAATTTATGCTATCAAGCTTTTGAAAGGTTGAATCCGGAACCTTTATTAGCCTCCTGATCGTTTGGTCACTTCCCCTAATGTCTTCAATTGCTAACCGATATTCTAAGTTTATGTTTTTTTGATATTCACGTTTTAAAGAATCTATCCTTGTTTCAATACTTAACCAGTTCTGGCTGTTTTTAACTTCATCAAACTTTTCAGAATCCAAATACTCGATATCAAATCCTCGTATTAAAGCTTCTTCAAGATATATGCATGATTTCACAAAATCCCCACTTAACGCATATAGCTCGCCCAGTTTAAAATATTCATATGGATTCCATTTGGCTTTTTCCTTAAAATTCATCCCTTTTTCAAAGGTGTCAATTGCTTTTTTTATGTCCCCTTTTTGTTCATAATATAGTGAAAGGTTAGTCAATCTATCATAGCAGTCACAATGCAGAGGATCTTGGGAAATTAATTCCTTTAAGGGAATTATTATCAACAATAAAACTGAAAAATATTTCATGCCCGATGGTTTGATGTAAATAATTCAATAACGTAAATATTCTAAATACGGTACATTATGGTGTAGAAGGGGCTCGCACAAACGGCGTTGCGAGCTTTTGCTTGTAAAGATCATTGTACACACTATTGGGCGTTTACTTTTGACAATCGTAACTATTCAGCAAAGCTGAATAGAGGTTAATTGAAAAGCGATAGAATTATT
>CAZHOV010000091.1:0-22803 GCA_964534315.1 uncultured Saprospiraceae bacterium | reverse complement strand
TAAGATCCAAAATTCATCTCAATCTAATGGTAACCCAATTTTGACAAGGCGCTTATATCCTCAATTCGTTAAGTCGTTCTACTACACCCCTACTCTCAGCGTATGAGCATTATTAAAAAAGAGGTACTCCACTTCAAATTGGTAGAATTTACAGATTCGTTCTACAATCGAGAGCCCCAAACCAATGTGATTTTCTTTATGGTGGCCGCGTTTAAAGCGGTGGAATAGCGTTTCCGGAGGGCAACTAGACGGAGGGCCGGAATTAGTGATCTCCAGAAGATTTTCATAGGTAGAAATCTCGATGAATCCATTTTTTTCATTGTGAAAAATAGCATTATTCAAGAGCTCTTTAATGAGCATCCGGCCAAGATCAATACTCATTTCCACTACAATGACCCGCTGAAAGTTACGTATTATCTCCAGGTGGTTCGCTTTAATCTGGGAGCTATGGCTGTTTAATTCTTCCTCAATCAACTGATTGATATCTACCGTTTGTACACTATGAAAGGCGCCATGCTCGATATTAGAAAGGAGGATCAGGTCATGGTTCATTTTTGCCAGCCGGGAGGTGTTATAAAGAATCTCATCCAGGGCTTTTAATTCCTCTGGATGGCGCATTCCGTTTTTCTTGAGTTTTTCAGCTTCTTTCTTTATCGCGATGAGAGGGGTTTTTAATTCCAGCGCTGCACTTTCGGTAAATTGTCGGTTGGCCGAATCGTGCTGGCGAAGCCGATCGGTAACCTTTAGAACAAAATAGTTTAGTTCGTTGATCTCAGGAATAGAAGAAACCTCTAATTCAACTTGAGAAGGGTGATCTACATCAAAATTTTCCAGACTTTGTAAGGTATTGTAAAACTGCTTGCCGATTTTTTTTGCTCTCTTGGCATACAACCAAGTGCCTACCAACAAACTTAATAAATGAGTCGCGACAAAAACGATCAACACCCAAACGACTAGTGGCGTGACTTGCCAATCATTGATAAAAAGGATCAGCCAACTACCTATTGTCATAGACATCAACGTAATGGAAATGATCAGATATTTTTCCGGTAATGTGGTTCCCAACAGATTCAGGTTTTTGCCCGACAAAACAACATTTTAATTCATCTTACAAATGTAGATACGTCTTAATATATGATGGTAACCGTATGCGTTAAGGTTCTACTATCTTTTTGTTAACTGATGATAAAGAGGGGGAAGGGAACAAAAGCCCAGGGGAAAGAGGAATTAATTACTGTATAGTAAAGGCAAAATACTCAATTAGAAACGTTGTTCTTTACTATATTTTGAGGGTGTCTCAAAACACTATTCGTGTTTCGAGACACCAAATTTTCTTCTTTGAGAAGCCTGTTTTTTCTGACAAAATCTTCGATTTTGTCAGAAAAAACAGGCTTCTCAAAATAAAAAAACCTAAGAGGATGGCTCATAGACTTATGAGACAGCCTCAAAGAAAAAAGTTTGGGCCATAAAAGGTTTCATTATTTTTCATTCCCTTTTCATTTCATACCCTTACTGTTTCACTACCGGCATTACGCCTCTGATTCCTTCAATATCCATTTCCAATAAGTAAACGCCTGTTTCGAATGCAGTCATATCAATGGTAAATTGTCCATCTATTTGCTCTATCGAGTACAACACTCTTCCATTTATATCCAGCACTCTTAACTGATTGATCATCTTTGGAGAAGAAATGGTCAGCTTATCTATTACCGGATTAGGAAAAACTTCAACACCTGCTGCTTTCAAGTCTTCAACATTGCTGCCGAATACCAACTCTAATGGTACGGCATCTCCGCCATCTTCATCTACCACATATAAACCAAAGCCAGGTTGGTCATTGAATAAGCCGGAAGCTAGCACGACAAACGCCTGACCACCAAGACCGGTCAGATCCAGATTGTAACCTAATAACACCTCGTTGTTATCTATGGCATCTGTCAAATTTACCTGGAAGGTTTCTTCGGCAGGCAAGGTGACGTAGATGGGTGAATAATTTCCAAAAGTCAGATCGTTGACGATAGGAACGATCTCTCCCTCCAAAATTCCGTCTACCATGGGAGCATTGGTTGCACCGTGGAAAAACCGCAAATCCACTACTGTATCATTAGCGGCTTCAACGCGGCCCTCTTCAAAAGCGATACCAAAGCTGACATCCGGATTGACAGCATTTTCAAATGGAGCCGTATTACGCGCACCAAAAGCCACTGCGGTATAATTTCGACCAACCAACTGGAAGGAATTAATATCCAGGTCTGCTTCTACCATCACATCTACCGCACTCCAGGCGGTATCTGCATCCGTAGTGCTGTGGGGCGCAATGGCGACGCGGTTCATTCCGGCAGGAATATCAACAAAGGCGGTAGCTTCTCTAAAGCCCAAGGCTTCCACTGCTTTTGCTCCATTCAACCAGACATCTACCTCGGCCAATTCGGGATCGGGTGAGTTGTGAATGATCTGCACCTTACCCGGCTGCGCCGGATCAGGAGCAGGAAGCGGAATGGCAAACCCTTCTGTAGGGGGCATGATAAATAAACCAAAATTAGGATCATTGATGCCCGTATTACCGTCAGCAGAATAAAACCCAGAAGTAAAAATCGTAATCACTTGCTGAGAAAAAGGTACTAAATCCGCTTTATATTCTCCGTATATTTCGGTAGTTAAATTGTTAGTCACCTGAACGATGGGATAAGGTAAAGCATCAACGGTTCCTCCCACCAAATCAAAGGCATAAGGTAGTCCTTCGGGTAAATCGCCGGTAGCGTCTCCTGCGCCGGGCGCAATCAATCGCATGTTTGGCAAATCCGGCGTTCCATGGAAGAGCAGCGGGAGCGTCTCATTTGCAGAAACGCTTTCATTACCGGGAACTTCATTGACCTGAATCTTAAATTGTATCGCCTCTCCACCATTCACAGAGGTATTGAACAAAGTGGTATCTCTTACGCCAGACACCATAACTATGTACCGCTTATTTTGTTCTATCGTGAATTCAGTAGCATTCCACAGATAATCGCCTTGACCAAAAGCAGAGACCGCAATACTATGAGTGCCGGCCGGTAGATCGGTAATATATGAACTACCGCTTCGGAAAGGAAATGGCGTCGACCCGGTGAAGTTCTGCCAACCTAACAAATTGAATGGATTCACCCATACTTCAGCCAAAACTAGATCCGGATCGGGAGAATTGTGAATAAACTGGACCGCCGGCGGTAAAATAATATCTCCAGACAAGGATAAATCAAAGCTAATATCTGAACTCACCCCATCTACCTGGTGAATTTCTACCGCAATAATGTTTTCTCCATTGACGAGCGTATTAGGTAGCGAAAAGGTTTCATAAGTATCTTCATCAGCGCCACTAATGACAGAGGACGCCTGCGTAAGATAGTCTATCGGTCCGGCTGGCATATTTTTCCGGGCAATTTCTTCTCCGTTCAAATAGACAACCGCTCCGTCATCGGCTAATAGCTCCATCGTTAATCCATCATAAATAGAAGCATCTGGTACATCTACTACCTTTCTGAAGTAGTAGGTAATGATCTTATTGTCCGGATCACCACCAAAATCGAGCGCTGTAGCCTCATCGCTATCTCCATACCCCAACTGGGCCTGACCAAAATCCCAGGCGCTGTCATCGAAAGCCGGCTCTTGCCAGGCGGTGCCCAGGTCCTGACCGCTGTCATCGTATTTCCATAAGGAAGCAGTAGCGACCGGAAGCGGCTCGGTCGGAAACTCCACAACATCATAGTTGATGACCAACTTGGGCGGAGCGTTTGCTCCATTATTAAACGAATGTGCAACTCGCTTACCGGAGCCCGTAATAACAAATGTCATCGCATTACCTGCCGACCATCCGGGCTGTCCTAGAATTTCATCTACAATAGCAGTCAAATCAGGAGTCGCCTGATCAGGCCCGGCTTCGCCGACCATATCCCAGGCGGGGATATCGTCCCAGTTTACAATTGCAGTAGTGGTGGGCCGGTCTGAAATATCAAAATTGGTAGTACTGAAAGCAGCCGAATGCTCAACCAATTCACCGACGATATTTAAGGTGGTCGCTACATCATCGGTTTCATCGGCCGTAAATTGAATAAAAGCTGAATTGATCGTAGCGCCCTGAGGGATGTTAACTCCGTTGAAGCGAATACCGATCACTTGTTCTGTACCTTCCATGACCATCTCTAAATCGGAACTGGTCAAATTCATACCGCCACTACCAACAGCTTCTTCCGCATCATCAGCGCCGTCAAGCACTGAAAATTCAACGGTGTAAGGCACCTGGGCTATCAAACAACCTGAAGTTATTATTATTATCAATAGGTTTAGAAGTAATTTTCTCATGGTGTGTGGTTGGTTGGTTTAGGATAATTTTAAATTTAGTATTTAATAAATCGCTTTACTTGCGACTTTGCTTCATTGCCTTTCTCCCAAACGCGGAAGTAGTAATGCCCCTGAAGGTAATTGCTGATATTGATACTGTTGGTTTGATCGGTCATCGTCCCCTGATCAATGATTTGACCGTTGTTGGCGATCACCTGGTACACTTTTTGGCCCGGCTCGGCAAAGAAAATATTCAACGTGCTGGATGCAGGATTCGGAAACAGATCTTTGATCAATGTGATTTCTTCTCTAAAGGTCTGTTCAGTAGATACTACCGGATTGTAATCCGGATTCGGACGGTCAATAATGATGCGATCACCGTTAACGGTTTCCCAGATATCCATCCCTTCAGGAAGTTCAAAACGGTTATCATCTGAAACAGGCGCTACAGGATCACTGGTGGCTGATTTAATGGTGTACACAACGATGGAGTCCTGGTTGACATGCAACCATTTGAGTTGGGTGAAGCTACCTTTTTCTCGCGTCCAGTTGTATTCTACATTGGCCGGACGGATCAATCCCCAGGAGCCTTCTCCTGCATATACGGTACCGGTAGTATCATCCCGAATAAACCCTCCATCACTGTCGGGTTCGTCAGAAGGGCGTAACGGCCAGCTGTTTCGGGCAACGTGGGTATCGCACTCAATGATCAACTGCAAACCATATTGGTAGAAAAGCGGAGCCCAATGCGTATATTGAGCAACCCGATAAGGCTTGGAAGAAGTGTGTGGAGCAATCGCGTAGTGGTATTGAGCTAATTTCCAGATAGTGTTTGATTTATTGTCTTCAAGATCCGTAGCAAGCCAGTTCGTTTGTGCTCCGGCAACAGATACCATGCTGTTTAAGGTATAGAAGCGGATCAGCGACCCGCCGAAGTTAACGGCATAATAAACATCGTTGTGCTGCACATCAAAAAGGTTGATGACATCGGCATTGTTGTGTTCGTGGTTTCCGCGGGTGGGGAGAATTGGAGACAACCTGCCATCATCGCCATGCGTATACTGCCAATCGTCAAACCATGTTTGCCACTGCCCGTCTGTATTTTTATCGGTATAATCCCCTCCAAAAGCCACAAAATCTGGCCGAAGCGCCTGAACCATTTTGTTCGATTCGATCCGCGGATCGTGAGGCGTCGTTTCAGAACCGGAACGGCGAGAGTCCCCACCTGCAACGATGGATAAGGGTTGATCAGGCGTATTAGGCAATGTTTCAAACCAGAAACGCTCACTAACACCTTCGCTATCTACAATAACGAAGTAATATTTGGTATCAGGCGTCAGGTTGGTCAACCGAACAAAGTAGTTATTCATTCCTTTATGAACAACCGTTTTGTCGGGTAACTGAAAGTTGGCGTAAGCCTGATAATCGGTCCCATGGTCTACTAAATCGTAAAATAAGGCAACACTATGCCCAGAGAGCTGATTCCAACCGATGGTCATCGTCGTGGATGGATCATCTGCAATAATTGCCCGGTATTTGTCATTTGCTCCGAAAAGTGTCCATATTGTAAGAAAAGAAAAACATAGAGTTAAGTAAAATTGTCTCATGTGAAAAATTTATAATTAATGAATAACATAAAATTAAGGAAGAGACTTTAAGAGGACTTATGCGGCAGATTAAGTTTTGGTTAAATCTGTAGGTCAGATTTTTTGGAAAAGATAGATGGAGTTAAATTAACGGTTTAACGGTTTAACGGTTTAACGGTTTAACGGTTTAACGGTTCAGCGGTTCAGCGGTTCAGCGGTTCAGCGGTTCAGCGGTTCAACGGTTCAGCGGTTCAGCGGTTCAACGGTTCAGCGGAATTATTTGCTCCCATGCTCCGCTAAACCGTTAGAACGTTCCGACGTTTTTATTTATATTGGCAAAAAAATAAGACGATGGATTTTACAGGTAAATGCGTATTGATTACAGGAGGTTCGAGGGGTATAGGCCGGGCAGCTGCGGTTGCTTTTGCCGCGCGTGGCGCAAAAGTAGTATTTTGTTACCGGCATGATTTTCAGGAGGCTGAAAAGACCCTAAAATTAATGCAAGGGGAAGATCATCGGGCGATTCAGGCCGATATTGCACATCCGGAGGAGGCTAGGCAACTGGTAGAGCAAGCCTTTCAGCATATGGGCCGACTGGATATATTGGTGAATAATGCCGGCATCTTTGTTTCTCAACCGATCGATACGATCTCCTATGAAGACTGGCAGTTGGTTTGGGAGAACACGATGAACATCAACTTAATCGGCCCTGCCAATGTCACCTATTGGGCTGTACAGTACATGATCAAAGAGGGAGGTGGCAGAATTGTCAATGTTTCTTCAAGAGGGGCGTTTCGCGGGGAGCCCAAACACACGGCCTACGGAGCCAGTAAGGCGGGGCTTAATTCATTTAGCCAATCCTTAGCTCAGGAATTAGCGCCCTACAATATTTTTGTTGGGGTAATTGCTCCTGGATTTGTAGAAACCGATATGGTAGCAGAGCTCCTAGAAAGTGACAGAGGAGAAGATATTAAAAATCAAAGTCCATTAGGGAGGGCTGCCCAACCTGAAGAGATTGCTTTTGGGATTTTATTCCTGGCTTCAGAAGAATCCATCTACTCTACCGGAGCCATTTTGGATATGAACGGAGCGTCGTATTTGAGGTCGTGAAATCGAGGTATCGAGGTGTCAGGGGATCAGAGTATCAGGGTATCAGGGTATCCAGGTTTCAGGGGGTACAATGGGGAAAAGGGGATACAAGGGGGTACAAAGGGGGTGCAGAGGTGTAATAGGGGTTCAGGGGGTAATAGGAAAACCAATAAAAATATATTATCTTTAGACTTAGCCTTTGATGTTAAGACGTTTTTTTATTTCAACCATTATTTTAGAAGAATGAAAATTGCTAAAAGTATCTATTTTTTACTATCATTTTCTTTATTTATTTTACTTTCCTGCGGGCAACCGACGGGAGCAAGTGTGAAAGGAGGGAATGAGGATAACTCAACGGAAAAGTCGGGCTCTACCTATGAATCCATTGACGTGAACCAAGCAAAGGAGCTCATTGCTAATGAGGAAAATTTGGTCTTATTGGATGTCAGGAGACCTTCTGAACATGAAGCGGGACACATTCCCAATTCCAAACTGATCAATATTTTCGATAAAGATTTTGACCAGCAAATCCAGGCATTGGATAAAGAAAAAACCTATGTCGTTTACTGCAGAAGCGGCCGCAGAAGTCTGACAGCATCTGAGCGAATGAAAAGTCAGGGATTTGAGAAGCTTTATAATCTCGAAGGAGATATGCTGGCCTGGGAACGAGAACAATAAGAGGTTTCCAGCCCCTAAAGGTGGCAAGGTTGAATTATTTACCTACCTGTCAATCGAATAACTAAAATCTTTTGCCATGGAAGTGAAACATTCAGAACCAGTCTATCAAGGTTTACTTGCCCGACCTCGTTTTCGCGACGAGGTCATTGGCTCTAAAGACATCATTCTAAATAATTTGAAGGCTGCTTTAGAAACGGAGAATGATTTCATCCATGGCTACATTTCTAATAGTCATCTCGTCTTAAAAATACGATTGGCGCACCAACATTATTGGTCGCCCGAATTACAAGCGGATTTAGAACAACAACATGAAAAAACGGTCATCAGAGGACTAATTGGGCCTAAACCCGGAGTGTGGACCATGTTCATGTTCTTTTATGCCCTAGCCACCTTCTTTGGTACTTTCGCCCTCATCATCGGATCTTCGCAGTGGTCTTTAGATAAAACACCTTATATGCTATGGGTTTTTGGATTTTGCATGTTGTTTATGATTATCCTCTTCTTTGTAGCCAAAGCCGGACAAAAACTCGCCCATGAACAAATGGTTCAACTGAAGCGTTTCCTGGATCAACAAATGGAAGCGTATGAAGACCAGAGGACAAGAGGACAAAAGGACCAGACAACACGACAACTAGAAGACAAGTAAATTTACCGGTTGTCTGGTCCTCCGGTCCTTTGTGACCTCCGTCACACTTTAATCCTAAAAAAACTATGACTTTTGTAACTGTGTTTGTTGAAGTATGCAACTTCAATAGTTTTCGGTTAAAAAACTAAACAATTAAAATCGAACAAAATGGAATTAGCAAGTTTAGTTCAGAACGTTGGTGAATTCATTAGACAGCCATGGCATTGGGCAGTATCCGGTGCGGCTATTGCTACTATCGTTCTGATTATGACGCTATTAGGTAAAAACTTTGGCGTTTCCGGGTCTTTTAAAGCTTTATGTTCTGCAGCAGGTGCAGGTAAGAAGATCCCATTTTTTAATATGGATTTAAAAACAGAGGATTGGCGGTTTGCTTTTGTGATCGGAGGTATCCTGGGAGGACTAATTGGGGCCACCCTGCTACAAAGTCCGGAGCCGGTAGCAATTTCCTCTGCTACGCAGGCACATCTGGCAGAATGGGGTATGCCCTATGCACAATCAGTGGAAGAAAATCCGGGTTTTATCCCTACGAGTCTCTTCAATTTTGGAAATATGCTGGGATTAATCTTGGCCATCATTGGCGGGTTTTTGGTGGGATTCGGAGCGCGGTATGCTGACGGATGTACCTCGGGGCACGCTATTTCAGGGTTAGCACACCTTAAGTTGCCTTCACTGATCGCCGTAATTGGTTTTTTCATAGGTGGCTTAATCATGACTCACCTGATCATGCCGTTGATTTTCGGTTAATTAATTTTCCACAAACAAGAAAGCAAATTTAAAAATGAGAATATTTAGTTTTTTCCTCGTTGGTATATTTTTCGGAATTACGATGACCAAATCAGAAGCCATTTCCTGGTTTCGGATTCATGAAATGTTTCGATTTGAAAGTTTTCATATGTACGGCATTATCGGCGTTGCCGTAATCTTGGCCGCCACCTTCATGTTCATCCTCAAGAGATTCAACATCAAAACAATGGACGGTAAAGAAGTGTCCTACTTCAATTTCAAAATGAACTATCCGAGATTCCTGATCTCCGGTACCATATTCGGTTTAGGATGGGCCTTGGTAGGTTCTTGTCCTGGCCCTATGTATATACTCTTTGGGCACGGATATATGATATTTGCCGTCGTTATCTTAAGCGCAGTACTCGGTACGCTTGCCTATGGGATGGTCCGATCGAAGTTGCCGCATTAGTGGAATGGGGAATTAATAATGAACAATGAATAATGAATGATGAATAATGAGTGATGAATGATAGTATTTCCACTTGCGTTCTTCAAAGGAATGGAACAAAATAGTTCTTTCTCTCTGGGGAATGCGCAATAATGTTGTGTTGTAAAAAACGATAAAAAGATGGGTGGTGGATATCATAGAAAGCTGCCATCATTTGATTTATCCTGAAGGGATAAAAAGTATATAGCCCGGTATAAAATGCCGGGTAATATAGAACGCTGCCTGACAACCCCGGGCAGGGGTTGAATGTTTCCCAAGTCTTTGTCATCATTCAACCCCGACAGGGTTGATGCCGTTTCCTATTAAATACCCCCAATTATCATTGGGGGCTATACATATTCAATCCCTTCGGGATTTAAAAATTCCACTACACCTATTCACTAATTTTCCGTCTTTTCAGCATTATGAAATTAGCACCAATACTTCTATTATTACTTTTTCCCATTTCCCTCTTTTCTCAGACCTCTTTCGAACATTGGCTCAAAAAGAAAGATAACTTCAAAATCGAGCCCTTCATGATGGTGCAGCTTTGGAGTACTTATTCTCTTGATCAACAAGTGTATAATGAAGAAGCAGGGAGTTATGAGCTGATTGACAACCGTTTTAACACACAGCTAAGGAGAGCCCGCCTGGGATTTAAAGCGCAACCCTATGAAAATCTGAAATTTACCATCGTTGCAGCATACGACTTATTGGGGAGAGATGTACTAGCAGCAACCAGGGGAGGTTCAAACAATGGTGCTCCGCAATTTAGTGTGTGGGATGTTTTTTTTCAATGGCGATTAAAAAAGGGAAGCGAAGCATTTAATCTGGTTGGCGGATACTTCAGGCCACAGATGAGTAGAGAGAGTATCACCTCCGGGTGGTCTGTCAATTCGATGGAAAAATCGATGTCTCAAAATTATATTCGAAGGCATTTAGTGGGAAGAGGGCCCGGACGGGCACTTGGATTGAATTTTGGCGGATTGGTGTTAACTGAAGATGAAAATCTTGGCTTACAATATCATTTTGGAGTTTTTAATCCGGTCTACCTGACCAATAATGGCAATTCAGTAGGGAAACGATTTTCCCCGCTAGTTACGGCAAGAACCGTATTTTACATCGGTGACCCCGAGCAGAAGAAATTCAAAATCGGATATGACATTAATTATTACGGGCAGCGGAACGGACTGTCTATCGGGCTTGCCGGAGCGTGGCAGGGGGAAACCGAGTTATTCTCCGAAAGTAAAGCTGCTAATGTAGATATCCTCTTTAACTGGGGGCCGCTTAATATTGATGCCGATTGGAATTTGATGTGGCGGGAAGGCGAACTCGAAATTCCTGATGAGCACTCTATCCCCATCGACTACTTCTCCCAAACCGGGCACCTGAGAATTGGTTACAACCTAATCTTCAAAAAGATCTTTCTCGAACCAACTGCCATGATCATGCACTTTGACGGAGGCACTTCTGAAGCACATCAACGAAATGCAACAGCACTGGGTTCTTTTTCGGGAAAGGATTATACCCTTGATGTCGGAATCAACTGGTATTTAAATAAAAAACACCTGAAACTATTACTCCATTACACCCGCCAATTTGGCGAATTAGGTGAAGCGCCAAAAGGCGCCACCCCCAATCAATTCTTTTCACAAGGTGGCGTTGGAGCTATTAAAAGAGGTGACTGGATTGGAATTGGCGTTCATGCGATATTTTAATTTCCCTATAGTTTTTTGAAATACCCTCTACTTTACTTGCCTAATTAACTAATAAACTCCATCAACTTTCTCAACTAAATATCAATAGCTCGTCTCATCCAACTTTACCTTCCCCCTAAACGTCCAAAATACAAAGGCCGAATACCCTACTGCCAATGGAGCTCCAATAGCTGCGATCAGCAACATAATGCCCAAAGACTTTTCAGACGAAGCTGAATTATAAACGGTTATATGGTATTCGGGATCTACCGTAGAGAGAATAATATTGGGATATAACTCTACAGCTACGATCAGAAGCAAAAAACTTACCGTAAGGGAAGAAAACAAAAAGGCCCAGCCATATTTCCGCTTCGCATTTAACCGGGTTATATTCGCAATACTCAGAAAAGCCAATAACGGCAACCCAAACAATACCGGCATCTCCTTAAATCGATCTGATAAATGCGGAATAAATATCAATGTATACAAAGACATTAATGAAAAACTGACCACAAAAAAGATTGTTGAATTTTTAATTAGCCGGGTCAGCTTAGCATATAAACGGCCTTCGGTCTTCATCGATAAATAAATCCCTCCGTGCATCATAAATAAAGCAAGCGTTGTCACCCCCACCAATACAGCATACGGATTCAAAAACTGTAACCAACTGCCTTCAAAGGTGTAATTCGGACCAATAGCGATACCCTGCAAGACATTTCCAAGAACCACTCCCAACAGCACAGCTAGCATAATACTGGATACACTATAGGATATATCCCACATCCGACGCCACCACTTCATGGGTTCTTTACTCCTGAATTCTATAGATATGGCCCTGAAAATGATAAATAACAAAAACAGCATAAACGGGATGTACATAGCAGAGAACAAGGTGGCATAGACAATCGGAAAGCCGGCGAACAACGCCCCACCACCAATTACCAACCACACCTCATTCCCGTCCCACACTGGTCCGATCGCATTCAAAGCGATCCGCCTACTCTTTTCTTTATTAAAGAATAAATGCAATGAACCTGCGCCCAGGTCAAATCCATCTAATATGGCATAACCGGAAAACACAGCACCAACCAACAAAAACCATAAAGTGGGATAATCAATTCCTAATATTGTCATGATGATTTATTTTTGGGTCTTGGGTCTTGGGTCTTGATAAAATAGAAAACTATTATTTGATGATTGAAAGATGAAAGTTTACTTCCAATAAAACTACCTTAAGTATAAAATATTCATCACTCATTACTCATTGCTAATTGTTTCCAGCATCGGTCTGTGTTGAATATCTTCTTCTTTTTCGGGGCCACCCTTGATCTTTTTGTTTAATAGATAAATAAACAAACCAAACAGTAAGGAGTAAACCAGAAAAAACATGATCAGCGAAAAGAGCACTTGATTGGCTTTTACAGACTCCGAAAGCGCATCTGAAGTTCTTAACAACCCATATACCACCCAGGGTTGACGGCCCATTTCGGCAGAGTACCACCCTACCTGATTGGCAATTTGCGGGAGTATGACGGAGAATACGAAAACCCACAGCAGCCATTTATGATCGAACAGCTTTCCTCTTGCCCATTGGATACACGCAAAGAGTGTTAGGGCGATCAAAAACATACCGATGGTAATCATAATATGGTAAAACTGAAAAACTGCGTTAATCGCTTCAGGGCGATCTTCAGGTTGGTAAGCATTCAGGCCGATTACCGGCTCTTCAAAGTCCCAGTGTACTAAAAAACTCAGGGCTCCCGGAACGGCCAGACCTGTAACTTCCTGCTTTTCTTTGTCTACCCATCCAAACAAATACAGATCTGCCACGGCCAGGCTATCGAAATGTCCTTCAAAGGCCGCTAGCTTGGCGGGTTGATTGACGGCTACGCCCTCGGCAGATTTGTGGCCGGAAAGCAATTGGGCACAGGAAGCTAAGGTAGCAACGACCAAAGCAATTTTAAAGGCTTTTTTAGACAATGCTACATGCCGGTTTCTGATAAGGTAATAAGCATGCACGCTCAACACTAAAAACGCACCGGCAATAAAAGCGCCATTCCATACATGCAACAGGCGATCCACACTCGAAGGATTGAACACCATCGCCCAAAAATCGGTGATCTCGGCACGTGCTCTCATCCCCTCTCCTACTATATGATACCCTGCCGGCGTTTGCTGCCAGGAATTAGCCACTACAATCCAGATCGCAGAAAACATCGATCCCAGCCAAACACCTACTGTAGCAATAAAATGAACGATCGGCTTCACCCGATTCCAGCCAAATAATAATACGCCTAAAAATCCGCTTTCAAGTGCAAAAGCAAAGATCCCCTCCGCAGCTAAAGCACTCCCAAAAATATCGCCCACATAACGGGAATAGGTCGCCCAATTAGTACCAAATTCAAATTCCATCACAATCCCCGTAGCAACACCAATTCCAAAAGTAAGCGCAAAGATCTTGGTCCAAAAGCGGGCCATCTTTTCGTATTCCTTATTTTTTGTCCGCAAATACAACCCCTCCATGATTACCATGACCAACCCCAAACCTATACTCAAGGGCGGGTAGATATAGTGAAAGGCTACTGTAAAAGCGAATTGTATTCTCGATAATATTTCAACATCCATAGCAATTGGTTTTGATTGAAAATTTTCAACATAAAGCAAGGATAAAAGACTGTTCTTTCCCTTTTTGAGATACAAAATTAACAGTAGAGCCACCAAAATGTGAAACAAATAAGCAGATTTCAGATGAATTTAGACTTAATATAAACTATTCAACTCTTTGTTAAACAAGCAATTAAACTTCAGTGATCTGAATTACTAAAGAAGAATTTATTTTATCCGACAACTAAATTTTTTCCAATAATTCGTAGGCGAATAGTAAAAAATCACAACTTTGAAAAAATACAAGT
The DNA here is from genome assembly GCA_964534315.1 of uncultured Saprospiraceae bacterium. GTDB lineage: Bacteria > Bacteroidota > Bacteroidia > Chitinophagales > Saprospiraceae > CAZHOV01. The sequence goes on along the minus strand of CAZHOV010000091.1, from coordinate 8,668 downwards.
AAATCAAATAGTTAATTTTTTATTTATGAACATATTTACATATATTTGTACTTGGCGTAAAACTTTATTTTGAAGTAGTAGCCTTAAGAGGTATGAATTATTCCCTGCTTCATGCTTTTCAAAATAAATGCAGGATAAATTAGGATACTTAAATCTCTTCATAAAAGCTCAGATATCATGAATAAAAATGGCAATTGGATAGATACCGACGCTGGTAAACAGATACAGGAACGCCTATCCAATGAAAAAACCTTACAGGCTTTAGATCATATTTTGGCCCGCCTCGAGACGATCGAAAAAGCTGTTGATCAACTTAGTATGCTGATGAATCAAGGACCAGGCCTTGTGGCTATGGTTGGGGATATGGCAGATGAAGCTTACCGCCGTGCCGATGCCCAGGGTATCAGTATTGACGACCGGTTAAGAACTTCTTTAGAACTGGCAGAAAAGCTTACTGCGCCGGAAACGGTGCAAAAGATGGAGCAACTCGTCGAATTATCCAATAAAATGCCGGGCATGCTTTCTATGATGGCCGACATTGTAGATGAAGGCATGGAGAAGGCCAATGAACGAGGCTCCTGAAGTAACTATTATCGATCCAAGCGAAAAGCACTACTACCAACCGATCTGGACCCTCGTCGGGGCCGGTGTTTTCCCGAAAGAAGTGTCTGAACGGGATCAGGCTGATTTCATTCCTGACGGCGCTACCTGGATCAAGGACGCGGTCGCCTCTTTTGATCCGGATAATAATCAGGTTACCCTGAAAAACGGAGAAACCCATACTTATGAGTACCTGGTGGTTGCCGCCGGAATCCAGATCGATTGGGATAAAATCCCGGGGTTGAAAGACAGCGTCGGAAAACCCGGAACAGGCGTATGCAGTAATTACACCATACACACCGTAGATAGCACTTTTGACAATATCAAAAAGCTCCAAAAAGGTACCGCTCTGTTCACCCATCCTTCTACCCCAATTAAATGCGGCGGGGCTCCCATCAAGATCACTTATCTGGCCTCTGACTATTGGCGAAAGCATAACGTGCTGGATCATATAGATGTAAAATTCATCAAAGGCGGACCTGGTATTTTTGCCGTACCCAAATATGCCAGAAGCCTAACTAAGGTAGCGGATGATTATGGTATTGACCGCGTTTGGAGTACCGATCTGGTAGAACTACGTCCGGATAAGAAGGAAGCTGTATTTCAGCACATGGAGACCAAAGAACAAACGGTCATGAATTACGATATGATCCATGTTACGCCTCCAATGAGCGCTCCCGATTTCATCAAAAACAGCCCGCTCGCTGCCGAAACCGGCTGGGTGGAAGTGGATAAGGCAACCACTCAGCATGTAAAATATCCGAATGTGTTCTCTTTGGGTGATAATAGCAATTTGCCTACTTCCAAGACAGGTGCTGCTATCCGTAAACAAGCTCCTACAACCGTAGCCAATATCATGGCCTTGATCGAAGACCGGCCTATGCCCAAGAAATACGATGGTTATACTTCCTGCCCATTGGTCACCGGCTATGGAAGTCTTATCCTGGCAGAATTTGATTATAACAAGGAGCCAATGGAGAGCTTCCCGTTTGATCAGTCGAAGCCTCGCTACAGTATGTATGCCCTGAAAGCTTACGGCCTACCGCAAATGTACTGGCATGGGATGTTGAAAGGGAGGGAGTTTTAGGTAGTAGCGATTTGGTATAGCGGTTCGAAAAAGGAATGTAGCCACCACTACATCTCTTTTTTTATGCGCTTTAAATATTCCTGATAGTGGGCTAAACCGCGGGTTGACCCAGGCAAATTGGTCTGCAGTCGGATCTACCCTTAAAAAACGCTGCACACTTTTTACTCAAAGAACAAGATTGGGCGGGGGGACTGGCCAATTCAGAGGGGGCGATGTCCCAAAGGTGATTGAAGGGAAGGAAGGCTATGCGGTGGATTAGCCACTGGAAGACGAGGCTCCAATGCCTGTTCTGATAGATATCTGGATGGGTTGGCTCTTGCGGGCTTGTGCTGATCGTGTGGGGGTGGGCTTGATCAGGATTCATCTATAAGTCTTCCTCAATACGTGTGGGATCTTCTTTGTCATGGCGGATCGTTAGTATTCGTACAATGCTCTTAGTTTTTAATACTCTGAAAATGATTTTGTAAGACCATTTCTTTGTCTATCGAACAGTATAGTCCAGGTCGTTTGTGCCCGGTAATTTAGGTTTACTCTCCGGTAGCTTTTCTAACTTCCTGGCACTGGATACGATTCCAGTACGTATCTTTTTCGCAACGGCTGGCGACGTATTTTCTTTATGATAATCCGATATTTCTCTGAGCCGTTCCCTTGATTTAGGGGAGAAGATTATTCGGAACAGCTTACCTACCATTGCTCCATTTCTTTTTCCAGGTCCTCTAATGTAGTGTAATTACCTTTGTCGATTTGAGCATTCGCCAGTTCGATCTCCTTGATCAACTCTTCCTGAGTCATGGGTTGAAGATCCATAGTAGCAAGAAGCACTTCAATTTGCTCATCACTAGGTTCACCTCCCAGATGTTCATTCGCATAAGCTTCGGTCATGGCATATAGGATACGCAAAAAGCTCTCCGAGGCTTGTTCGATTCGTAGATGAAGGATTTTTTTGATTTGCTCAGCTCCCATAAATGATAGCGTTTGATAGTCTAATGGTACACTCGTAAAGTTAACGATTTTATATTAAAAAGGGTTTCTATTGCAAAGAATGTTTTTGCTCAATGGCCTGTTTTAACGCTTCCTTTTTAGTCCGATAAGACACTTCGGTACACAAAGCCCCTTCCATGGTGCAGCGGTTCAAGGATATGCTCGAACTACTTGATGAAGATCGCACCGCACTACTTCGCAACCTCGATGCCTTTTTGAGAGATGCTAAAGCCATACTGGCTTATCACCAAAACGGGCTTATCCAAGCATAATCTGGCCGTCTGCGTGATAGTAAGCTTCTTGCGAGCCATTTTTAAATTCAACGCCACCGAAGTAAAGCCTGGTTTCTGCTTGCGGACCTGAGGTAACCTTTTGGAGCACTTTTTCTCCACCAAAGGTATAATGGATTTGCATGTCAACACCGGTAGGATCACTCACCAGCCTAGGTAAATTTAATAAAAATTAGCGAAGCTATTGTGATTAGAACGGCTAGAATTTATCTGATCTCAGATGTGGGGAAATCCTGAAAATTCTTTAATCCCCTGCATAACTTCGTAGACAGGGCAGGCTGAAAATCCTGATTCATACCTCTTAGTTGTCTGAATCAGCCTGCCCTGCTTGCGAAGTCAGGCCAGGGGATTTTCAGAATTAGGGGATTTTGGGGATTGAGTAAAAGAAAAAAAAGGAGGATATCCTAATTAAAGCAATTTTGGAATAAACATGAATCATCCAGTCCCGTATTAGGTAAAGCGGGACCGGATTAATTCATGTTCCTTCCTTTTTAATTATCTTACAATAATAATTTTCTCTACCTTCCTCCCTGTTTCTGTTTGAATTTCAAGGAAAAAAATACCATTGCTTACATTTTGTGCAGAAAGCGAATAGGATTGCTTGCCGACGGGTTGGTTTTCTACCAAAGCGGTATTCAGAACCTTTCCGCTGGCAGAAATTAGCGAAATCCTTATGGGTGATGATTGTTTGAGTTCAATGGAAAGCTGGATATCTTGTCCTTCTTTCACGGGATTTCCCAATACCTGAACCTCAAATCCGGGTGCTGTTTTAGAATGGGTAGCTACCGGAACAAACGTTACATCTTCATCATAACTTTCTGAATAGACACTGGTAATATAACATCGATCGAATCCCGGAATACTCAGGTTTGGAAGATATAGCATTCCCCTGAGAAATTCATTGGCACCTGCCGGTTCGGGTATTACCCGGCCAAATTCATGTCGAAGCCCTTCTTCGTCTTCCTGGGTCTGATCGAAATCATCTTTGAAACCAAGCGACCAATTTCCTCTGAAGTTGAATATATCAGTCAGCGTAACCACATGACTCATCGTGTTGATCCAAAAACCATCTGCCCCCACGACCGGATTTCCGGTGCTGTCTACCTGATAACAGTCAATGTGTAATTCTACATCTTCATCTGCCTTCAACTCACGAGCAATCCAGTCGAGACTAATATGCGCATTGGGTTGTTCTGCATCTTCGGCCTCACTCTGGTCATCTGCTTCATGGCCATAAGTGGGATTGAAAGAAGGAAGATCACCGTAGCCAAAGATAGATTGGAATTTAACATGAGCTGGGATCTGGTATTCATCAATGAGCGCTAATTTTCCGCGAATAATAGAATCTGGAAAAACACCTGTCTTATTGCTCCTTTTCATAAGCTTACTCACTTCCACTAGCAGTTCCCGATGGCTATCCTCATCATCACCAAACTCATCTTCAAGCGCATCGTCAATCTCGGGATGTTGAGCACGAAGCCAGGAGAAACTATTGGCCACCGCTGCCGGTGCACAGGCATTTTCATCTCCCGCATATCCCGGATAGGGCTGATTCGGATCATCGGGGTCGTTTGTACTTCCGTCCAAATCAATATTGGGCATCGTACAGCCTCTCATTTCAATACAAATGGAATCTGTATACGGAAAATACCAATCAATAAACTCTTGTACCAGAAAAGTAATGTTTTGTGGGAATAACTGCATCCAATCGACGGTATTGGTTGGATTGTAAGGAATCCGGTAAGCAGCTTTACCCACCTGGTGAGTTTCTAAATACTGTAGGTCTGGAATGCCCACCATTTCTTCCTCTGAGATTAGGGTAACCAATTCCAACTCTTCTATTGCCTGGCCGTCCCATTCGGTAAGATTTGCGATAGGAAACTCCACTGTAATCGTAGACGTATCCGGGAACGGAACTAAAGGCATATTTTGAAAGCCCCATTTTAAAGAACCATCGACAGGAGATCGGAACAACAGGTTTAGAAAATGGGGTTGTACTGTATTGTCCATAAAGTAGTTGAACAAAAACTGAAGTTTAGGGCTGTTTGGCAAATTAAAAGGCTGCTCGAAGCTGATCTGCTTAAGGGCCAAAACGGTATAGGTCATTTCCAGTGCCTGCACCAACAATAAGGCAGCCGCTAAATGTCCTGCATGATCCTCTACTTTAAGCATTAGTTGGGATCCCTCAAATAGATTAAGACTGTCTATTTCAAAGCTACCGTCATTATTGATAAATCCAGTACCGACCCGTGTAGAATCTGAGCTGTATAAAGATACCTGGAGGTTTTTGAATGCTTCTGCAAAACCAAGGTTGTCGTCTGTCACCGCGCCGGGTAAGCCAAATACGCCTTCTTCGGTTATTTCTACCAAAGATTGATCAATAACAGGGGATTCATTATCAGGAGGATAAACGGGAATGACGTTATCTCCTAATACTGCCATAATCTTTTCAAAGTCCAGGTTATAAATCCCTGTTTCAGGAGTAATATTGAAAGTAGGAAAACCAGGTTGAGCATTATCCAGCACGAAAAAATTTATTTCGGCTATTATTTCCGGAAGATTGCCGGGAGCAGAACCTTCCAACAAAATATTCAGAAAACCATCTGCCCAGAAGGCATCTGCAAATGGATATTGATCTTGTATTTCAGGAGTAAATACCACGTTCTCGATTCCGAATACGGAAGGATCATAGGCAATTTGCCAGAAAGCAAAACTGACATTGGGTTGTTCATTGGCCAATTCAAGATAAGCTTTACCGGCTTCTCCGGGCAGGTAGAACTCTTTTTCGGGAACTACATTGGAAGCCTGGTCATTTGACCCTTTTACGCATATTACTCTGAAGGGTTCACCATAGGTTTTCCCTCCTACTTTTACATCCAGAACACGTTCAGACTGGGATTCTTCATCCCCTAAATCGTCGTAACTGCCTTCCAACTTGCACTTGCATTCTTCATATTCAATACATGAAACTGTTAAAGTGATGGTATCCCAATAAATAAAAGTAACCCCATCCGGTTCGTATTCAAAATTGCCTTTCGAGATGGTTCTTTTTATCACCTCATTGCTATTATCATCGGGAGCAGAATAATTGGATATGATTTCTACCGGAATCTTTATTTTCTCTTTAACGTTTTTATTGATTTTAATCCAGGCTACTATTTTTATTTCAAATTCATCATCACATTCTACCTCAAATTTGCCATTATCCGTGTAATCAATAAGGTCATTATTCTCATCATAGACCTTAATTTTCTTTATCTCATAACCATTCCCCAGCACCTGTACGGAACAGAGTAAAAAAAGACAACCAAATAGTAAAAATTTGGATAATGAAGGGAAAGTCCAATTGCAATTGAATTGGTAAAGGTTGAAATACGTTTTCATTTTTAAAATCATTTAATAGGTAAAAAAATACATACACTAGTGCGATCGACACTACAAGTATGCACCTATATGAATTCGTATTCCAGTACATTTAATTAGGGAAATCAACCCCGAATCAGTAGAAACCCAACAAATATTAATTATTTTTATGTTTTTAATATATTCAATATGAGCTGTTTAAACATAGAGCAGTAGATGTACAGTTATTTTCGATTTTCTAAACTCCAGGTGTAACTATTCAGCACCAACGAAAAAATCGGCAGAAAAGGCTCTGTTTTACCTTATCCTTAAAGGGAGCCAGCGCGTTTTCTGTCTTTGCACCCTTTAGGGTGGGGCGAACAAAGGCAGAAAAGGCGATTTTCTGGTTATGCTGAATAGTTAACTCCAGGTCAAAAAAGTAAGATTTACTGTTTAACAAAGGGCTTTCCTGCTTTGCCGGAAGGCGTTTCGGCGATCAAATAATACAATCCTTTGGGAAGCAACCCTATGTCAACCATCTGATACTTATTCCTGCTTACCTTATTTTGAAGCACTATTCTCCCAAAGGAATTCACGATAGAATAGTTCGTCATATGCTCACTAGAATATAGTTGAATTTGATGGTTAGCCGGATTGGGGAATAAGGTTAGTTGAATTTCTTGCTGAACCGGTTGCGATTGGTTTGGAGTGGTTACTAAAATAATGGCAGAATCTGCTTTCAAATCGACGATACGAACCTGTTTCATGGAGTCTAATGCCAGCATTCCTTCAAATTCAAAACTTAGGATTTTTGTAAAGTTGGTACGGATGATAGGCTACACCTAATACCCCAAGACTATCTGGCAGGGAATCTGGAAAAACAAAATTAATATCCAGGGTTAGCGTATCATTAGGCATCAGCGTATCAGAGGTAAGTGAACTAAGGTCTAAACTAATTTGAGGATTTCCACCTAAAGAACCTGTAAACAATGTATCTGGATAGTTAACTGGCATTGGAGGGGGAAAAGCCATGGTTTGAATGCTGTCATAGTTCAAAACGATGGCATCAATATCTAGTGAGTCAACAATACCGTTGCCGTTGCAATCTGCAAAACTGATATCAAATCCTGTGATGGGGTCCGGGGGGTCAACCCCGACAGTGTCAAGAAAGGGTTTCGGTTCCCAGGTGATCGTTTGAAAAAGTGGATCTCGCTCAACATTTTCTCTACTGTAGGTAAATCCGATGGGAAGCAGATCGTAAAAATTGGCTATTCCGTCATTATTTGTATCTCCGGGAAAAAGGATGCCTTCTTGTCCGGTGGCAATGCTATTAATACTAAGAAAGAAAAAAGTAAAAAAAAGTCGGATGTAGGATGTCATAATTTCATGGTTTAGGGTATAAATAAAAAAGAAATGATCTAAGAAAATGAAAAACAGTAAGTTAGTTCAGTTAATCACACCATTAGATAAGAGGGAACTGACCCAATTGGAGTCTTTTATCAGATCGCCCTATTTTAATAAAAATAAGCATATCACCCCACTTTTTCAATACATCCTCAATTTTGGTCCTTCTTATGATCACCCTGCTCTTGAGAAGAAAAATTTGATTCAGCAATTTGATTTTATCGAAAACTTCAACAAAAAAAAGTTAATTCATTTGTGTCGGGCTCCTTAATTATTGTATCCGCAAGCTTAACCATGAAAATGACAAGTCCTTTTATAAAGAGTATTTTGTGATCAATCAATGGCTGTTGGAAGAAGGGTTTCTTTATCATGATCAGCAACTATCTCCCTGGCGCTATAAAAATCTGGTAACCGTGGGGTTGAAACTGGAAGAATTTGAATGGGTTGAGGAGTTTATCCGGCAAGAACGGAAGAAATTGCCGGAAGACCAGAGAGCGGATGTTTATCAATATTGTCAGGCCCATTATTTTTATTTCACTAAAAATTTTGACCAAGCACAGCAGGCGCTGAGTCTGATCCAATCGAGAGAACCGCTTCTCAGCGTTTCCGTGAGAAGTTTATGGATTAAACTGCTTTTTGAGACTGGTCAGTATGAATTATTATTCCATCACCTGGAAGCAACCAGAATTTTCTTGCTCAGGAATAAGCATCTTCGAGAGAAGTTAATAAGACAAATGCAGATGTTCATTAAAATTACCGGTCAACTTGCCAGGGCAAAGGAGCAAAAGGAGCAGCTGGCAACCATTTCTATTCCTCCAGCTAATAAAGTGATGCATTGCGACTGGTTAAAAGACCAGGTAGCGTTTGTTTGTTGAAAACAAATGGATCAATTGGCATACCACTGCCACGCTTTATGATTTACATCACCGCTACAGCAACAGTAACTATGGCCTGTATTTTAGGG
>CAZHOV010000090.1:0-22840 GCA_964534315.1 uncultured Saprospiraceae bacterium | reverse complement strand
CAGTCAATTTCATTCGAACAAATTATTCTACAAGCAATTTTGATTTGCCGCTTAACGGTCCTTACCTATAAAATTCAGAAAATTCTCTTTATCCACTTGATGAAAGGTAGCATTTTCATAAGTCTCCAACCAGGTACGAGGAGGCCTTGGTTTCTTGGGTTTGTACTTAAATTCGAATCCGTTCAGCTGGCCGCCTGATTCTTCCACATAATCTAGCTCAGCACCACTGTAAGTGCGCCAGAAATAAGTGTTTTTAAAGGCAGAACGGTAAGCATTTCGCTTTTTACGTTCAATCATGAGGAAATTCTCCCAAAGTTGTCCAGTATCTTGCCGGGCATTTAGTGGATTAAAACTGTCGATCAGAGCATTCCGGATTCCCAAATCATAAAAGTAAATTTTATTCATCTTGCTAACCTCCTTCCGTAAGTTTCTGCTGTAGCCCGTCAGGCGAAATACTATAAATCCTTTTTCCAGCAAATCGATATAGTGATTGACCGTTTCATGGCTCATTTCCAACGCCTTCCCAAGTTCGTGGATAGAAACTAGAGATCCGATCTGAAAAGCCAGCAATTTCAGAAGTTTGTGTATTTTATCGGAGTACTTGATGTTTGATAATTGCAAAATATCCTTGTATAAATAGGATGTTGTCAACTCCTGCAAATGAACTCTTTTTTCATCTCTTCCTTTCAACTCCAATACCTCAGGATACATCCCAAACAGCAAAAGGCTTTCTATCTGATCCTTGATCTCAAAATCGGTGTATTGTAGTTGAAGTTCGGCAATAGAGACGGGAAACAATTGAAATGTGCGGGTTCGTCCCGTTAAGGGCTCACGGACAATGTTGGCGAGATCAAAAGAAGAAGATCCTGTTGCGATAATCTTTAGATTGGAAGCTTCATCATGTAAAATTTTGAGGTTGATGCCAATATCTGGTATACGCTGAGCTTCATCAATAAAAAGAAGTTCATGATTTCCAATCAACTCCATCATTTTGCGGAAGTCCCTGCTGGAAAATATTTCATTAAACTTAAGTTGATCAGCATTTATTTCCAACGTTTTTAATAGTAGCTTGCTGATAACTTCCTTAATTAGAGTCGTTTTTCCAACTTGTCTGGCTCCATATAAGATGACAATCTTCCGTTGAGCTTGTAGCGTATGGATAATCTGATCCAATAGAATTCGAGGTATCATGAAGTTTTTTCTCAAAATACTCGAATTTTTCGAATGAACCTTAAAAATTAGCTTTAATTTTTAGATTCAACTCGAAAAATTCAAGCTAATCACTACGCAAACACACTTTCATGCCCCGAATCCATAATAAACATGCACGTGGTATCCACTATCCCGGCAATCTTTTCATAATCTTCGATTTCCATCTCGGGGGAGATACCGAATATGTTGAGATCGGCCAGGGGAGCTTTGGCTAGTTCTTCATAAAAGCTGCCTACTTTGACCATGGTTTCGTGGATCGGTAACCGGGAAAGGTTCATAAACTCATTGAGGAAGATCATGGCTTTTTGCTTTTCCTCTTCCTTTTGCATGATGGTGATCAGCCGGATCTCGGCATCCCAATTGATCTTGAGCTTGTAGGCAATCAGGAGCGATAAATTGGGATTGGGATTGCCGTCGTTGATGTCCCAGTTAGGGCCGCGGTCTTTGATCCAGATATTGATATGATGACGTTGGCCTAATTGTGCTTTGGGGTGATGCATGTATAAAATCACCCCTACTTCCAGCGCTTTCGCTTCTTTGATAATTTGAGGATAAGCCTGTATCACTTTTTCTCTTTCAAGCATGGTAAGAAAGATGATATTAGGCCGAAAGAAAGCAGCTCCTAATGCCTGGTTTCCATAATTGACCCCTTCCGCAAAATCATCGGTTTTCATCATGGTCATTGTAGAAAACAGGTTGTCTTTTTTGAAGGCTCCTGCAATCACCCGAAGCCGTTCCCGTAAAGGATCTATTCCGTTGCCCGTCCCTATACCCATTAATACCGCAGAACCTTTGGGCTTGGCGATATCTTTGATGATTGAATAAGAACCCTGTACAGTTGTCACTTCAGTCACCGGAACTAACAAATTGGGTTTCCAGGCCCGCTCTTGCCGGTGCTCACCCAGCGCCGTGTTTTTGGCGGCCCATTCCGAGAAAGAGGTAAACAAACCACTACGTACATCCTCAAACTGTGCTTCAAAGGGAATTCTACGAAGTATGGCATACACTAAAAATACTACTGCCCAGGAAATTAAACTGATGGTGGGATTAATGATAAACATGGCTAAAACACTGCCCACCAATCCCAACCAAGGTATCAATTTGGGAACAGTAAACAGGGGCCTAAAACTGATCAAGCCGAGCTGCTGCTCGATGATCACGACCAGATTAAGCATGCCGTAAGTGATTAGAAAAAACATAGTGACTAATGGAGCTACGGCATTCAGGTCGCGGAGCAGCATGGTTAAAAACACCATAATCCCTGTTACCAGCATGGCATGCCGGGGTTGCCCGCTTTTACTTTGAGCAGCCAGCCACGCTCCTTTTGGGAGTACTCGGTGCTCTCCCATTGCAAACAAAATTCGCGAAGACCCAACAATGGAGGCCAGTGCAGAAGAAAAGGTAGCCCCCAGGACACCCGCAATTACTAATGGAGGAAACCAGGAGCGTTCGATAATAATGTTATAGTTCGTCAGCAATTCTTGTTCATTAGCAGAGCGAGCTATCCAAAAAGCCAATAGCATGTACACTACGAAGCTCACTGCTATCGCCCAGAGCGTTCCCGCCGGGATACTCTTCCTGGGGTCTTTTAGTTCGCCCGACATATTAGCGCCTGCCATAATACCGGTAGAGGCTGGGAAAAAGACCGCAAAGACCACCCAAAAAGCAGAGCCTTCCCCAGCCCCGGCACCACTAAAGGTCCCCCACCGCACCGCTTCTTCTGTGGAAAACTGCATTGACCCAAAGTAGGCGGCCATAACGATAGACACAAAGGACAAAAAGATGATCCCCATGATGATGTACTGCGTCTTAATCGCCAGATTAGCACTCTTGTAAGCGATTAGAAAAAGAATAAAAAAGGTGGCTAAATCTACCAGAATAGGATGGTGATCCGGAAAAATAGAAAGCCATCCCTCACGAAAACCAAAGATATACATCGTCACCGCTAACCCTTGAGATACGTACCTTGGGATCCCGAGACTACCGCCTACTTCCAATCCCAGTGCCTGAGAAATAATGGCATAAGCCCCACCTGCCCCTATCCGGATATTGGTCGTAATAGACGACATCGACAAAGCCGTAAAAAAAGTAATGGCAAACGATACGATGATAATTAGCCAGGCTCCCAATAACCCCGCATTTCCGACCACCCAACCAAGGCGCAGATACATGATCACCCCGAGGATGGTCAATAAAGTGGGCGTAAATACCCCTCCGAAGGTGCCGAATTTTTTGGTTTGGCTCATGTTGATGTAGGCTATGATCTACGGCAAGATAAAAAAAATTTAGGTGTGGCACACCTATACGTGTGCCACACCTATAGGTGGGGCATGCCAACCTTCAAAACCAACAAAAGCTACCACTACACCGGATCAAAATCCTTCTCATTTTTGTTTAATGAATGATGGCTCATAACATCAATTAATCCTAAAAAATCCAGTGAGCTTTTTAATATGATTTCAAATGCCCAAACCAAATCTATCTCAAATGATCCGACAATACCTCTATACTACGTCCTACTCCTTTCTGCTTTTATTATTAATGATTAGCAGTTGCTCCAAACCGCCCCCCCATACCTCAACTAGTCCGCCACTTCCCGCAATTAGCCAACAACCGCCGAGGTTTGTTATTAAAAATGATATCCCGATCCGTACCTATTTCGAATTCATGGATAGTATGGTACATCTCCTAGACTCCCTACTGACGTATCCGATCAACGAATACCTGATCGTCAGGACTAACCCCTGGATTATTGATACCCTGGAAAACACAGACTACTACCGGCTGATGGAAAAAGGTCAATTTGTCTATGACCCCCAAAGCCTGATTGCCCTCCGTAAAGGAGATACACTGGTAATACCTGATTCTACGCAAGTTAGTTTATTGCAACACCAAATGAATAACACCTGGATTGATATAAATATCCCCGAATTCAAACTTCGAATAAAAGAGTTTGGAAAAACGATCTTTAGTTTCCCCGTTAGAGTAGGCAGGGTAGAGATGAAATTCTTAGAAATGGCCGGTCAGGAAGTAGATTTGAGGACTAGAACTGGAATAGGAAAGATCGTTCGGGTAGAGCGGGATCCGGTTTATATTAATCCCAGCGACAACAAAATTTATAAAACCACCGGACGAGACGATGGGAAGCGCACGAAACTTCCGCGAATTCCCTGGATAGAACCGGAGCTTAATGGTCAGCGCTTCGGACAACTCATCCATCCTACCACTAACCCGGTCACCTTGGGCAAGGCCTACTCGAATGGATGTATCGGAATGCGTGAAGCTGATATGTGGCGGGTGTATTATTATGCGCCTGTCGGAACGAAAGTGGAAGTGAGATATGATCTGGAAGTGGTAAATGAATGGGGAGATACGCTCAAATTCCGGGATATTTATCCTCGTTCACAGAAGCAGGAAAAATATCGCTCCTTGGATGCTGTCGCCTTAATTACCAGTAGCAATAAAAACATAATAGCTCCATTGTGTGATTGCCGAGCTCGGTTGGATGGAAATGAATTGTGAGAAGGGTTTGTTGTTACAAACATAAGTCATCCCGTCCCGCATCACTTAATGCGGGACGAAATAATTCATGTTATTCTTTAATTAACGTGAGGTTCGGGAATTTGTGTTTGATAACCAATGTTTTAAAAATTGTTTCTCTTGCCAACGCTCGCCTTTTATTCCTAAAGGAGGGCCAACGCTCCAATTTTTTATGTGCGGGCTGATTTCCCTTCAGGGACCAAGGGCGCGGGAGGCTTTTTTTATTTTTATTAAAGTCGAACCTCACGTTAATTATCAAGTGATTTCCCAAGGCTAACCTAATAAATGATAGCTTAAAATAACACCTTAGGAAGGATTTTTTAAAAGGGAAGCCTGAATTTTTTTCAAAATTCAGGCTTCCCTTTTAAAAACTATTTGCAGGTCGTAAATTCTTTGCCTGAAACTTAGATTAGACCTGCTAACATTTAGTAAAATAGACCTTATGAGATATCCCGAAAAATTCGAGATAACTCATGTTTCAAGAAATTACTGCTACAAATAAAATATTTACATCTTTATACAGCCCTTATAATTTTGCACTGCTTGTTATTCCTTACTAAACAAACCTACCCCACTCTGGCCCGCAGCCTCAATTTTCTAAGTCCTCTATCTCGGATTTGGCGAACTCGTTCCCGGCTCACGCCAATATGATCAGCTATATCATCTAAGGTAGACGGATGTTTTTCGCCTATACCAAAATACATAGAAAGAATAGTAGCCTGCCGATCGGGTAATGTTTTAAGCATCTCTTCCACTTCGATCCGAATAGATTCTTTAACAGCCATAGAGTGATCAGGACTATTAATTTGATCATCTTCTAAGACATTGGTCAGCGACATATCGCTATCTTCCCTGACCGGAGCGTCAAGCGACTGGCATTTCCGGTAAGAATCCATCGATTTCTTGATAGCTTCTTTGGTCAATCCGGTCTTTTCTACCAGTTCTTCAATTGAAGCTTCTCTTTCTTCTTTTTGCAAAATCTCAATCATCAAAGCTCTCACTTTAGACGACGTACCGGTTACATTCATAGGTACTCTGATTTTCCTCGACTTCTCATTTACAGCCTGTAAAATTGATTGTCGAATCCACCAAACAGCATAGGAAATAAATTTGAAACCTTTTGTTTCATCAAATCGCTCTGCAGCTTTGATCAAGCCTATATTTCCTTCATTAATCAGATCGCCAAGGCTGAGACCTAGGTTTTGGTATTGCTTAGCTACTGATACAACAAACCTTAAATTATGATTGACAATCTTTTGAAGTGCCTGATCATTTCCGTTTCTTAGTTTTTGAAACAATGTTAATTCTTCCTCAGGGGATAATACATCATATCTGGAAATTTCCGTCAGGTACTTTTCCATCGACTTTTCATCACGCCGAGTAATAGAATTGGTTATTTTTAATGCGCGCATATGTTAATAGTGATATTAAAATTAAATACGAGTATTGGGTAAATAAACAAGTTTAGCTTCCAAATTATATTTATCCAGAATGCGTTCAGTAAAAGCTTTATGCCCTCGCGGAGCCAGCAATACTAAACGCCCGCCTTTCATCTTGGCCAAAGTACTCAACAATTTCCACTTTGATACTTTTCTGGAAATATTTTCTACCTTTAATGCAACTTCAACATAAGTTTTCTTTCCTTTCTTAAAACCGGTTACATCAGGAACAAATGCATTATCTTCTCCCTTTTGGGTATATTGAGTTGGAGTTGAATAGTCTTCATAATTCGCTCTAATTTTTTTCAGTCCTTGTTTTTCAGCCCACTTGATCGCCTTTTCAATAAATTTGCCGTGCTTCATGTTATAATATTTAAAGTAGTTATATAAATAGATACCTTTGGAAAGCCCCAGAGGGCGCCTTAGGTTTTTGATTCCAATTAAATAAAAAAACACATTCGCCAATCAGCGAAATGAGTTAGATTGGATGAATAGGTGATGAGAATAAAAGCGTATTGGGAATAGATATTTTATCGACATACACCATAATAACATGAAGCAACAGAAAATAGTTTCCACACGAACTATTTTTTTATCGTTGTTTTTCAACTTTTTTATAAAAGCGTTTGTGACATAGAAAAGTTCATAGATTACTGATTAAATAATAACTTTCTCTTTTTCTTGCCGGTTACCTTTCTGCCAAACAACCCCGAAAAAAAATTAAAATTTTATTTCAAATCCGTGCATATCAATAATATAAGTCGTATATTTGTAAACTATTAATTAAGTTCTTAGGCTATTTGTATTTTCTTTTTGATCCTCATTTATCCTACCTTAGTTTTTATTTATTTTCATCTTATTTTTTTACTTGACCGTCTGAAAGGCGGATTTTAATTTTTTCAGTTATGAATATTTTTGTTGCTAAATTGGACTACAACACCCAGGAAGAAACCCTTCAAGATGCTTTCGAAGAATTTGGTGCTGTAGATTCTGTCAAAATCATTATGGACAAGCACACGGGCCGGTCTAAAGGCTATGGTTTCGTAGAGATGCCCAATGATGATGAAGCCCTTGAAGCCATTGAAAACCTCAATGACATCGAATTTGACGGACGAACTATTGTTGTAAAAAAAGCAGAACCACGTGAAAAAAGAGATCGTGGAGGATACAATAGAAGATACTAGAGTCAAACTTTAGATAATAAAAAGGCCACATTTCTAGAAATGTGGCCTTTTTTATTTTACCCCGATTGATTATTTTTCCAGCTTCCAAATCGCTTCAGAAATGTTGGTAGGTGTTAATGGAGATCCTATTCTCTACAAAAGCGTACCTATTGTTGAAGATGCCCGTAGCGCTGACACCTACAACTACGGTCCGCTTGGCGGTTTTTTCCCAATCGACGTAACTGTGGGCTACCGCTTTAGCGATATGGTCATGTTGTCAGCAACAGCTAGTAATTTACTTAATGAAGAACTTAGAGAATTTACAGCTACTGCTCCGACAAGAGGCTTATACATGCTTGAATTGAGAGTCGATTTACCTGCTATTAAAAGAAAATAATATGAATGGGCATTATCTAAAAACCAACGGCATTAATTTACATTATCTCCATTTTAAAGGAGATGGACAACCACTTGTTTTACTGCATGGTTTAACCGCTAATGCCCATGCTTTTGATGGTTTGATCAAAGCGGGACTCAGTCCCGCTTTTGATATATACTGTATTGATCTAAGGGGTCGCGGAAAAAGTGGTAAGCCCGAAACGGGCTATTCCATCCGCGACCATGCCTTAGATGTTCTCGGGCTTATTGAGGAGCTTCCGGCTGAAAGGGTAACGTTAGTTGGCCATTCATTTGGAGCGCTGGTGAGCGTCTACCTGGCGCATCAATTTCCCGACCGGGTTGAAAAGGTAGTTATGATGGATATTGGAGCCCGCGTACACCCTAAAGTAAAAGAAATGGTCGCCCCTTCCGTAGCTCGATTACTGGAGACTTATCCTTCACTCGATACTTATCTTGAAAAGATTCGATCAGCTCCCTATTTAAAAGGAGAGTGGTACCCCGAAATGGATGTGTATTATGAGGCTGATGTTGAAGACATTGGTGGTGGGCAAGTAAAGCCAAGATCAAAAATGGAGCATATCCAGGAAGCCGTAGAAGCTGCGTTAGATGCCGGAGTAGATTGGATGGACATCCTTAAAAATTTACCGCATCCTACGTTGCTCATTCAGGCGCAGGGCGATTACCACCTCGGCGCTCCCCTACTTCCTGAGGCTTATGCGCGCGAAACCGTTAATTTATTACCCAATGGCCACTTCACCCAAGTCTCCGGCAACCATATCACTATGCTATTTGGCCCGGCAGCTGAAGAAACTTCCAGAGAAATCACTAAATTTGTAACAAACGAAGCGACATGACTCTAGCCTGGATTCTTTTCTCTATTTACCTGGTAGGAACCGCTTACCTAGGCTATTTAGGCCACAAAAAAACAGATGATTTTGGAAGTTTTGCTATCGGTAAGGGTGATCTGTCTCCTTTTGTCGTTGGCGTCACACTGGCTGCCAGTACAGCCTCTGCAGCAACCTTCATTATCAATCCGGGTTTTATTTATGTCGATGGATTAGCCGCTTTTATGCATTTGGGATTAGGGGTTTATCTGGGCTTTGTGATTATGCTCTCCATATTATCGTTCAAGTTCCGACAGATAGGCGAAAAAGCCAAAGCACTAACCATCCCCGATTGGATTGGCAAACGTTATCAGTCAGAGCAGTTTTCCCTCTACTTTGCCATATTAAATCTATTGAGCTTTGCCTTTATCGTTCTTTTGGTCGGAGGTATTTCAATTGTCATGCAAAAATTATTGGGGGTAAATAATGTAACGGCCCTGATTATAACGCTGGTATTTGTTACCGGCTATGTCCTTTTTGGGGGTACCTATGCGCATGTATTTACCAATATGTTACAAGGCTTCTTGATGATTGGCGTGACTGCCCTTGTTTTGTATACCGGTCTTGAATTGATGTTTTCGGATGCAGGTGTTTGGGCAACTTTGGATGCCAAAGACCCGAACCTTACGAAATGGATAAATCCTGAAAGCCGGTTTTATGATGATACCTTTTCTATTTATGTTGCCGGTTTCTGTATTGGCGGAGCACTGGTGTGTCAGCCTCATATTCTGACCAAAGCGCTTTACGTGAAGTCAGACAAAGCTGTACGCAACTATATTGTTGTTTTTTCGGTGGTTTTTTTCCTGTTTACTTGTTTGCTATTCGCGGGCTTTTGGGCTCATCTAACCGTACCCGTAGAACAGCTTAATGACCCTTTAACCGGTAAATTCCGGCAAGATCTGGTTATGGCGGTATATTTACAAAATGCTTTCCCAGATTGGATTTTCACGATTGTCAGTGTGGTTTTGCTGGCTGCAGCTATGTCTACTTTAGACGGATTGCTTGTTGGAATTTCTACTATTACGGCCAACGATCTGGTGATCAATATCATTGATAAGATAGGTAAAGAACACCTTTCACAACAAGAAAAGATGAAGCTGGCGTTTCGGGCCAGCCACATTGTTTTGATTGTCATTGCAGTCCTGGTCTTCCTGGTCAATCTTAACCCTCCCGAATTGCTAGGTATTTTCGGTCAAGTAGGCGTTTATGGATTGGTTCTAGCTGCTGTTCCGCCCTTACTTGCAGGTGTCTTGTTTGAAAAGGTACCGATCGCATTGGTTTGGAGTACCTCGGTGTTAGCCCTTGTTACGCACTTCGTCCTTTATTTTTTCGGGGAACAGTTATTACCCAATTCCGGTATTACTTTCGCTAATCCCGGTGTCACCGCAACGATCGGTATTTTTGTTGGAGTCATTCCCGCGTTGATTGGCGGGTACGTGACGTCAAAACGCCGTAGCGCCGTAACGTAGTCACGTAAGATCGTTATTTCGCTATCTCGCTCTTGTGGCAACCTGGGAATCTAACCCTGCCCTTCAGTTTTCGAACCAATGCCCCGCCTTCTAAGCTAGGCCTATATAACTTCCATAGGAATAAGTAATGGATCCAGCTAGCTCCAGTTTTTTAATGTATATTGACTTATTTATTAAAAAAGACTTATTTATATCAAGTAAACGTTGAAGAATTGGTATGAGTAAAACGTTAACCTATAAAATCACTTATTTATGAAAATTGCAGTTGGAAGCGATATGGATACTCCTGTTGCGAGAGCAGTTGTGAAAGAGCTTAAAGAATTGGGGCATACTGTAAAAGAATACGGTGCTCTTGTGGAAACACCGGCCCTATGGTCTAAAGTAGGCCTGGAGGTTGCCCAGCACGTGGCTAACGGCACCTACGACCAGGCCGTTTTATTTTGCTGGACGGGCACTGGTATAAGTATTGTGGCCAATAAAGTCAAAGGAATACGGGCCGCCCTTTGTCAGGATGCCCAAACAGCTGAAGGGGCTCGAAAGTGGAACGATGCCAACGTCTTATGCATGGGTCTCAGAGCTACCTCTGAAGCAGTGGCTAAGGAAATTTTGGAGGCTTGGTTCGAGCATGATGTCAGTACAGATGATGAAGATATTGCCTGTCTCAGGTATCTGGAAAAAGCGGAGGACTTGCGATAAATGCTTCAGATATCCTCAGGCACAGCCTACCATGGTGCCCGGTTTTGAAGACATCACTTAGACAGGCAACCCTCGCAAAGACCAATCATTAACAACTCCACAGAATCAATTTGATGGCGGGGAACAGATGGAATGGTTACGTCGATAGACAGGCAGGAAGTCTTGCCACAAACCCTGCACTGAAAATGAGGATGTGGCTTCAGGTGGTGTAAAGCGTCTCCCTCCTCGTATTTGGCATACCATTTCAATCCATCTTTTCCCATAAAAGAATGCAACCGACCCTCACCTTCCAGGCGTTCAAGGATACGGTAAACTGTAGTTTTGTTCATTACTTGCTCAAGCTGTTTAACCAAGGCTACAACAGATAAAGCATTTTCTGTTTGCTCGAAAACCTCTAGCAATGCTTTAACAGCTTTAGTTTTCCTTACAATATTCATAACACAAATATATTGCAACCACATTGCATTAACAAATATATTGCCTATATTTGCAACAATGTTGCATTTAGTAAAGTTGAAAATATGATCCATATACGAAACGCCAATAAAGCTTTTAAAGGAACCCCTGCCGTTCAAAATCTAACCTTGCAAGTCCAAACGGGGGAAATATTAGGGCTTTTAGGTGCAAATGGTGCCGGTAAATCAACCACTATTCATTTGCTTTTAGGTTTCTTGAGTCCTGATTCAGGACAAGTGTTGATCAACCAAAAGGACTGTTTTGCAAATAGCAAAGAAGTGCGAAACCTAATTGGGTATATCCCAGAAAACGTCAATCTCTATCCCTATTTATCAGGTATGGAAAATTTGGACTATTTCTGTAAGCTGGCAGGCTTGAGGTACTCCAAAAACGAACTGCAGGAATTTTTGTCTACCTGCGGTTTGGAAGCCGAAGCACATCACAAAAAAATTTCCACCTATTCTAAAGGTATGCGACAAAAGGTAGGTATTGCTATAGCTTACGCCAAAAAAGCTAAAGTCTACTTATTAGATGAACCCGCTAGTGGCCTTGATCCAATGGCAAGCAATGAACTATCTGTGCTATTGAAAAAATTAGCCGCCGAAGGAGCCACTATCCTAATGGCATCTCACGATATTTTTCGGGTGCGGGAGGTTTGCCACCGCATTGGTATTCTTAAACAAGGCGAATTGGTAAAAGAACTTCACAGTGAAGAAGTAAGTGCCAATGAATTGGAGCAGTTGTATTTAGAATATATGACCAATTAAAAAGACGCTATGTGGACAATCATCAAAAACGAATGGCTTTATTATAGCCGAACGCCTTGGCTTTTAGGTATTAGCTTCGGCTTTGTATTAGTGTTGGTGCTATCTATTATTTTGGGAAATTATCAAACTCAAAAGCAAACAGAACGGTATAACACAGCTCAAAATGAATTGAGGGCACAGTGGGAGAGCATTGACGCCATGAACCCACATAGTGCTGCCCATTACGGCACTTACGTTTTCAAACCTGCGAATTTACTGAGTAGTCTGGATGAAGGTGTGAACAGCATCACGGGCAATGTATTGCGGGTAGAAGGCCACGTACAAAACGAAATCGTACATTCTGAAGCCTCCCAAATGCAAACTATTTCCAAATTCGGAAAGCTTAAAAGTTCCTTACTACTACAATACATCGTCCCGGTTTTATTGATCTTCTTGGCATTCAGCAGCATCAGTAATGAAAAACGAAGTGGACGATTAAAGTTATTGATATTGCAGGGTACAACCCCATTTTCGCTGACCTTCGCCAAAATGTTTTCAATATGGCTTTACGGACTTGGGTTGTTAGCCTTGACCATTTTGGCTTATTCAATATTCAATTTACAAAATTTAGATAGTGAAGTTTCGAGTCGAACAGCTTTGTTTTTCTTGTCTTACAGCTTGTATTACTTTATCGTTACGGGGCTAACCGTTTTCTTTTCGGCACGCTGGCAAAATCCGACCATTGCTTTGACATCTATGCTGGGATTATGGATAATATGGACGATTTTCTTACCTAATATTTTGATGAGTTCGGTCGAGCAATGGTACGAATTACCAAGCCGAAATGAATTTAAAGCAGCGATGAAAGAAGATCGTTCAAAAGGTCTGGATGGGCATAATCCTTCTGATGACAGAAAAAAGGAACTGGAGGCAAAAATTTTGAAAGAATATGGCGTAGATAGTCTGTCTCAGCTACCAATCAACTTTGATGGAATTGTGATGCAAGAAGATGAAGAGTATGGCAACAAGGTGTGGGATAAACATTTCGGAAACTTGAGAACTGTGCTCGCCCAACAAAAACAAAGTTATCAATTGGGTGGTATTATAAATCCTTTCATTTGTCTGCAAAATGCAAGTATGGGCTTTGCGGGTAATGATAATTTACATCATCAAGAGTTTTTAGTACAGGTAGAGAACTACCGAAGAATATTTATCAAAATGCTGAATGATGAACATGCCTTTGGGGGGTCCAGAACGGGTCAGTGGGGCTGGAAAGCCGATAATGACTTTTTCAAATCCGTACCGGATTTTGAGCATCAGCCCACGGCACTGGCTTCGGTATTCTCACACTACACCATCGATGTATTGCTGTTGATGGCTTGGTCAATTGTCGTGCTTGGATTGATGATTTTCGGAACCAAAAAAATGCAAGTGACATGAGAAATTTAAGCATATTTCTATATGAATGGAAGCATTTTTTTAGAAATCCGTTCAAAATGATAGCCGTAGTACTTTTCGTAGTAGCCGGCATCTATGGCCTACACAATGGAAGCATGTTGTATCAAAGCCAAATGGCTCAAATTGAAAGGATACAGGAGAAAGCAGAAGAGGAAAAGCAGCAATACCTTACGCAATATGAGGAAGGGAAATTAACTGATGAAAACCGTCCCTGGATCGACATGAGTACGCCTTTTTGGGCCATTTGGAGGACGCCAACCTATCATTTTAAAACACCTTCTCCGGCTTTGGTCTACAGCATCGGACAAGCACAACAATATGGTTTTTACAAACGCATCACCTTTTGGGCAAGCCCTTATGATTCCGATATGGCAGAAGAAATTGCCAACCCCGAACGCCTGTATACAGGTACCTTAGATTTTGCTTTTGCCTTACTTTTTCTATTGCCTTTACTGCTATTGATTTTGCTTTACAACATCAAAAGCACAGAAGCTGAACAAGGCTTTTTGCCTTTAATTGAAGTACAAACAGCTTCCCAAAATAGATGGTTACTCGCTCGAATGGCGTTTTATTTCCTGCTCGCCGCTTTTGTCGTAATCGGCTTATCACTCTACGGAGCCCTACTTACCGATGTGTTTAAAACTGCAAGTGACACCTTTGGGCAAATGCTATTTTATTCCTTACTCTACCTTACCTTTTGGTCAGTTTTCTACTTTTTTATTTTAAAAAATGGAAAAAGCATCTTGGGAAACACCTTGCAAATGGTAGGTATATGGTTATTATTCGCTTTTATCATTCCGGCCCTGGTGCATCAAAGTGTTAGCATTGCCATCCCTGCCAATCTAATGACTGATTTTATCGAGGTAAGAGATAAACAACAAGAACTGTATAAAGGCCCCGATAGCCTTTTTCAAGCAAAGCTCAATGCTTTGTTTCCCGAGATCGTGAACAGCCCTGTTTATAAAGATAGCATAAAAATAAATTTAGCAAGAAATCGCTCTGCATCAGCTTTAGTCAACGAACTCAAAAAAGAAAGCATTCAACCCATAATAAATGAAAATCAGGAAAAAAATAAGTTGATCCAGAGCACCTTCTGGTTCAATCCTGTTAGTTTTTTCCAAAATCAACTCAACAGTATTGCCCAAACACACTATTCCGATTACGAAGTCTTTCGACAAGAAATTCAAGTTTCAATCGATAGTCGAATTAAAGTTTTAGTAGCAGACATGTGGAATGATGTAAAGGTGGATAAAGAAAAGTATTTGGAATATGGGGAAGTCTTAACTCTTTAAAGGAGGAAGAATTCCTCCCGTGGGAAAATATTTTTAATAGAAAAATTAGTAAGAAAATTCAATCCAAACCCCATTTCGTACAACAATCAACTTTTAACTAGCTAAGAAATGATATTAACCACCATAATTAAATCAGACATAGTAGGCGCAGTAGCCAGTGGGCTTTGCCTGATCCACTGCATTGCCACTCCGTTTTTATTTATAGCGCAAAGTTGCGCAGTGAGCGGTTGTTGCGAATCGAGCCCCGTTTGGTGGAGCTCGATTGACTATCTATTTATCGGGATCACCTTCTTTGCGGTTTATCAATCTGGTAGACACACTAGTAAGCCCTGGGTGAAGTACGCCTTGTTCGCAATTTGGGGTATATTAACCTTACTGATTTTGAATGAGAAACTCGCCTACTTTGGTATATCGGAATTATGGAAATATTCGACTGCTTTCGGATTAATCGGACTGCATATCTACAACCTGAAATTCTGTCAATGTTCCGAAGAAGCATGCTGTGTGGCCTAATGCATTTTGAAAACGACTATGAAAGAAAAGGATTAGAAATAATGCTCAATAGATGTCTTGCCAGTACTAAACTAGAGCAGAAAAATACCCCCATTTGATATGGTTCAAACGAATAATATAACATACCAATATCCAGATTCAAACCCGATTTTCTTCCCTGATCTTAGGGTAGGTTCAGGTCATGCTTTGTTAATATGTGGAGAATCAGGTTGTGGAAAAACCACTTTACTGCATTTACTGGCAGGCCTAAGGCAGACAACAAGTGGACAAATAATTATTAAGCGTAATAAGATTTCCGATTTGCCATCCAGCCAAATGGACCAATTCAGAGGACAGCATATTGGCATTGTTTATCAACAGCAATACTTCATAGAATCCCTTTCCATTTTGGATAATTTGCTGGTTTCTCCTTATGCTGCAAGTAAAAGAAAAGCCAGAGAAATTGCCAATCGTTTAAATATAGAAGATTTTCTACATCGATACCCCAATCAATTAAGTGTAGGACAGCAACAAAGAGCCACCATAGCCAGAGCAGTAATGAATGGCCCAAAGCTAATATTAGCTGACGAACCAACAAGTGCTCTGGATAACAAGAACTGTTTAAAAGTAATCGACCTACTGTTGGAAGAGGCAAAAACTAATGATGCCGCCCTAATTATCGTAACTCATGATGACCGCTTGCGCTCTGAGATTAGTAATTGTATTGAGTTAAAGGCCATTTCGAATTAATGAAAAATGAAATGCTCGGGAAAATAGCCTGGAAAAATATTATACACAAACCGCTAAATACGGCCCTTTGCGTCAGCCTCCTTACCTTTGGGGTTGGCATTATTTCTTTATTGCTTTTAATCCAGTATCAATTAGAGCAAAAGTTTAAAAGAGACTTGCAAAATATTGATTTGGTAATTGGTGCAAAAGGTAGTCCGCTACAACTCGTGCTCTCTGCAATTTATCATTTAGATGCCCCCACCGGAAATATCAAATTAGCTGATGCCCATAAAATTATGGACAACCCAACGGTAGAAGAATCAATACCCTTAGCTTATGGCGATTCCTACCAGGGCTATCGTATACTAGGAACCACCCGGGATTATCCCAACAAATATGACGCACAATTGGCAGAAGGTAAAATCTTCTCAAAATCCATGGAGGCAACACTAGGCGCCGACGTTGCTAAAAAAACCGGACTAACGCTTGGAACAACCTTTCTAGGAACTCATGGGGAAGTCAAAGAAGGCCATGTGCACGAAAATCATCCATATACCGTCGTAGGAATTTTACAAAAAACAAATACGGTTTTAGACCGGTTAGTCCTGACATCTATTGAAAGTGTATGGCAGGTCCATTCACACCAACCTGAGCATGAAGATGAACACGATCACGATCACGAGCACGAGCATGAGCATGAACATTCTGAGGATAGCACCAGCGTCGACGACATGGAAATAACGGCGGTTCTATTGAAGTATAAAACAAAATTATCGGTACTCAACATGCCTCGGATCATAAATGAGCAAACGAATATGCAAGCCGTATTGCCTGCTCTGGAAATCAACAGGCTATTTTACATGCTTGGTTTGGGTGCCACAACCTTGAAACTAGTTGCCGGAGGTATCATGTTAATGGCTGGATTCAGTGTGTTTTTTGTTCTATATAGCAGACTACAGGATCGAAAATATGAGTTGGCATTACTGAGATCAGTTGGGTATCGTCCCTGGCAATTATTTGGACTATTAGTATTAGAGGGTTTTATGTTGGCGGCACTAGGCTATGTTTTGGGATGGCTCCTCAGCCGTATTGGAATTTATTTTATCAATCAACAAGCGGAAAGTGATTATAATCTTCAATTTGGAATGGAATGGGTGCCGGGAGAGGAGTGGTTACTACTGCTTACTTTTCTAGTTGGAGTTGTATCTTCCTTATTGCCTGCATGGCAGGCGATGAGGATGGATGTATCAGCCATCTTATCAGAAAATTAACGTTAAAATGAGTAAAAAAAACCTAAAAATACTCTTCGCGGCCATTTTAATAGCATGTGTGTTCACTAGAGATAAAATATGCGAACACTTAGGGATTGGACTGCAGAATTTTAAGGAGGAAATCCAGGTTACAAATGCCAGCGAACCATCGCCCCCAACAGATAGAGCCTTCGAAGAGAATTATGCTATAAATGACACTATATACCGTTGGGATGAGCAATTATCGGATTATGTGGTATCAAAGAGAAACCATGATTCCCAAGCCCAGCTGGTTAATAATATCACTCCCCCTCCTTCTACATCATCGCCCATTGAAATAGATTGGAAAGTATTAATGGATATTGATTTTAAACTCCGGTATTTTGAAGAAATTGAAATGGATTTATATGCTCCCGTTTTCAGTAAAGCCGTAGAGGCACTCCACGGGAAGGAAATAATCATCGAAGGATTCGTCATTCCGCTTGATCAAAAAGGAGATTTGATGCCCCTGTCCTGCAATCCTTACGCCTCCTGCTTTTTTTGTGGAAAGGCAAGTCCTGCTTCTATCATCAGTATGTATCTAAAGAAAAAAAGAAAGCGCTACAAATTAGATGACTTTAAAAAGTTCAGAGGCACCTTATACCTTAATCATGATGACCCCAATGAATTCTGCTACATCCTTCGTGATGCCATCGAAGAATAATTTTTTTAACCTTTTTGAACTATAAAATATGATACAAACAAGTTATCCATACGCAAATGCAGTTATTAGTAATGACGACCATACTTTGCAGGACATTCATTTAAAATCTAAGAATATTGCCATTCATCAACGCGACATTGCTCACTTAGGTAAGGAAATCAACTCGATTGCTGAGCAACCTGTTGAATGTCGGGCAAGCGGAACAACAGAAGAAATTTTGTCTGTACTAAAGGACTATTTCAATAATAACCTCCCTGACAGCCCACACTTTTTTGAAGATATTTCTAAACTTTTGAAGCTATTCGAAAAAACGACCAAAGCCTCCTCCTTTCGTTTTTTGCTGACGACGGTTAATACAAATATGTGCCGGAAATTCCATACTGATGTCAATGATTTGCGGTTGCTTTGTACGTACATGGGACCAGGTACGCTTTGGGTTCCAGACGAAGCAGTAGATCATGAAGCCACAAAGGCAAGAGGAAATAAGCAAGAATTAGTCATAGATCTAAATCAAATTCAACAAGTACGTACCGGAGATGTCGTCATCTTGAAAGGGGCACTTTACCCTGAGTCAAATCCGATTTTACATCGAAGCCCAAGTATTGAAGAGGCTGGAGAAACAAGGCTTTTATTAAGAATCGATACTAACGAATTTTTAAACTTTTTGACATGATTACAAATAAAAAATTACCCGTAACCGTACTAAGTGGTTTTTTGGGTGCAGGAAAAACAACTTTACTCAACCACGTTTTGCACAACAAAGAGGGGTTGAAAGTAGCTGTTATTGTCAATGATATGAGTGAAGTCAATGTAGATGCAGAATTGGTCAAAAATGAAAACACCCTTTCTCGAACCGAAGAGAAATTAGTGGAGATGAGTAATGGATGCATTTGCTGCACCTTGCGCGAAGATTTAATGATCGAAGTAGAGCGCTTAGCCAAGGAAGACCGCTTCGACTATCTGCTTATCGAAAGTACCGGTATTAGTGAGCCCGTACCTGTGGCACAAACCTTTTCTTTTGTAGATGATGAAAACGGAATTGACCTGTCCAGGTTCAGCTATATCGATACGATGGTTACAGTGGTGGATGCCTTTAACTTCTTTAAAGATTTTGGTAGTCCTGAAACCCTAATGGACAGGGAACTTACTAATATGGAAGGTGACTATCGCACTATTGTCAATTTATTGACAGACCAAATCGAGTTCGCAAATGTTATTATAGTTAACAAAACAGACTTGGTAACGGAGGAACACCTTGGTATTTTAAAAGCAGCGATCCATAAACTAAATCCGTCTACCCGAATTATTGAATCCAGCTTTAGCAAAGTCCATCCAACCCAAATACTGAATACAGGACTTTTTAACTTTGAAGAAGCAGAGCAAAGTGCCGGTTGGATAGAAGAACTCAACAAAGACGAACATACCCCCGAAACGGAAGAATATGGAATTAGCTCTTTTGTCTACCGCACTAAAAAGCCGTTTGACCCTGCGCGTTTTTGGGATTATGTACAGCACAAATTCCCTCATAATATCATTCGTAGCAAAGGATTGTTTTGGTTAGCCTCACGTCCTGAACAAGCTTTGGTTTGGAGTCAGGCTGGAGGCTCATTAAGAGCCGATAGTGCAGGCGTTTGGTGGAGTAGTATGCCCTATGACCAGCGAACTCAATACTTGTCCTTCCTGGAAAACCAAAAACACATTGAATCTGATTGGGACGATAGCTTTGGAGACCGAAAGAATGAAATCGTATTCATAGGACAAGATATGGATGAATTAATCATTAGATCAGGACTTGATGCTTGCCTGGCAACAGAAGAAGAACTAGCTTCTAAAATATGGGAAAAAGGATATGAGGATGAATGGCCTGTGCCGAGGGCTTATGCAATGGAGTAATAGAAAAAATCGGCGAGTAAGAAACCCCAATTTGCCTCCACTAGATGGAAAACAGCCTATACTTTTCCGGTTGTCTACCATGCTTACAAAACCATCTTACTGAATCTCATTTTGAACAATAAAGAAGAGACCAAATTCAACATTTTAAATGCAATAATACGCACTGAACAGTCGCTATCTTATTAGATTTCCCGCTGTTACCAGGACAAAAAGATGATATTAAATTTACGAACACAAATAATTAAAAAATGAAAAAGTTGAATCTAAACATTCTCATCTTAAGCAGCGTCTTCATGCTTTTATTAACATCTTGCGGAAATGAAGGAAAAAGTGAATCACAAAATTCTACTGAGCAGGAAGAGCAAAAAAGTACAGCAGTAGTTCCTGAAGTGATTTTTAAAAATGACTATGTTAAAGTTTTAAAAATCAGCCTTGCCCCAGGAGAATCTCAACCAACTCATAAAGGGGAGAGCCGGGTGATTTATTCATTAACGGATTACTCCATTGATTGGGAAGAGCAAGGTGAAAAATTGGGAACTAAAACCTGGAAAAAGGGAGATGTTCATTTTCATGAGGCTGGAAAACATGCTGCAAAAAACATTGGAAATACGACAGCCGAATGGATCGTCTTTACCAAGAAAAATACTGAATTGCCAGATTGCGAAGACAATACAGTAGAGAATGATGTAAATTCAGTATCACCTGAATTTGCCCAAATTTTGCTTGATAACAACGATTTTAGGGTTACCCAAGTGAGTTTACCAAAAGGAGAAAACATTTCACCTCACTCGGGTATAAATCGCATTATTTATTCGCTTTCCGATTATCAATTAATATATGAATCTGATAAGACGGGTAAGGTGAATAAGCAACTTGAAATAGGTGATGTACATTGGCATGAGGCCTGCATGCATAATTTAGAAAATGATGGCGAAACAGAAGCTAGGTTTTTAGTTGTTAGCTATAAATAAGCGGCAAACCAAAATTGCTTGTATAATAAATCTGTTCGGCCATTATAGACTAAGTGATTGAATACCTGGAATGAACGCAGGAAATAATGACCGAACTCAAAAAGATTTTTTATACCAATTTTTTTGCCTTACTGCTTAAATGACAAGATGAATTAAAGCACCTATTGGTTATAACGGACTGATTAGTGCCTCATTGCGATAAAAAGACGGCAACAAAAGCTAATCAGGCCGTTATAACCAATACTATTAGAAGACCATCCTTAAATAGACTTTGAACTCCCCTGTTAATAACGCATCTTTTCTCTACCCGCATAGCTCTGTCAATACATTGTCAAAGTATTGCTTTTTAGAGGTTTCCATTCCTTAAAACTCCTCCAAACCTGAATTATTATTAATACTTAACCTATTTTTGCAGCATTGTTGCATTTAGACTGGATTTCAAAAGCTACCCCCCAAAAGCATTAAGGATAAACCAATTAACATTCACTCATTGCTGCTTTTATTTAAGTAGTAAGGCAAAAAAATTGGTAGAATAATTTTTTTAGGTTCAAATGATTTTACAAGCAATTTTGATTTGCCGTTTAACTTATCAGAAATCTAAAAAACAGAAAGATGATTAAGAAAATATTTATATGGGTTTTAGCTGTTTTTTTGGCTTTAGCTGCAATGGTCTATCAAAGGAGTACAGGACCTACTTATGAGTATAAAGGACATTTGGAGCATACCGGCGAAAAGTATAAATATAAACTACTCCGTTCTCACGAAACAACCGGAGGGGCAAAAATTAAACTTCCAACTATTGAAGCTACCAATTACACTGCATCATTGCATTATAAGCGCTACCTGACCAATGATGCTGTAACAACAGCCGATTTCCAGTTAAATGAAAGCAACCAATTTATTGCTCAATTACCGGTACAACCAGCCGCTGGAAAAATGGAATATTTCATTACCGGTAACATCGATGGTCAGGCATTTACCATTCCTGAAAAAAGTGAGGATAGAATTGTGTTAAGATATAAAGATCCTGTTTCCGACTACATTTTATATCCGCACGTTACCTTGATGATAATAGTCATTATTTTTGGTATTCGCGCAGGGTTAAGTGCAATCTTTGACCATGGCACGATGCGTCGATGGACGGTTATTGCTTTTTTTGCTATGACCATTGGCGGAATGATATTAGGTCCCTTAGTACAAAAAAGCGCCTTTGGCGAATACTGGACTGGTTTTCCTTTTGGAGGTGATTTTACGGATAATAAAATGCTTATCATGTGGGTTGCCTGGGCATTGGCTCTGGCGATAATTGGTTTTAAGCCTAAAAAGAAGGAAAATATCAGTAGAGCGGCTGTATTGGGAGCCGCATTAGTAATGACTGCAGTGTATTTGATTCCACACAGCATGGGCGGATCTACACTTGATTATGAAAAAGTGGATCAGGGGATAGACCCCAAAAAAGCGATTACAACAGGAGCTGAAAAATAATTTATTCAACGAAAGTCAATGCAATACAGATGATTGCAAATTGGATACATATTATTATCGTCCATTTTGCTGTATTAGGAACCCCTTGGTTGGCGTTTAGAGTCTTGGCATTTAGGAAAGCCCCCATGGATACCAAGCCCTGGAAAGGTACTTTTAGCGGATTAATTATTTTAGCAATGATTACAACAGTCGCATACCTAACCGGGCCGGAGACTGCAAATTGGACCAAACAGGCCATACTTTCTTTTCCTCAAGAACAAGTAGAAAACCATGCGCTTTGGGGGAGAATAGCTTTTGTCATTCAGGTGATTACAGGACTCATTGGGGTAATGGGCTGGGCAACTATTCTACAGGAAGAAAAACCTGATCGCAGAATTTATAGCTTTTTAATGGTGTTGTTGATCATAAATACCTTTATAATCCTGTACACAGCTCACTTGGGAGGAATGATTAGACGCATTGACCTTTTCTATTAGGCTTAGTACTTTGTAATCTAAGTTAATTAATATCAGCGATTCTCGGTTTAGCATATTATTCTAGCAAAGGGAAATCTAAAGAAGGCC
>CAZHOV010000089.1:0-23075 GCA_964534315.1 uncultured Saprospiraceae bacterium | reverse complement strand
TTCAACGGTGAGGATCCCATCCATCCCCGATAATTCAAGGTCTGTACAGTTGCGTCCCTCATTATAATTCCTCTCTTCTGGGGAGGTGGCATGCGGCATAATGTTATGATAAAAATAACGACAGAAAGTTGTGACTTTATTGGAATTTTTTTTTAATCCCAAAGGGATTGAATATGTATAGCCCCCAATGATAATTGGGGGTGTTAAGAATGGGCGCGTTTCAACCCTTTCGGGGTTGAATGATGGCACAGTCTCGTGAACTATTCAACCCCTGGCCGGGGTTGTCAGGTCGCGTTCTTTATCACCCGGCATTTCATACCGGGCTATACACCTTTTATTCCTTCAGGATAAACCAAGTGATGTCATCTTTTTGTCGCTTTTTATTACACAACATTTTATCATATGCCAAGAGGCTAGGAAGGGCTCAAAAAGAGCCCTATCCTCCCCGATAATTCAACAGGCCGCTACGAAAAATCTGAATTTTTTTACCTCCAGGACTACTGGAAAGACCCACAATGATCAAGTTAGTGAAAATACCCCAACTATGCGTTCGAAACACTCCATATCCAAAGTACTCCACTTACTTCTAAAAGCGGTACTATTCCTGCTGGTATTGCCAATAGGGTATGTACTTGTTGCTTTGATTCTATCCCTCATCACCGTCAATGGCAATAGCGCTGGAGAAGAGACCACTCATCATATCTTCATCACCTCCAACGGGGTGCACCTGGATATCATCATTCCGCGCGACGGCATGACCAAAGAATTGATCGCCGGACTGGATGTCGACCCTTCTACTCAATACTTTGCCTTTGGCTGGGGTGATCAAAACTTTTATCTCCATACCCAACCTGGAGTGACCTGACCTTTACGAATGCCTTCAACGCCGCCTTTTTGAATGAACCCAGCGTCATCCATCTGACCCGGTACCGAAAAGAGCGCCGGGATTGGATTAAGATCCCCATTTCCCAAAAAGAACTTGAATTGGTCAATGCCTATATTTCAAATACCTTTCTAGTGGAGGAGGAGAATAAAAAGCAGCTTCTCTCCGGAAAAGGCTACGGCTCCAATGATGATTTCTACAAAGCTAATGGCAGTTATTCCATCTTCTTCACTTGCAACACCTGGGTCAACGCTGCGCTCAAACACGCCCGCCTCAAAGCGTGTTTATGGACGCCCTTTGATTTTGGAGTACTCTGGAAGTATTAATAAATAGGGGATGAGCAGTAATTTAGAAATAAACTTACTATTTTTGACATGTCAAAAATAGTAAGTTTATTTCTAAATCTTCGCTCCTGAAATACTACGTACAGTACGGCTATTTATCCTTATTCCTAGTCCTTTTATCCTCTATCCAATCTCTTGCTCAAACAGAGCTTGAAATGGCACTCTTTGAACTCGAAGATGTCATCTTTGAAAAAATAAAAACACCGAATGGGTATGAAGCGGCATACAAACTGATGATCAAACAACCCTTAGATCACAATGACCCCGAAGCCGGACACTTTTACCAGAAGGTGTACCTGAGCCATATGGGATTCGATGCGCCTGCCGTCATGGTAGCGGAAGGCTACAGCCGTCCGGCCAACTGGATCTATGAATTTTCCGACTATATGGATGCCAACCAGATCCAGATCGAACACCGCTTTTTTGGGGAATCCTATCCGGATGAAATCGATTACCAATACCTCAACCTCCGGCAGGTCACTGCTGATATGCACAAGATCAAAACCCTTTTTGCAAAATTGTATCAGGGCCCCTGGTTGTGTACCGGTATCAGCAAAGGAGGGATGACTACGCTATTCTACCGTTACTTTTACCCGGAAGATGTGGATGTATCGGTACCTTATGTTGCACCTATCAATTTGGCATTTAAGGATAAGCGCATCTATAAATTTCTGGATACGGTTGGAACGGATGACTGCCGGAAGGCCGTCTTAGATTATCAAAAGCGATTGTTGAAAAACAAGAAGGAATATATGCCACTCATTAAATGGTATGCCAAGGGGAAAGGTTTGAGTTTCGAGCGGTTAGGTTTTGAAGCGGCTTATGAGTATTCCGTTTTAGAGTATTCCTTTTCTTTCTGGCAATCCGGCATTAAATGCGAAAGCATCCCCTCTAAAGAAGCTTCAACAGATGAGGCCCTCGACCATTTTATAGAGGTGATCGGTATCGACTTCTTTGGCGATAAAATACTAAACGGTTTCGCTTCTTTTTATTTTCAAATGGGAACGGAAATGGGGTACTATGGCTACGAAACCAACGAATTTAAAGGACTGATCGATGCGCTCGACAAAGAACCCAGCGCTGTCTTTATGCCGGATAATACTACACCTGATTTTGATGATCAACTGACCAAAAAGGCGCACAACTACTTTACTAAAAAACTTGAACAAGTCATCTACATCAACGGCGACTCAGATACTTGGTCAGCAACGGCAGTAAGGCCCAAAGCATCACTTGATGCTGTCGCCTTTTTCCTGGAAAAACAAAGCCACTACACCGCCCGCATCCAGTATATGACCGAAAAAGAACGCAAAAAACTGGAAACCACCCTAGAACGATGGCTGAATATCGACGTGGCAGCAACACTAGGGGAATAGCAGTTCAGCAACAATTTTTTGGGTCAAAAAGATAAATAAAAATTTTCGTTGCACCGTTGCACCGTTGCACCGTTGCACCGATGTACCGATGTACCGATGCACCGTTACCTCCCCCCCGCACAATCATCCGCATTCCTGGGGTCCCCCACGCCTTGGAGTTGGCCGGAGGGTAGTACCTGGATCGCTTTGACCAGGGCGATGGCATTTTTAGCTTCAAATTGGTGGCCCTTTTCGGAGAGTTGATCGATGAGTTGTTCAGAAAAGCCGTCGCGTTCGTACCAGATTTGGTCAGGTAGCCACTGGTGGTGGAAACGGCTGGCGGTGATGGCTTCTTCAAGGGACATACCAAACTCGGCTACATTTAGGAATACCTGAAAAACGGCAGTGATGATCGTAGGACCACCAGGAGCGCCGAGGACCATGAATAGCTCCCCGTCCTTTTCAATAATGGTGGGAGTCATAGAACTGAGCATGCGCTTTTCGGGTTGAATCGAATTGGCTTCGGCCCCAACTAGTCCAAACTGATTGGGAACGCCGGGCTTTGCGCTAAAATCATCCATCTCATTGTTTAAAAAGAAACCCGCCTCTGCTACCATGACCTTAGAGCCATAATTGGAATTGAGGGTGGTGGTTACGGAAACCGCATTGCCATCGGCATCTACAACGGAGGTATGTGTGGTTTCAAAGCTCTCCTTGGCGACTTCAAATTGACCGGCTAAAATGGAGCTACTTACGGTAGCTTGCTCAGGATCATAGTCTTCCATACGGTTGTTGATGTAAACGCTGTCCAGCAGTTGATCGATCGGTACCTCATAAAAATCACTATCACCCAGGTGCTTGGCCCGGTCAGCAAATGCCCGGCGCTCTGCTTCAGCCATCAAGTGAATAGCTCTGGGATCGCGAAAACCCCATTCGGCAATAGGGTAGGGCTCTATCATCTCCAGCAATTGCATGAGCGCGATCCCGCCGCTGGAAGGGGGAGGCATGGAGATGATCTTGTAATTTTTGTAATTACCTTTTATAGGTGTTCGCCATTTGGCCTCATAAGCATCGAGATCATCGGCAGTAATCAATCCGTTTCGTTGTTCCATCAACCCGACGATCGACTGGGCTGTCTCTCCTCCGTAAAAACCGGATCGACCTTGTTCTTTAATGCGTTGCAGGGTAGCCGCCAGCTTGGTTTGAACAAGCAGATCTCCTGCTTTCCAACCTGTATCTTTTACAAAAGGAATAGAATCGTCATTGTATTTTTTAAAAGCTTCCTGGAAACGATTCAAGCGGTTGGCTTCGGTTTCTGTAATATTGAATCCTTCTTCAGCTAAGGCAATGGCAGGTTCGATCAATACTCCAAGGGACTCTAATTTACCATACTTTTTATGCGCTTTGATCAGACCATCAACCGTACCGGGCACGCCAACTGATAAAACATCGTAACGACTGCTTTCCGGAACTGGATTTCCCAGGCTATCAAGAAACATCGTCCGGGTAGCTTTTTTGGGCGCTTTCTCCCGGTAATCAAGTGCATCAGTGGTGCCATCCGCCAACCGAACGATCATAAATCCCCCTCCTCCAATATTCCCTGCTCTGGGATTGACTACTGCCAACGCAAATTGAACGGCAATGGCTGCATCCACGGCATTACCTCCTTTTTCCATGATTGCTACTCCAACCCTGGCAGCTAGAGGATGAGAAGTTGCTACCATCATGTCTTCCGCGGTTACAGAAGGCCCAACTACGATCTCGGTATCGGGCGCTCGCATGCAGCTGAAAAGCAACAGCAAAGAGAGTATTGGTAAAAATTGTTTCATATTTCATATTTTACGTACTACCCACGATATATGTAAACAGTAAAGTTGATTTAATAATGAGTGAGTATTTCAATTTGCTCCAGCGGAGCTTGATATTTTCTTTAGAGAATATCCTATGAGCTTATATTTTAATATTCTGGTGCGCTGCACCAGGAATGGATGATTAGCCTATTTTACTACAAGGATAAAGGTGCGCTGCACCTTCTTGATGTGAAAACACCTCCCTTTAATTCCAATTACTATTAACCACTAACTACTCATTCCTCATTCCACATTCCTCATTCCACATTGCACATTGCTCATTGCTCATTCCACATTACACATTACACATTACACATTGCTCATTCCTCATTGCACATTGCTCATTCCTCATTGCTCATTCCTCATTCCACATTCCACATTCCACATTCCACATTCCACATTCCACATTCCACATTGCACATTGCTCATTCCTCATTGCACATTCCCCATTCCTCATTCCTCATTAATCTTCTCCACCAACTCCTCCAACTTCCAGGCATCCTCTAGCCGGTAGTCGCCAATTTTGGTGCGTACCAGGTTGGTGAGGTAGGCACCGCTATTGAGGGCCTTACCAAAGTCATGCGCGAGAGACCGGATATAAGTGCCTTTACTACATTCTACTTCAAAATCAATTTCGGGAAGAGCTATTCGGGTAATTTTAAAGGAGGTAATGGTTACCTTTCTGGGGTCTACCTTTACGTCATGGCCTTTTCGGGCTTTTTTGTAAAGGGGTTGTCCTTTGACTTTTATGGCGGAAAATACCGGAGGTAATTGGTCAATTTCTCCGATAAACTCTTGGCGCTTTTCTTCTATCAATTGAGGTGTAATGTGATCAATGGGGAATTGCTCTTCAATTTCGGTTTCTCCGTCATAAGAAGGGGTGACCGCACCTACATAAAAGGTGCCGGTATAGGTTTTGGGTAAAGCTTGGTACTCGGTGATCCTTTTGGTGAACTTTCCAGTACATATGATTAGCAATCCGGTGGCAAGAGGATCCAGAGTGCCGGCATGGCCCACCTTAATCTTTTTTACGCCCAACTTTCTGCTAATGGCATAACGTAATTTATTAACCACATCGAAGGAGGTCCACTCCAGGGGCTTATTGACCAGTAATGTGGTGCCATTGATGAAATCAAAGGGAACAGTTTTTTTTGAAGAAGAGTCCATTGAAAAGAAAGATTGATTAAAGAAGGAAGTAAGTGCCTATGGCCAAAGCGGCAACTACAAAGCAATAAATCGCGAAATAGGTCAATTTGGCTCGTTTTACTAACTGAATCATCCATGTACAGGCCAGTAATCCGGTAAGAAAGGCAGCAATAAAGGCTGCAAGGAGAGGGATTAGTTGACCACTGCTGGCTTGAATGACTTCTCCCGATAACAGATCTTTAGCGACTTTCCCCAGAATAAGAGGGACGACCATCAGAAAGGAAAAGCGGGCCGCACGGTCTCTGTCGATACCCAGTAAAACAGAAGTTGAGATCGTAGCGCCCGACCGCGAAATGCCGGGCAAGATAGCAATCGCCTGGGCAATCCCAATAACCAAAGCATGGCCATACCCGACCTTTTTATCTGTATTTTGGGCCCGGTCAGCAAAAAAAAGTAAGATTCCGGTGATGACCAACATACAACCTACCAGCAAGATCTGCCGGTCAAATAAGATATCCAGTTCCTCCTCAAAGGCAACTCCGATAATAGCTGCCGGTACCATAGAAAGGATGATCTTTAACACATAAAGCGTTTCTTCATTCAGGGTAAACCGAAAAAGCTGCCGGATGATGTACCAGATATCTTTATAAAAAATAACAATGGTGCTGAGGGCCGTAGCTCCATGTACCATAACCGTCATAAGCAGGCTCTCTTCCGGCAATTGATTTTCGCTAAAAAAGAACTTTGCCAATTCGAGGTGGCCGCTACTACTGACGGGTAAAAATTCGGTCAATCCCTGAATAATACCCAGAATGATCGCCTCTACAATTTCTTCCATATCGTTTTAGGGGCGACCTATTTTTTGAAAATGGCAACAATCTGTAAAATTAGTCCGGCCAAGATAACGATCGGAGCAAGTACCGTTCTGCGGAACCCGTAAATTCTGTTTTCGTCCCATACCTCAGGTTCCGGCATCGACCCTCCTGCCATAAGTATCATTCCGATAATGATCAGTCCAACACCTATTCCCATATACAAATAGTTCTTCTTTTCAAAAAGAAAAGGAACTTTCGGAGTAGTCGTTTTACTGCGGCTTCTGGTCGAAGTCGGCGATAATTTACTCTTCCGTTGCGTTGTACCAGCTTTTTTCTTGGTACTCACCACTTTTTTGGAAGACTTATTTCCAGTACTGACAACCTTTTTCTTAGATGGTTTATCTTTACTCATTCAGCTATGTTGTTTTAGTATATTCTAATGATTACGTTTTTTATGTTCTCTCGCTATTGGCCAGACGAACTTCAGTCGTACAAACCAATTCATTTCCCTTTGTTCCCTTAAATCCTATTCCACCCCTGCACCCCTAAACCGTTGCACCGCTAAACCCCTGCACCCCTGCACCCCTTGCACCATTGAACCGCTGCACCGTTTACCTCTTCCTAATAAAGATCATCCAGCCGCATTTTCAGATACCGATTGACGGTAAAGTAAGAACTGAAGCCGGTAATAAGTGCTCCTAATAAAATCAGCCCTAAAAATAAGAAAAAAAGACTGGTGTTGCTTTGGAAACCCCTCAATTCCGGAACTTCGGTGTAGAAGACCATCAAAAGCCCAATCAAAATACCTATAGCTATCAGGGAACTGATCAGGCCATTGAGTATACTCATCCGTATGTAAGGACGTATGATAAACCCCCAGGATGCCCCCACCAATTCCATATTTTTAATTAAAAAGCGATTGGAGTAGAGGGCTAATCGAATGGTGTTGTGAATAAGTGTCGTAGCAACAATGATAAAAAGTATGCTAATGATCAGGGCTCCGATCCCTATGTTTTGCAGGTTTTTTTCAATATCTTCAACGATGCCTTCCTGATAGTAAACGTCAAAAACCAACGGGGATTTTAACAATACCTTTTTCATTTGGGAAAGACTGTCTGAATTCATAAAAGAGGCCTTTACATTAAAGGTGATAACATCGTAAAGGGGATTGGGCAGGTCAAAATTGGAAAAGTCTTCTCCAAAATCTTCCATCAGCGTTTCCAGTGCAGCTTCTTTAGGTGTGAAGATGATGGTTTCATCTTTTATATAGCTCGTTGCTTGCAGGTCTTTTTTAAATTGGTCGATAGCTTCCTGTTCGGTTCCTTCTTTTACCTCCACGAGAATATTAACGCCTTCTTTTAAATAGCGGATGAGGCCGTTGCTATGTAACAGGACCAGCCCGAACAAACCGACGATAAATAAGACTAATGCAACACCAATAATGGAATAGAAATAATTGGGTTTCCTTTTTTTGCCCGCTTTTTTTTCTACCACATTTTCCATAAAGCCCGAATTCAAAGGGTAGGTTAGAAATAGTTCCTGCAAAAGTAAGAATCTTTCTTGGTATATTTGCGTTCTTTTGGTGAAAGTTGTAGTTTACTTGTTGTTGATAATTTTATGGAGATGAAGCGATTCCTTGCATTTTTTATTTCCCTGGTATTGAGTATTTCATCTATTGATGCTCAAATTACGTTATCCAATCCTTCTTTTGAGGGAGAGCCTATCGATGCTACGGTGCCAAAAGGTTGGCTCCCGTGTAAAGAGGGAACCACTCCTGATATTCTTCCCGGCTTCTGGGGTGTTTACAACGAACCTGCCGACGGGAGAAGCTATATGGGACTGATCACTAGAGAAGATGGTACCTGGGAGAGTGTGGGACAAAAACTCGAAGCGCCTCTTGAAAAGGGAGGGTGTTATACATTCACTTGCGAACTGGCCCACTCCAACACCTACGCCGGCTACAATATACCCCTGAAATTGCGCATTTGGGGAAGTGCTACTCCCTGCGGCAAGCAAGAACTGCTAGCTGAAACCAAAACTATTGAGCATCTCGACTGGCAAACCTATGAATTTGAATTTTTACCTAAAAAGAATATTCAATTCATCTTATTTGAAGCCTACTATGCTTCCGGAGTGTATTTTCATTATAACGGCAATCTGCTCATGGATAATTGCTCGGTAATCCAACGGTGTCGCCATGCGATGCGATAATTGAAGTGATCCCGGGTTACTGATAAATAGCATACTTTTTGAGCTTACACCTATTCACACAATATAACCTGGGATGAGCCCCTGCCAGAGATTCCGCCATTGATCGCTTAGGTGGGAGTGCAGTATGAAGATAAGTTACTACTGGCTGATTTGAGAGGTCGTTTTGCCAATGCGCAAAACAGAATAGCGGTATCTTTTGATGAAACGGAAACGCCGGGATTTGGCATAATTGATTTCAGGTTGGGGATCAAGCCATTGAAGGCCTTGTCTGTGGGTGGTGCGGTGCTTAATATTTTAGATAAAAATTTCTATGAACATCTCAACCAGGGTTTCAGAAACAGTCGGGAAAACGGGTTGATCTATGAATCCGGCCGGAATGCAACGCTATATGTAAAGTATCGATTTTAATAAAAAAGAGGGCGTTCGATCCGAACGCCCTCTTTTTTCTTTAGGCAGTCTCAGCGTGTGCGAGACGTACATTAACAGCTTTCAATCCTTTTTGGTCATCTTGGGTTTCAAACAGTACGCGGTCTCCAGCTCTTAATTTGTCTTCGACTTCCGTTACATGCACGAAGACGTCTTTTTCGGTTTGTATAGAGCTGATAAAACCATACCCTCTTTTGTAGTTAAAAAACTTAACGAACCCGGATTTTAACTTCGGCTCGTTAGGCGTTAAAAACTGCTTTACTCTTTTCCACAAAGTCATTTTTCAAAAATTTTAAATTATAGAATCAATAATTACATTGACACTAAGCGATCTGGTGCTCTCTAGATACTCACCACTTTAGCATCAATATTGTAGGTTTTGACAAGATTATCAGTAAAAGCTTTATGGCCTCTTGGTGCTAATAGATAAAGCTTTCCACCTTTAACAGAAGCCAGCGTGCTCAATAATTTCCATTTGGTAATCTTCCTTTGGACGTTATCCGTTTTTAGGGCGATCTCTACATAACTTTTACCACCCGTTTTTAAACCCGAAAGATCAGGTGTTACCGTACTTTCATCTTCTTTTCGTGTAAACGATTTAGGCGCTTCGAACCCTTCATGCACTGCACGAATGTCAGAGAACCCCTTTTTTTGGGCCCAATTGATTGCCTTTTCGATAAACTTATCGTCTTTCATACTAGCGATTTAAATTTAATAAAGAAAAAAGGAAAAAACAATGGTATGCACGTAGAAAACCAGAATGCCAATAAAGGATTTAAGTTCACTCACAATTCTGGAGGAGAGGCAATATATCTGTTCTTACTAATAACCATACATATATAGAACTAAAAAACTAAATAAAAAGTTTCAACACAAACTATTTTTTCTCTTCATTTTGTTCTTGCTGGCTGATTTCAGAACCGGCAGCAAGGATAGGGGCAGCTTCTAGTTCTTTGATATTTAAGAAGTCAATAATCGTGTCAAAAGAGGTTTTAAGTTTGGTAATGGCCTCGGGCGAAAGTTTCTGTAGCTTGCTGATCAGTTGTTGATGGAGAATCTCCGGAGTTTGCTTGATCAACTCTGACCCTTTGGCTGTGATGGTAATCAACGTGACTCTTTTATCCTTTGTCTTCGGCAATTTAGCCACCATTCCTTTCTGCTCCAGTCGATTAATAATACCCGTCACGGTACTTGCATTTAGGTTTAAAAACTGTTTGATCTCTTTTTGAGATGCCTTGAAGTCTGCCTGTCCGTTTAAAAAACTAAGACATAGTAGCTGTGGGATGCTGATCCCATATTGCTTTTCAATTCGCTTGCTTTCCAAATTAATGGAGCGAATGATTTTACGCAGATTGGTTAATATGTCAATGTGTGTAAAGGACTCGTTCATGGAAATCGAAAAATTCAGTTGGTCCGGTAAATTTAATAAATTTTTTCCAGGGTGTGTAGTGTCAGGGTGTCAGGGTGTCAGGGTGTCGAGGTGGAAGGTGTTTTATGAATAGTCTCGTCGTCTGGTCTTCTGGTCCTCCTGTCCTCCGGTCATCCTCTCCTTGTTCGCACCCGGATTTCCGCCGTAAACCAATCTGGCAGGTCTATCCAGCCCTCATCGTCGAAGCTTCGGGTATTCCCTTTTCCAAATAGTAATTCTTGGTCAGTTTTGGGCGTATTATGGGAACGATGGATCTGAGGATCAACCACCAAGGCATCTTGGTGAAAGTTGAAGCTGCTGATCTCTTTGGTTGAAACCAACAGTTTGAAGTAATTGACGGCTTCATTGATACCTGCTTTACGAAAATATTCAGGCACCTCGAATTTGATATTCCGGCCTTTAGGATGAGCCGGATTGGCACCAACATAAGCTTCTTTTACTTCGACGGTTTTGATAACCTGCCCTTGCGGATTGATGGTTTCCCGGACGCCAAACCACTCTCCGGGGAAAAAGCCAGAGGAAATGCTGTAGTCATAGTCCAAAAATAACAGACAGGCAAATAGCTTTTTAGAGGAATGATTGATCAGTTTAAACCGTACCTTTGGAGGTATACTTTTTCCAGTCTGGGGGTCTATGGTATACTTTAAATTTAACTCAAAAGAGTGGAGGTCGATAGGGTTTCCTTCTTGGTCAGTGACCTGCAGTTCAAAATCTTCCGGGCTTAGATTGGTCTGTGGATTTTTGAGGTGTAAAATGGTATGCCAATTAGCTATTTGCAGCATCATATTTACTATCACATTGGCTGCCTCGGGGTGCTTTTGAAAAACAGGTACTGCAATTGCTTTCAGATCATCCGACCGGGTAATTCGGTACTTGATTGCGCCATCCAGGTCGTAGGTAATCACCCTGAAATGGCACGCCTTTACCGTTTCTACTATTTCGATAGATTGTTTAGCAGCAAGATTTTCCTGGAAGACTTGGGTGAGTTCGTTCCTGTGTTGATTAAGAGTAGAACTATGGTCTGGAGCTTCTATCTCCAAATCGAAATAGATTTTGGTTTTAGGCATAGAGGTTTGATAGAGTAAACTTTTATAAGATTGCTGCTTGTCTAATTGGAGGAATTCATCCACCTCTAGCTTCGATTGGTTTGGGTCTACTTTTGTGATATTGACCAACAGATCCCTATTTACGGTTTTTTGTACAAAAGCTTCTTCATCTCTAAATAATAATACCTGGCCTCCCTCTCTGGGAATGCCATTAAACGCTCCTGCCTGTAGCACCCATGCATCGATTCTCTTGGAAAAAGAAGTCAGGAAATACTGCGTATCTGAAACGGTGTTACCGGCAAGGAAATTCATTTTCAAGTCTT
Organism: uncultured Saprospiraceae bacterium; assembly: GCA_964534315.1. Taxonomy (GTDB): domain Bacteria; phylum Bacteroidota; class Bacteroidia; order Chitinophagales; family Saprospiraceae; genus CAZHOV01. Next base: position 11,247 of record CAZHOV010000089.1, on the reverse strand, counting down.
GCTCAAGGGCACTGAAGACCTGTGGCACCTGATAGCTTACGGCGTTAGATGTGCGTATTCCGATTTGTTGAGCTAGGTCTCTGTAATTAAGGTGTCCTTTATAGTTCTGGACAACTTTAAGAAAGTAATAAGTGAACACCCCAAACCGACCTTCCCAGAAATCCTTTTCTCTTGCCAGTTCGTAACTCCGGCAAGCAGCGAGGGCTATATGTCGGCCTGTCTCAATCTGCCAGGGTAAACCGGCTTTGATCGCTTTTTTTATTTTGGGATCATGCTGGTAAAATAAATAATCTTCCAACTGCCGGTGATTTATTAAGTCTCCTGTTGTTGATCGGACGGTCGATTCATCTTCCAGAGATACGTTACGGGTAGCATCGCCAGAGTGGCAGCTATCTTGCACAAAAACGATGTGCGCTCCCGTTTGCTGGTACAATCGGTGCAACAACCAGGCGATCTCCTTATCTGCCAGTTGGCTTATTTTTGCTCCCTGGTCGAGCATCTCATGAGGATCATAACACACTAGGGTTTCATGCAGTTGGTCGCTTTCCTGCGCCGAAAAAACGGGATGTACCTTTTCCTGGGAGCCATGACCGCTGTAATGGATGAAAATAACATCCTCTTCTGTTGCCTGCCCCAGAAATTCCAGAAATCCGGCGGCAATACCTGCCTTGGTCGCATCATGATCATGTAATTTTTTGATCATCAGTTGCTCTTCTGGAATTAATTTTTTTAGTAATTCCTCCACAGCAAGGCTATCGCTAATACATCCTTTAAGTGCCCCGACTTTTATTGGGTGGTAGTCATTTATGGCGATAAGGAGGGCATAAGTCATTTTCATTTAATATAAAATTACATATTACTTATTGCTCTAAAAAATCTACATCGATTGCATATGGGTAATTCATCAAGTAGTTGATGGCTCTAAGGGGATTGAAATCTTCAAAGACAACACTGTGAAGCATTTCGCAGATAGGGATATGTAAGTTATAGTACTGCCCTAATTGTTTCATAATCTTTATAGTTCGTATCCCTTCCGCTAATTCGGGCATGGTTTGGGTGATTTCTTCCAGCGATTGCCCCTGGGCGAGGCGGTAGCCAAAGTTAAAATTTCTACTCTTTGAACTGGTGGCTGTCGCCACCAGGTCTCCAATGCCGGCCGTACCCAGAAAGGCTTTGCTGCTGGCGCCCATAGCTTTACCCAGATGGACCATTTCCGTCAGTCCTCGGGTGATGAGCATGGCCTGGATGTTTTTGCCCATTCCTAACCCGGAGAGCACTCCCGACCCTATAGCAAAAGCATTTTTAAAAGCACCGGCAAGTTCGGCCCCTAATAACTCATAGGTCCCGAATACATGGAATAATTTACTTTGCAAAACCTTTCTGCCGAGCTTGATCACCTCCCGGTATTCGCTTCCAATCACGGTAGCCGTAGGTTGACCGTCAAAGATCTCCGACGATAAGTTGGGACCGCTCAAACATCCTACCCGCAAAACGGCACTTTCCTGAAGCATAACCTCACTCATCGTATGTACGTTTTTTCTGGTAAAAGTTTCATCGCCTAGAATGGCTTCTTCTACATCGGTCAAGTCAAACCCCTTTGTGCCGTGGATCAGGATGTGGTATGGGCGAAGATGAGGAGCGAGGTCCTTCATCATTTCCCGGAAATTAACTGATGGTACAATGGGAAAAATAAGGGTACAGCGGCTGCCAATTTCTTCCAGATTATTGGTCGCAATAATTTTAGGAGAAAGGTCAACTTCTAGGTGTTGATGAGTAGCATTAATTTTATCTGCAACCTCCTTCTGCCTGCAATAGAGCAAGACCTCTACATTTTCAGAGAGTAATTTCGAAATGGCGATACCAAAGCTGCCCGGTCCAATTACTCCTACAGGAGTACTCAATGCTGATGCGTTCGTTTTCAAGTTGCTGGATTTGCGTTTTCCTGTTTTTAATTTCTCCTTTTATTTCCTTCAATGGTACGAAGTATTTACTTTCTGGAAAAGGATTTCCTCAATTTTTTGAAATTAACCAAAAACTCCTGAAACGAATCAAATTCGATCTGGTAAACGATTCCAGCTCCGGTGCGATACCTCAGTTGGTTATCAATCTGAGGCTCTGACCGCGAATAAACCCGGAATTTATATCTACGGTCTTTAGTCAGAAAGATTTCTAAGGCAATGTCATGGGCAAAAAATACCCCCTGCGTATTGGTAGGAGATTCACTCAAGTTACCGCCTACATTCAATGCGATTTGATCGTTGTTAAAGTAATTTATGAATTGTAATTGAAGCTCACTTCCGGTAGATTGGTTCAGGTTGCCCAATGAAAAGTTATCATATACGAACAGATTATAGGCGATGTCAAAATCGACTCCAGAAATAAAACTGACATCTGTAAAAGCCTCGGAGAGTAGCTCTGTAAGATAAATGGATAGCTGGCTAGAAAGCACTTCGCTTAGCGTATTAATTCCGGTTAAGTACTGTTCATCAGTGATTACTCCAGTACCGGAAGGCAGAAAGGATCCGATCGTAATTAGTCCGAATACCTGTTGAGTTAATTGGTTGGGGTCTCGCTCAAGTTGGTTTAGTTTGCTGGTGGTATAGTTTCGCAGCTCATTGGCTACTTCCGGCAGATCAATATCAAAGGTGATATCGGGTTGTAAAAGCAAGCCCTGTAGGTTCATCCCTAATTTGACAGCTGTAGAATTACGGGCCAGGTTTTTTTCGGATTCAGTATTGAGGAATTCTTCGATTAAAACATAGGGTGCCGTCCGCAATCCCTTGTACTCCGCATCTATGTTTATCTGGGCCTGATAAGGATCGCCTGACCAAACGATTTTTCCACCCTTCTTAACCGTAAAGGGTTTGTTGATAACATCGTACCAGGTGAATAGATATTCTCCAGATTCGATGGTGTAGTCTCCAAAGATCGAAAATTCCCCTTCGCGAGTTGACCGGAGCTGAATGTTACCTTCCCCTTTTCCTTTCAAAATATCACCAGATTGCTCATCAAAGACGATAGCTATTTCAGCCTCGGGCGTAGCCTGGAGAGCCATGAAAAAATTGAGTCCCTTTAAATTGGTCGTACTTTGGTTGGCTTGTTTTTCCTCTTCTTTTTTCACAAAGCGCAAATAACTCAATTCGCTGGTTCCTTGCCCCTCTTCTGCTGGAAGGGTGATATTGGTTCCGGGGCCCGTGCGTCCGGTTATCGAAAGATTGGTTTGATCAAAGGGGCCTTCAAAATCGACAGTGATATCCTGTCCGATGCCATCGCCGTAGAAATATTCGTTTTCCCCTTTTTGCGTCTTGAGGCAGATCAGTTTGTCAGAGGTCAACGTTACGTCGAGTCCCATCTTTTTGGTACGGTTATGGGTGATTCCACCCTCGATAAGCGCACTGTTAACCCTGGTGCTGTCATAAACGATAGTGCCCGTAGCATCAAATAGATTATTATCTACTTTGATATTCGCTTCGTCGATGAAATATTTGGTTTGAAGGTATTCTACTTTAGTGGAAGCATCGGTTACTTTTATATCTCCCTGAATATTAAACTCTTTTGGCACCCCAAACAGGCGCAGATCGGTGGCGGTCTTGCCTTTAGTGCCAGACACCAGGTCGCCGATGAAGTTTTCAAGGTAGCGAAGCGGGTAATCTACCGTATTGACAGAGAGATCAAAAAAGTTGGGCGGGGTAGGGGCTTCCGCTGCACCTGGAGGGAAGTAGGCACCCTCTGCGATCAATTGAGCACTATTATTGGGAGCGGTTATAGAAAGGTAAGCTTCCAGGGGACTATTGAAATCTTCCATGCCCGCATCCAGTCTGAAAACGCCCCAATCATCTTTGTTGACAATAAAAGAGGGGGCCTGTATGGAAAAAGAAAAGTTGCGCTGATTAAAAATATCGCCAACCCGGGCCACCAAGTCAAATTCACCAAAGAAATCTAGGGGTTTATAATCCCAAACGTCATCGATCATGCTAAACGTCAACTGTTGAATACCTATTTCCAGCCCCTTTTCACGATAGTCATTGATATAGATTTGTTTCTCGTTGTTGGTTAGTACCACGTTTTCTGTTTCGATATATTGATCACCTATCCGGATCGCGTTATTGGCTCGCACCTTCCATCGTTCATTGAATACATCCAGAGTCGTTGGCGAGAGTTCTAACTGGAAGGCATCCTCCACCAAAAATACTTTTCCTTTCAGATGGAGCAGGTCCATAATACTTTGGAAATTATCGACTTTCAGGTTGAAATTGAGGGTGTCTACATGAATATTTCCGGAGTATTCGAGTTCGTAATATTGATTGTTTTCTCCGATCTGGATATAATCTACAGAAAGATTAGGAATATCAATTTTGTCACCCTGTCCTGTTGTGGTTAAATAGATATTTTTGAGTCGGGTATCTCCAATAGTAAGCTTGGGGAGATTGATCGTGCACTCAAAGGCATCCGTCCGGCTATCGAAATAACCGTAGGCAACGCTGTTTTGCAGGGTGTCAAATGCAGGGTCAATAAGGTGGGTAACATTTCTTGAATTTTCGAGATTGATATTGAAATCAAAGGCCATATCTTTGGGCGGGGCTTGCTGAAGAGGTAAGTTGAATTTTTGGAATAATTGGGGGAAATTTCTTTGAAGAAAAAATAAGAAGGTCAGGTGAATTTGTCCGATATCGAACTGTCCGGTTAAGTTGGCTGAAAGGATATCCGATTCAATGGAAAAGGATTTAAAACCGTTGGAGTCTACGGTAGAAGTTGCATTGATGTTTTTTATATCAAAACGTTCATCACCTTTTTTAAAATTGATATTGTTGAGTGAAGCCAGCCCGCTCAAATCGGATAGGCGCTGGCCGGAGAGATCGAGATCGAGTACCCCGCTAAAAACAAAATCTTCCTGGGTGAGATTTAGATTTTTGAGATTTAAGTTTTTGACATCGGCTTTAAATTCAAAGTTGCGAAAGTCGATGATGGTTCCATCAAAGACCAGGTCTATATTGTCATCGTGAATAATGAGGGTGCCAATAAAAGAGGCCCGGTCCAATCCGCCATTGAGGGTAATATTTTCGTAATTATAATTTTTGAAGTTAAACTGTTCGATAGTTGCCTTCAATTCGGCATTTGCCGTATTTCCGGAGAGGCCTGATCCCTCTTTGACGTTGGAGGAGAAAGTGATATTGCCAAGGTCTTCATTGCCGGAAAGGGCTCCTAAGTCAAAGTCTGTCATAGACAGGTTTCCGGAATAAATGGCTTTATCTCGGCCAGGCTTGAGGTCAAGTCGCATATCCATAGAGGCTGTTCCGATATCCGAAATGAGGGTACCGTCAGCAACAAAGTCGTGGAAGAAGCCTGCGAATTTTCCTTTAAAAGTAAGATTTCCAAGTTTGTCATAGTTGTCAGGTGGATTAAAGCCCGGAATTAATTCCCTAAGATGAGCCATATCAGTAGAAACTTCCTGAAGATCAAGTCTTACATACTCATTATTTTTTTCGGTAACGTCTTTGATAGATATTTTTCCTTTTATGGTAGACCGTTCTCCTAGTCTGAATTCGAGGTCGGAGCTTCTTAGCCAGTTGACAGTTCCCTCTACGGTTCCATTGACCAATAGTTGCTCATTTTTATTTTTATTGAAAAACGTATTAGCTTCTAATTCGGGAGCAAAGACCATAATATCTCGTAGTGCAATAGAGGCATTTTGGAAGTTCCCTTCCATTTCGACTTCATTTTCAAAATCGGTAAAATCCCAGTATTCGTCATAGTTAAATCGGAGGTTTTCTTGGAGGTGGCTGTAGGGGGTTTTGAGGGTAAAGTTTCGGAGTAGTAAGCCTTTCGATGTTACTATAACCGTATCTACTTGCAGACTTTCCAACGCGAAACCGCTAGTTTCTTGGAAACTGATGTTATGGACTTTACCTCTAAAGTCGAGGTCCTTCACTCCAAAATTTTCTACTTCCATGTTAATATCAATGACATGGAGATGCTCATATTCCAATTGATCGGGCGGACGACGGCGTTCTGGTGCCTTTCTGTAGTTGTCCAGTTGAAAGGTACCATCAACGATACGAGCAGTTTTGGAATACAGCCGGAAGGGCTTTTTGGGCAACGTATCTGCAGGTATGGTATCTATCAGTAGTTGGGTAATAGTGTCGGGAATTTGCGCTGTATGAAGTGTTGTTTTGGGAGTAGTTTCATATACTTTGACGAGTGGTTTAATGAGTTCTATCTTATTCAGGAGAAACATATTTTGTGAAAGATCTATGGAGGCGATCTCAAGGCTGCCTTCAAAGGCATAGAGTCTGAGCAGATTGCCTTTGGCTTCATTGATCTCTTCGAAAACGACATTATCTAAAAAGACGCTTTGGAGGTCGAGGAAAAAAGGTTTTTTTATAATCGTGTCTTGCGTTGCAGTCTCTGCTGGTTTGGGGGTAATCAGTTTTTCAATCAGTTCCTGAACGTTATTTTTTCCGTTGGGGAGGTTTTTTCTGAAATAAAACTTACCATCTATAAGGGTAACACTTTGCAGGTCTAACTGATTGTTAAAAAGCGTCGTTAAACCCTTTGAAAAGTCGACTTTGAGCTGTTTGGCAAAGAGGAGGGTATCGTTGGAGAGGTCTTCGATATATACTTCGTTGAGCACCATTTGCTGGAAGATATCGATGCCTACATTATCAATAGAAACTTTGGTATTGAGTTGCTCGGAGAGGTAGTTAGTCACTTGTCGGGTAGTCCAGCTTTGGATAGCAGGATTGTTGAGGAGCAGATAAAGGGTAGCAAAAGAAAGCAGGATGAGAAAGGTAAATAAAAAGATCAAGGTACGTAGAATTCTTTTCCAGGCAGGTCTTTTTTGATCATTTACCGGTTGTTCTTCTTTATTTTGCTCGTTAATTAAGTTCATGTACAATTGCTCCAGGCGTCAATAAAAAAGGATAGATCCTTATTTAACAATTCAACCTAAAAATGGTACAAAAGGTGTTAATAGCAAAGGATTTAACAATAATTTAAATAGAAATGTGAGAAAATGGGAGATGGTAGAAGAAAAATCGGCCACCTGGGAGCAAATGGGTTATCCGCCCATTTCCTGGCGGAGCACTTTCATCTGGCTTTCCCAGAGTTGTTTCTGATCATCTACCTCGTCATCGTCGCAGAAATCAGTTATTTCAACGATCGTTTCGCCCGTTACAGGAGATCGTTTGATGCGAAATTCCAGATATTCCTCTTCATCGTTAGCATCTTCCCATTTGAAACGTAGCAGTTCTTCCTCGATATCTTCTATGAGTTCGGCAATTTCTTCACTGTCGCCCCAAAAAAAGCTGTAGGTATCGTTTTGAATATCTACTTCATCACAAAACCACCGAATTAAACAAGAAGGTGTTGTTAAAAATTTATATACGATCGTTGGAGAGGCTTTAAAAATAAACTCCAAATCAAAAGAAACCCTTTCCATGAGAGTAATTTTAATCAGTTGAATTGAAAGATTAGGGCATTTATCAGCGCCCTAAATGCCTGTCTATCCTCAACTTAATCAAAGAAAGACAAATTCGTGAATTGAGTTATTACCATTAGTAATTAAGGAAAAAACTTTAGGTACTGATACCCTATTAATCTTATGAATTCCATTACCTCATCAATCAACCCACACAAAGCATTCAACAATAAATAATATTGATAATCCATGCAATAAAACGTAAAAAAATGATTTTTCCAAATAATTGAACTTTTTTTGAAAATAATGCTTTACAAAAGAGTTAGCACGTTCTATAAAAGCAAGATTAAGAAGAAATGAGGCCTTTGTAAATTTTGCTCTTGATTTAAAGGCATTTTTCCCTTACTTTTGCAATTGAAATTTTTTAATATTTAAATTATCGGTTAGGATAAAATGGCGGAAATGCAGGAGCTTGACATACTATCTACTCACCCACGCTATTCAAAAGAACTTCCTAACTTGCCCAATCCAATTTATATCCAAGCGCTTTTTTTACCTTTTTTTCAACGTTGAGAATAATACCAACGCAATTTGGTTTTTTATAAACTCTAAATCGGTTTATGCATGAGACAACTTAAAATTACGAAGTCAATTACTAATCGGGAAAGTCAGTCACTGGAAAAGTATCTTCAAGAGATCGGCAAGGTGGACCTGTTAACTCCTGAAGAAGAGGTGCAGTTGGCTAAACGCATTAAGCAAGGCGATCAGATCGCCCTGGAGAAGTTAACGAAAGCAAATCTGAGATTTGTCGTTTCTGTGGCTAAACAATACCAAAATCAAGGTCTTTCTCTAAGTGATCTGATCAATGAGGGAAATCTAGGACTAATTAAAGCTGCTCAGCGATTTGACGAAACCCGTGGCTTCAAATTTATTTCATATGCCGTCTGGTGGATTCGCCAATCTATCCTTCAAGCATTAGCAGAGCAATCCCGTATTGTTCGCCTACCACTCAATAAAGTAGGCTCCCTAAATAAAATCAACAAGGCTTTCTCCGAACTGGAACAGGAATACGAACGCGAACCTTCTCCTGAAGAACTGGCAGATACCCTCGAAATTCCAACCGAAGAGGTAGAAACAACCCTGGGGGTAGCCGCAAGGCACGTGTCCGTAGATGCGCCCTTCGTAGAAGGCGAGGATAATTCCCTACTCGATGTTCTCGAAAACGGTAGTACTCCTGATACCGACGCTGATCTGGAATATGGCGAATCTCTACGCCGCGAAATTGAACGTTCCCTAAGTACACTGACAGAACGACAATGCGATGTGATTAAGCTTTATTTCGGAATCGGTGTCGAACATCCTATGTCGCTGGAAGATATCGGTGAAAAGTTTGGACTTACCCGCGAAAGGGTGCGCCAAATTAAGGACAAAGCGATCAATAAATTGAGAAATACTTCTAGAAGTAAATTGCTTAAAAATTATCTTGGAGCATAACTTGAAGAATTTTGTTCTTCGTCACCACTTGAATCATCCTGTAATTGATAAAATTTGGGATGATTTATATTCATGAAACCCTAATAAGTAGTACCTGAAAGTAACACTTTGGGAAGGAGTTTTAAAAAAGGGAAGTCTGAATTTTTTTCAACATTCAGGCTTCCCTTTTTTAAAACACACGTTTTCCTTTTTGTTACTAAACCTTCCTATGACCTACTTAAACTTAAGTTAGCATTCCCCCTTACCTCAAAGAAAGGTGAAGTTTGAATAGTTACATTTGATAATCAATGTTTTATTATTTTATAGACCTGTCTGCTGGTTGCTGTGCGGACCTCTAAAAAATAAAGACCAGCCGAGAGGCCGGATAAGCTTATTTGCTCGTTTCTTGATTGAAAATCCAAAATAGTTCTTTCCAGTACAAGCTGCCCAGAAACGTTGTACAGTTGAAGCGCTTCGATAGGTAACTCTGTGGAGCCGTCGATCGAGATAAACAGATCCTCTTTTACCGGATTGGGAAATACCCGGATATTATGAAGAGAAGGAGATGAAGTAGCTACAATGTTACAAAAGGAATCGACTTTCATTCTCAGCACCGGAACGGCATCAAAGCTTTGAACAAAATCTGTATTTAAGCCGCCCTCAAATCCGATAAACGCTCCGAACCGATCATCGTTTTTCAAAGAATCTACAAACCAGGTGGCGGAATAATCGATGAATGGCCAGGCTGTTCCCCAGGGAAATATGGTGGCAGGCTCATTTGTACTGATCTGAGCCATAAGTAAATAATGGGTATCATCCTTTAGGAATACGGGATCGTCAGGGTTGTCATAATTGAGTAGCGGAACCTCCACCGATGTAGGATTTTGAAGGGAAAAAGGAGGTTTTATTTTAATGACTTCAGAAGCGACGATCTTTCCTCCTACTGCAGGGTTGACACCGCGTTCTTCTGACTGTGCAATACCGTCGTCATTTACATCTTCCCATTCGTATAAGTAAAATGTGATTTCTTCTCCATTTAAGACAGGAGAGGGTGCGCTGTATTCAAAATAGATGCTGCATAGCCGTTGACCGGCCCCTGCCGGTAGATAGTAGTGATTGCCATAAGACCAGGAGAAAGTAGTGGGAGAGGTCAGCGGAAGTGGAAAATTCATATCCTGAATATCCTTTGAAAAGGTAAATTGGGTGATCTCAAATCGGAAAGAAATCGTGTTATCTTCCGGAAACTGTTCTTCATTTTCTGAAGAAGCCCGGTAGGTCCCCTCATAAAAAGCTGGGAAAGGAGGGGGAAGGAAAGCCTTTTCAAAAGGAATATTTTCAATGATCTGCCCGGGAGCAATAGAGCCCAGGAACAACGTATCTGCAAATGCAATTTCTTCTGTTTCCAAGTTTTTTATGGAGATTGTTATATGCAGGTCGTTTTGGGTCTGTTGACCGTTGTTCTTTACGTCGGCCAGAAAATTCATAGGAGCAACCTGGCTGGCGGGGGTCTGAATATTGGGGGCGATGGCATAAAAGTTATCCATAACCGTAAGGTCGTTATCATAAGTAGGGTCATCATCCCATAGCTCAATATCGTCGATTTTCCAGGCCCACTCGTATTGGCCTTGCCACCTGAATTTTAGATAGACGCTATCCTGATTTGCAGCTTCATCTGTGATATCGATAATAACAATGTCCAGATCATCTCCAATATCATTGTTTTCAACTTCCTGTAGAACCTGCTTAAAGGTATAATCAATACCGTTAGTACTAATACCAACAAATGCCTTTGAATTATCGGTACCGGAGATAAACGCATATTGATTTTGAAACTTTAAGTACACGTTGCTATAGCCTCCACAATCTATAGGAAGTATGTAGGATAAACTAACATCGTGAGGATTATTGCCATTGGCAAAGGAATTAAAAAACATAAATCCGCTATCGGCGCTAGTTGCTCCAAAACATGGTTGGAAGCCAAATCGTACATCGCAGGGGTCATTATCCCATTTCCAGTTTAAATCGTCTACGCCGTTGTCTTCGTTAACAGTCTCCCATTCCAGGGTGCTCATAGCAGCATTAAAATCTTCATTCCAGATGAGATTCTGCGCATTGGAGAGCACTACATTCGTAAGGACAAGGAGGAGGATTGGTATAAATGATTGCATGAAATAAAAAGTTTACCATTTATTTTAATAAACGTCGAATAATGAGTTCCGGTTTGTTGAACGCTAACATACCTATCACTTTGCTTAAAATTATTGGTTCTTTGACAAAAATTGTAGAAAAATGGAATTTCAACATATTATTCTTTTCAGCCACAAGAGCATTCAAAGATTATTATTTTTCATTCCACC
>CAZHOV010000088.1:0-23216 GCA_964534315.1 uncultured Saprospiraceae bacterium | reverse complement strand
ACTCGCTACTGCTAAATTATTCAAAAATCATAATCTTTCGCTTGCGAAAGATCAGAACAATAAGATTAATTGTCTTTTTCATCACCTTTCCACAACATCCCGGGGTGAGCCATATACCATTGCTCTCGTTCTTTGGTATAACCAAATGTGGCATGTGGTAGGTGAGCATTCAGACTTTTTGAAACAGCACGAAGCTTATTGGCCGGCAAACTGACCGATAACTCATCTCCGTCGATCAGCTTGAAATACATCAATCCAAACCGGTTGATGTGAAAGCCATAAGGCATACTTTGAGTACTTAACGAATATACCCAAACAATTTTTCGGGGATCATTAAGGAGTAACTGTATTAAGAGGTGATTCATAGGGTTGCGCTCCTTCAAAATGTTTGCCAGAAATCGGAGACCCAATACTGCAAGTATTAAGCTGCCCATGGTCAGAATGATCGTTTTTTGAAAACAAAAATAAATCCCGAAAAGGCCGCTAAATACCATTCCCAAACCAACAAAGAGTTTTATGTTCCACTCCCTGCGCAGGGATGTCAGCATTAACTGGATGGCAAAATGGTTTGGTGTTAATTTAGAATTCAATTTTTTAAAACAAATTGTTTTTTATTTAAAAGAAATTTATTATTTTTACGAAAATATTCTTTGATTCACAAAGAACCTCCGTGGTTACCTGTATAAAACGCTGTAAAAATAGGCCTTTGGTTTCCTACGAGAAAACAATAGTTTGGACAGACAAGTTTTTAGGTTACCCGATATTTAAACAAACTTTTTTCAATGGCTAAAGTAACGTATACAGAAGACAACATACGCTCACTGGATTGGAGGGAGCATATACGAATGCGTCCCGGAATGTATATCGGAAAGCTTGGTGACGGTTCGTCAGCTGACGATGGTATATATATCCTGCTCAAAGAGGTAATCGATAATTCCATCGATGAATACGTAATGGGTTATGGAAAACATATCGATATTAAGGTAGAGAATGGCCTGGTGGAAATCCGGGATTACGGCCGGGGCATTCCATTGGGGAAAGTGGTGGACTGCGTATCGAAAATCAATACGGGAGGAAAATACGACTCGAAAGCTTTTAAGAAATCAGTGGGCCTTAACGGAGTGGGTACTAAAGCGGTTAATGCCCTTTCTAATTATTTTAAGGTGCAGTCATTCAGAGACGGAAAGACAAAGGTTGCAGAATTCTCAAAAGGGGAAATCGAAAAGGATGCCCGCCTGTCCAAATCTGAGGAACCCAACGGTACACTAATCACGTTCAAACCTGATGATTCGGTTTTTAAAAAATACCGGTTTCGACCCGAATTCATGGAGACTCAACTCTGGAACTACGCCTATCTCAATGCCGGGTTGAAGATAAATTTTAACGGCAAAACCTTCGTCTCCAAAAATGGGCTCCTCGACTTGCTATCTAAAAAAACCTCTTCTGAAGAAGTCCGGTATCCCATTATCCATCTCAAAGGAGAAGATATAGAACTCGCTATCACGCATGGTAATCACTATGGCGAACAATACTACTCTTTTGTTAACGGCCAGAATACTACCCAAGGCGGTACTCATCTCAATGCGCTAAAAGAAGCTTTTGTCAAAACGATCAGAGAGTTTTATGGCAAAAACTATGATGCCAAAGATATAAGAGCATCTGTCATTGCAGCCCTTAGTGTGAGGATCGAAGAACCGGTATTTGAATCCCAAACCAAAACCAAACTCGGGTCTACAGATGTCGGGCCGGATGGTCCTACCGTTCGAACCTTTATAAACGACTTTGTAAAAACGAAACTGGATAATTTCCTACACAAAAATCCGGAAGTCGCTCTGGCAATCGAAAAACGGGTCAAACAATCAGAACGCGAACGAAAAGAAATTGCAGGAATCAAAAAACTGGCGAATCAACGTGCTAAAAAAGCAAATCTGCACAATAAAAAACTCAGAGATTGCCGCATCCATTTTAACGACACCAAAAGAGGGACCTCTGATGAGGACAAACTGAAGTCAACGATCTTTATCACAGAGGGAGATTCTGCCAGCGGATCCATTACGAAAGCCCGTGATGTACAGTCTCAGGCCGTCTTTAGCCTGCGCGGGAAGCCGTTGAATTGTTTCGGCTTAACGAAAAAAGTAGTATACCAAAATGAAGAATTCAACCTGCTTCAGCATGCCCTAAATATCGAAGATGGCCTCGAAGGGCTACGCTTCAACCGGGTTGTGATCGCTACCGATGCCGACGTTGACGGTATGCACATCCGCCTGCTTTTGTTGACCTTCTTCCTACAGTTTTTTCCAGAACTGGTCAGAGCCGGCCACCTATACATCCTGGAAACACCACTCTTCAGAGTTCGCGATAAAAAAGAGACAATCTATTGCTACAGTATTACTGAAAAGGATCAGGCTGTAGACAAACTCAAAGGTAAACCCGAAATCACCCGATTCAAAGGACTCGGAGAAATTTCGCCAGATGAGTTTGGCGATTTTATAGGCGAAGATATCCGCCTCGAACCCGTGATCCTTGACGAAGATACTAATATTGAAAAAGTGCTAAAGTACTACATGGGGAAAAATACCCCCACCAGACAAGAGTTTATTATTGACAATCTCCGAATCGAAAAAGATGAAATCGAAGAGGAAGAAAGTAGCCAGAATACAGCACCAGAACCAGTTGATGCTCCGGGAAAAAGACCTGAAAAGGTTGAAGTAAGCTCTCCTTAGCTTCATTTTGCTTCCGACAGCACGTAGGTTTTCTTATCGCTGTAATATTCCAAATTGGCTTTGTAGGTTAAAAAGCCTTCTTTACCAAGAATAATCCTCCTTCGGACCAGGTAAACTTCTCCTGGCCCGGAGCCTAACTCCTTCAAATGCATAGGCAGTACCCGCAACTTGTCATTTTCTATCGGTCCATCGTAGTTTTTACTAACAACGCCGCCTCTCTCTCCTTCCATCACTAAAACAACCGTTTCATTCTTTTTTACCCGCTCACCTTTTAGTACTATGTCAAAAGACGTTCCTCCAACGATCGTGTCAGGCAATAAAAAATCTTCTACATGAGCCATTTGCAAAGGCAGTGTCAGTGAGGTGTCTCCATAGTGGTTAAGTTTGAAGGTTTGATCAGCTGAAAAGGGCATATTTAGCTGAATGACATAGCGCTTGTTCTTTAATTCGGCAAGGGTTTGCGCTTCCATTTCTTTCCCCAAAAAAGTAATATTCCCCTCTAAAAAGGTACCTTTGTTTGATTTCTTCTCCGTAAGGGAATAGAAAGCAGCTTCCGCCTGAAACTGCTTGTCAGGTTCTTGAAAGCGAACATATAAGACGCCTTCCAGGGGAGGGATATTAGCCCCTTTTGGGTTGGGTTCGGATTGACAACCAACTAATAGGGTTCCAAAAATGAGCAGGTGGAAAGGCAGTACCATTCGGAGAAAAACAATGAAATTTTGTTGCATATGCTCAATAATTAATAATCCTGATTTAACTTAAATTACCGTGTATTTAAAGCCCAAAATTAATAAATCCACTTAAAATATATGAAGCCGACTATTCTGATCACTAATCCTGTCCACGATTTACTTATTGCCGGTCTTGAAGAGAAGAGGTTTGCTGTTGAGTATAAACCGACGATTTCGCTAGCTCAGGTACATCAGGAAATTGATCGCTATCACGGCATAATAATCAGTACCAAAATAAAGGCTGACCGGTCCTTACTTGAAAAAGCTTACAGATTGCGATTCGTGGCTCGGCTGGGATCAGGATTGGATATTATTGATTTGCCCTATGCCAAATCAAGAGGGCTCCAAGTTTTCAGCGCGCCCGAGGGGAATCGTAATGCAGTAGCTGAACATCTGTTGGGAATGTTGCTGGCACTTTGTAATAACTTACTGCAAGCAGACCGCGAGGTAAGAAACCTGAAGTGGAAAAGAGAACAGAATAGAGGGATAGAGCTGATGGGAAAAACCATAGGTATTATTGGTTTTGGCAATAATGGAAACAGTTTTGCCAGGGTACTTTCCGGCTTAAACGTAGAGGTGTTGGCATATGACAAATACAAGGATTTTTATCTGCCTCCTTATGGGTATCTCCGTTCAGCCACCCAGGAAGAAATCCAACAAAAGGCGGATGTAATTAGTCTTCATGTTCCGTTGACAGATGAAACACATTATATGATAGACGACAAATTTATCAAAAAGTGTAAAAAGGGTGTCATCTTTCTGAATGCCTCTAGAGGTAAAGTGGTAAATTTTGTAGATTTATTAACACATTTGGAAAACGGATTTATTGGAGGCGCTGCCCTAGACGTTTTTGAGAATGAAAAACCCGCCACTTACACAAAAGAAGAACAACATTTATTTGAACGATTTTTTGGACTGCCTAATGTAATGGTATCACCCCACATTGCCGGATGGACTAATGAATCGAAGGAGCGGATAAGTAAAATCATTTTGGCCAGGATTTTAAAGGTCTTTCCAGATCCAGAAGCTTTAGTATGCTAGTTTATGCTGAATGCAGTTTTTTGCCTGATCCTAAAATGGTTTGAATAGTTTGCAGTGCAGTTTCCAATCATTAGCCCCACTAACCACCTCTTTAGCAACCTGACTTTTGTGATTTTACGGAATGGAATTTGAATAAATAGCCAATATATTTGAAAATATACGTTTGTTAAAAAAAAGAAAAATGACGGAGGGCGGTCAAAGTCCTGCCAAATATCCTACAGTTGTTATAATTGCCTTATGTTTACAGGGAAAAACGAAATACTTATTTACACACTGCTATAAAATGAAGAATGATATTGTCAATTAGTCGACACGGCAAAATTAATTTTTTTTGAAATCAATGTTAATTTTTTTAACATTGCGTGTTGATCGGATTTAAAAGTGGAATCGTCGAAGAACCGAACCATTTTGTAATAACAAAAAAGGAATTTATGGAACGTAAATTTTTTCTCTCACTTGTTTTTATGCTAGTTAGCATTCTGACTTATTCTCAGACAGCCTTACAGGGTAAGGTGTTTGATAAAGCAACGAGCGAAGGGCTTCCTTTTGCTACCCTCCAAATCACGAAGAATAATGTATTTATCTCAGGGATAAGTACGGATTTGGATGGAAATTATAAAGTAAATCTGGACCCTGGAACTTATGACATTGAAGTAAGTTATGTAGGTTATACTACAAAACAACTGAATGAGGTTAGGGTATTGGATGGGAAAGCCAACGTAGTTGACGTCCCCTTATCCGAAGCCGGAGAGGTATTGGAAGAGATTGAAGTGGTGGAATATGTTGTTCCGCTTGTAGAAAATGATAATACTACACAGGGACAAACGATTACGTCGAAGGAAATTCGACAGCTACCCACTCGAAACATTAACGCCCTGGCTTCTACCACAGCAGGTTTGTCGTCTATTGACGAAGGGGGAACAGTTACCGTAAGAGGATCGCGATCCAATGCCACCAACTACTATGTAGATGGTATCCGGGTATTTGGGCAACTACCTCCTGAATCTGAAATTGATCAGCTTCAAGTGATTACTGGAGGTATCGGTGCGGAATACGGAGACGTTACCGGGGGGATCATCTCCATTACGTCTAAAGGGCCTTCTAACCGTTTTTCGGGAGGGATTGATACAGAGACCTCCGGGTTTATGGTCGGAGACAACTATGTAGGACTTGACGAATTTGGTCAAAGCCTGGTTGGATTGAGCCTCAGTGGGCCTATTCTCCGAAATAAGAAAGGCCAATCCATTTTAGGTTATCGTTTTTCAGGTCGTTATACCTACCAGCTTGAACCTAACCCGCTTTCTCGTCCCTTAGCAACGGCCAGAGATGAGGTACGGGAAGAAATCTGGGCGAATCCAACCAGGAGGACCTCTGCTGCTACTAATTCTTTACAACCTACTGCCGAGGATCTAAGAGATTCCGATGTTGAGTATGTTACCCGAAGGGATAATAACGCTCGGAGAAATATCAATCTGACTGCTAAGATCGATGCGCGGCTTACAGATGACATCGATATCACTTTTACCGGTAGTTTGATTCGAAATGAGAATCAGTTTTATCCCAGTAGAGGATGGTTGTTGTTGAATGGACAAAATAATCCTACTTCAATTAATAACACCTACAGAGGTATTTTCCGGTTTCGTCAGCGCTTCCCCTCCGCTCCTGTAGAAGAGGGCGGAAAGCCGTCAGTGATCCAGAATCTGGAATATACCCTTTCGGGAGGCTACGAATTGCGTACTTCACAGGTTGAGGACCCTCGCCATCAGGATAATTTCTTTGATTACGGATATATAGGGCGATTTGATATCCAGCAAATTCCTACCGTTAACACTATATTTGATTCTACGTTCGTTAATAACGATTCTCTACCTCCTGGGTTTATTCAGTTTTTAGATACAGTAAATAATGATATCGGATATATTGGGCACGTCGATTATGCGGATATTTTGACCGGATATACCCCAGGCAACGCAAACCCTGGATTGGCAGCATACAATGATCCTTTATTGGAAGGTAATGAGTTACTGACAGAGGTGGAGCAATATCCTGCCTTTAATGGAGGGGTGTTCGATGACCTGACCAATATTTGGGGTTTCCATACCAATGCCAATCAGGTTTATAATTTATATCAAAAAACAGAAAGAGAGATCTATACGGCTAATGTGAGGATCTCTTTCGACCTGTTACCGGGCGGTTCTGAAAAAGGTCGACACGCTGTAGCACTTGGATTTTTGTATGAATCACGGATCAACCGCAGCTATTCTCTTAACCCCAGAGCCCTTTGGATATTGGGCAGAAGAATTCAGAATAACGAGATCCTGGGGGTTGATTTTGAAAATCAAACCGGACAAATACTCACACCGGATGATGGATTTTTTATCAATACGACCTTTTTCGACGATTTTGAGCTCAATTCTCCTCAATTTGATAATAGCGGTTTGGCTGGAGTTCCACAGAATGATCTCGTTATCCAACCGAATACGTTTGATGCACTTTTCTACAATAGAATACGGGAAGAACTTGGCCTTGCTCAAAATGACTTTGTAAATATTGATGCTTTAACTCCCGATCAGCTATCGCTTGATATGTTTGCCCCTAAAGAGGTGACCGATTTTGTGCAGCCGGGAGGAGGGTCGATCATCGACTTTGTCGGATATGATTACTTAGGAAATAAAGTCGACAATGACGTAACGTTCGATGATTTCTTCTCGCAAACAGAAATCATAGGGCAAGATACTGTCAGAAGGTTATTGGTAGAACCTACCCGGCCTATTTATATGGCTGGATATATCCAGGACAAATTTACTTTTAAAGATATCATCTTCCGTTTAGGGGTTCGTGTAGACCGTTATGATGCCAACCGAAGAGTACTGAGAGATATCCTTTCGCTGTATGAAATTATTGGTGCAGATGACTTCTACAATACGGTACTTCCTGGCGGAGAGCGCCCTGCAAATATCGGAGATGATTATAAAGTATATACCGATGCTCCGGGTTCTACGGTCGTAAAAGCTTTTAGAGACGGAGAGCAATGGTATTTCGCTGACGGTACTGCCGCTAATGATCCGATCTCGATCTTCGGACAGGCAGGTTTGGTTACTCCTTACTATCAGGAACAAGGTAATCCTCAGAGAAGAAATATTAAATCTTTACAATACGATCCGAATACATCTTTTGAAGATTATGAAGTACAATGGAACGTGATGCCCCGATTGGCATTCTCTTTCCCAATTTCAGATTTTGCGAATTTCTTTGCACACTACGATATCCTGGTTCAGAGACCTACGAGCAATACGACGACTACGGCTCTTGACTACTTCTATTTTACGGATCAGGGACGAACGCCGGCTAATAACCCGAATTTGTTGCCTCAAAAAACGATCGATTATGAGGTAGGTTTCCAACAGAAGCTATCGAACTCTTCTGCAATCAAGATCGCAGCTTACTATCGGGAGATGCGCGATATGATTCAGCTTCGTCAGATCAACTTTACGCCTTCTGATCAGGTGGCTAATTATCAGACCTTTGGTAACGTGGACTTCGGTACAGTAAAAGGATTTACCTTTCAGTATGATCTGCGTAGAACAAATAATGTACAGATTACAGCAAACTATACCTTACAATTTGCTGAAGGAACAGGTTCGAATCCTACTACATCTGCCCGAGCATTACAGCAGTTGGGTAACCTGAGAACACTTTTCCCGCTTGATTTTGATGAGCGCCATCGTTTGAACCTCGTGATTGATTATCGTTATGGCTCCGGCAAGCGTTACAATGGTCCTCGTTTATTTGGAACTGATATTTTTGCCAATGCAGGGGTTAACCTTCAAACAATCTTCGTTTCTGGTCGACCTTATACCAAGACCTCTCTGCCTCTACAGCTGGGTGGAGCGGAGATCGTGGGTACCTTCAACGGTGCTCGTTTACCATGGAACAATACAGTTAACTTACGAGTAGATAAGAACTTCAGACTTTCTAAGCCAGGTGCCAAGCGACGAGTGGGGTTAAACGTCTACTTCCGTGTACAAAACCTGCTAGATACCGAAAATGTTATCGGAGTTTATACGGCAACCGGTTCTCCTGAAGATTCCGGATACTTGGATTCACCGCTTGGTCAGGACCTTCTTGAAGATTTTGAGCGTGGTGGTCAGAATACCCAGGCATTCCTCGATGCTTACTCTTGGGCGCTTATTCAGCCAGGATTCTTTACACTGCCTCGAAGAATGTACATCGGAGCAATCCTTGATTTCTAATGATATAGTTTAGAGTCACGAGTCTTGAGTCTTGAGTATTTTTGTCAAAACACAAGACTCTAGACTCAGGACCCATTTTTTAAAGTAGAACGAACTAATTAAATAAAAAAAATTATTATGCGTATCCTAAAACAACTATTATTCTTTCTTATAGCCATGGGTACGGTGCATTTGGTGTCTGCTCATAGGCCTGGAATCGACGGAGGGGTAGTCAACCCCAATGAAGGGCAAAATGAAACCGTGAGTTTCAGAGCGGATTGTGCCGAAGCTACCGCCCAGGTAGATATGGACATCAACAACGTGAGAGCTCGTCTCTTGAACGGAGGGGACCTTTGGTGGGACCTTTCTGATGGCCGTTATGTCATTCCTAATGTAGAGGACGACCAGAATCCTCGATCTTCGATCTTCGCCGGTGCCGTTTGGTTAGGCGGGGTGGATGAAGGTAACAACCTAAAGCTGGCTGCTCAAACCTACCGCCAGTCTGGTAACGACTTCTGGCCTGGTCCGCTTACGCCGGATCAAGGTTTGATTAACCCGGATACCTGTAATAACTGGGACCGTTTCTATGAAGTGCTGGGTTCTAATATTGACATCCATATCCGGAATTTTGAAGCCAGTTGTGATGAAAATGGTGTTAATTGCGAATATGATTGCGATGATATTCCGATAGATGTAAAAGGATGGCCCGGGCGTGGAAATCCCTTCTTTGAAGAGATTCACGGGTTTGAACTTCCGGATACCAAGCAAGGACTTGCAGGCTATTTTGACCAAGATGGAGATGGTATTTATAACCCTTGTAACGGAGATTTTCCGGTTATTGAAGTTCGAGGCTGTGAAGCTGAAATCAATTATCCGGACCAAATGTACTTCTGGATTTACAACGATGCGGGAGGTACTCACGGTCAGTCCGGAGGGGATCAAATCCGTATGGAAGTTCAGGTTCAGTCATTTGCCTATGCGGGTAGTGACGAATTGAACGATATGTCTTTTTATCGTTATAAGTTGATTAACCGGGCTATCGAGCCTATTGATAGTACCTTCTTTGCCATGTGGGTGGATCCTGATTTGGGTTGTGCAAATGATGACTACATTGGTTGCGATACTTCCCGAAGCCTTGGTATCGTTTATAATTCTGATGACTTTGACGAGGATTGTTTGGGAGCTAATGGTTATGGAGGCGAAGTTCCTGTGTTAGGAGTTGACTATTTCCGCGGTCCGTTAGGTCCGGAATCTAAAGAAATAGTCATTAATGGCGACACGATTATTCGGGATACACTTGTAGAACTTGGTATGTCATCTTTTACTTATTATAACAGGGGGGATATTTCACCAACTCCTGCAGAAGCAGATCCCAGCAATGCAATTGAATATTATCGCTACTTAACCGGACATTGGAGAGATGGACTACCATTTACCTTCGGCGGACGCGGATACAACCCCGCAAGTACCGACATAATTAATTATGCGTTTACCGAATCACCTGATTTGCCCTTACCGGCTTGGTCGATGTGTTCGGAAGACCTTACCCCTAGTGACCGTCGTACCATACAAGCTTCCGGTCCGTTCCGTCTGGATCCTGGTGCAGTTAACGAATTGATTATCGGAGTAGTCTGGACAGCAGATATGGACTATCCGTGCCCTGATATTTCCCGTCTGTTAGACGCTGATGATATCGCACAAAATATTTTTGATAACTGCTTTGATGTACCGGATGGTCCCGATGCACCAGACTTAGATTTTATTGAATTGGATCAACAGTTAGTTGCCGTTATCTCGAATGCCCCGTCTTCTAATAACTTTATGGAGCAATATACAGAGGTTGATATTAATGCTCCTGATAACGTCAGCGACTCCTTGTATCGCTTCGAAGGGTATATTATCTACCAGCTTGCCAATTCAAACGTTGGTATTGCTGATCTGGGGGATTTGAGCAAAGCGAGACCGATTATTCAAGTAGATAAGAAAAACGGTGTTGCCGATCTTTACAACTGGGAGGAAGCTCAAGGGCCAGAGGGCATTGAGGCAATTAATGTTCCTGTTCAGCAAGTGGAAGGCTCCGATGGTGGAATTCAACATACCTTCCTCATTAGAGAAGATCAATTCGCCTCAGGTGCAGATAATCGGTTGGTGAACCACCGCAAGTATTACTTTACGGCTATTGCTTATGCTTATAACGAATACGAGCCTTTTGATTTTAGAACAATACCTCCTACCGGCCAGTCGACGCCGTTCCTTAGCGGACGTAAAAATGTGAGAATCTACTCACCACTACCACGGCCTATTCTGGACAGAAGACTGCAATCTAACTATGGTGATGAGCCTCAGATTACCCGGCTTGCCGGGCAAGGTAATCCGGGGAAATTCCTGAGAGTAGTCAATGGCACGGACGATCGTGTATTGAGTCTGGATTTTGATAGCACCGTGACCTATCTTAGTGGCTTTGGCCCATTAAACGTAAAAGTTTATAATCCGTTAGATGTGCTGGATGGTTCTTACACGCTTTCCTTTATTGATGAGGACATGGATGAGGATCTTGATGATGTCGAATTGAACGATACGGTATCATGGTATCTGATCGACCCGGTTGGTGACACGATTTTCAGTGAAAATACAATTGAAAGTTTAAATGAGAAGATTATAGCCGACTACGGATTCTCCATTAGTATCGAACAAACACCAGAGCCTGGTACAGAAGAATCTGCCAATAACGGAGCTATTGGTGTTGAACTTGAATATGCAGATATTGAAGGGCCAGGATGGTTCCTAGGCGCTGAAGATGCACCGTTAGGAATTTTTAACTTCATGAAAACGGGTAGCAACGAAACAGATACAGAGTTTGATCCTACTCAGGTGTATTCCCAATTGGATGATGGCTGGTGGTTCCCTTACTTCCTAATGGATTGGGAAGAAGGCGGCGTTGGCGAGTTCTATGACTACGTATCATCCGGCTGGCAAAACGAACGTAATGAAGTCGTCAGAAACCAAACAGACCTGACCCAACTCAATAACGTTAATGTCGTATTTACGTCCGATAAGTCGAAGTGGACGCGGTGTGTGATCATCGAAACTGCTTCACAAGCGTATACCGATGATAATAACGGGTTAGGTATCCCGCCTCAAGAAAATGAAGATATCGACTGCGGAAGCGGTGATGTCGATGAATTTACGGTAAGAGCCGCTCCTTCTGTAGGTAAGTTTGATGAAGATGGCGATGGTCTACCCGATCCGGATGGTGCCGTCGATGAAGACGGAAATCCACTGGTTGGTTTTGGCTGGTTCCCCGGGTACGCATATGATGTAGAAACCGGTCAGCGATTAAATATCTTTTTTGGAGAAAACTCTACCTACTCATTGGAAGTAGACGATTTCTTAAAAGATATCTACGGAATCGGGCCTGAAGACTTTATTGGTCTGAATGAAACGATGGACACCTTCGTGAATATTCCTCCTGTAGGACGCGATATGATGTTTAATCCGACCTTCCAGCAAACCCTTGACGTTAACGACGATGGTGTTGCCGGTAATGACTTCCCATACGATTACTACTTGGGGGGGCAGCACTATATCTATGTGACCAATCAACCTTACGATAGCTGTATGGAAATCTATAGTCGTATTGAATGTGGTAGTTCAGGACTTAAAAAGGTAAATGCGGTGAAAACCGTTACTTGGACGGCTATGCCGTTTATGGCTCCTGCTACAAGCATGCTATCATATCAAGATGGATTGATTCCTAACGATCTTACCGTTCGACTGAGAGTTAATAACAAATATGAAACAGCTCTTGGTGTAGGCGAGTACAGAGGTTATCCTTCTTATGAGTTCACCTTTGACGGTGTTGAAGCGAACTTCTCTGATACAGAAGAAGAATTCGCACGGGAATTGGACTTCATCAATGTAGTGCCTAACCCATATTATGGTAGTTCATTCTATGAAGCCAATGAGTTTGCAACAACGATCAAGATTACTAATTTACCAGCTAGATGTATTGTTACGATCTACTCCCTTGACGGGCGGTTTATCCGGCAATACAATAGAAATGAAATTCCTGACGAAACCTTCGACGGAGTTCCTAATGGACAGTATGCTCCTGCTCTTGAGTGGGATCTGAGAAACGCTGCCAATATTCCTGTTGCGAGTGGAATATATCTCATCCATATCGATGCCTTCGAAAAAGGTGAAAAAGTGATCAAGTGGTTTGGTGTGGGTCGTCAATTCGATCCAACAGGATTATAATAATGATTTAGAGAAAGGTGTCCTCGAAAGGGACACCCTTCTCCAAATCCAAATTGATTAAAAGCTTAAATAAAAAACTATTATGAATAGATTTTTACTAATCATCTGCCTTTGTGCTTTTACCCTTCTTTCTGCCTTGACGGAGGTAAAAGCAGGTAATCCGGATAGACAAGGGGAGGCGGGCGCCTACGAACTACTGATGAACCCTTGGGCGAGAAGTGCCGGATTGCATACCATGAATACCTCTTTCGTAAGTGGAGTAGAAGCGATGCGTCTGAATATCGCCGGCCTTTCAAGGGTTACCGGTACGGAAGTCCTGCTTAGTCACGGAATCTACCTCGATGGAGCCGGAGTAAATATGACGGCTCTCGGTCTTGCCCAACCTATGGGTAAAAACAAAAACGGAGCTTTGGGTATTAGCCTCATGGGGTTAGACTTTGGAGACATCCCCGTTACGACCACGTTGCAACCGGAAGGAACAGGAGCTACCTTCTCTCCTGCCTGGTTCCACATCGGAATAGGTTATTCGCATACCTTTGAAAATAAAGTTTCTGTCGGTTTCCTATTCCGTGGCGTTTTCCAGTCTACTGCCGATGTGAGCGCCTCAGGAGCAGCTATCGATGCCGGTGTTCAATACGTAACCGGACCTCAAGACAATTTTAAGATCGGTATCTCTTTACGTAATATCGGAACGAAAATGAAATTTGGTGGTGAAGCTTTGAATAGCCAATTCATAGAAGGCTCAAATGATAGTCCAAACCGTAGGTTAACATTCAGAACCCGGGCACAAGGCTTTGACCTTCCTTCTGTACTGAATTTGGGTATTTCTTATGACTTCATCATCGCTTCAGATCACCGCATCACCGTGCTTGGAAACTTTGCCGCTAACTCTTTCTCCAGAGATGAACTTGGTGGCGGTATTGAATATGGATTTAAAGACTTATTCATGGTTAGAGGAGGATATAAAGCTGAGGCAGGCCAGTCAGCCGAAGGCTTTGGGGATTTTGGAGATCCAATCTATACCGGACTTAGCGCAGGGGCCTCTATTATGGCACCACTGGGAAAGAAACAAACGACTAAACTGGGTTTTGACTACGCTTGGCGCGCTACCAATCCGTTTAACGGAACGCACAACTTTACCGTTCGACTGATTTTCTAATCGTCCGTTGAGCCAAAAGTCATATACTCAAAAAAGAGAATAGTTGGTGTCTTAAAACACAATAAGTGTTTTAAGACACCTTCAATTTATAGCGAAAGGTTGCAACAAAAAATAAAAATCACTATTTTTGCTTATTGTCTAATAGTGAATATCATCATATTACTTTGCCAGAGTTTAAAAAGAACGTTTCCGGATACAGAAAGGAAGCGTTTTTGCGTTATCTTTTGTGCTAATAGTAAATGGAAATATTCACTTTATTATTTATAGAATAGCTTCACGCTCAATTTCATTTTAAAAGGCTTTTTCAAAAAATTGGCAAAATAAAATTGGTTGCCGATAGCTCTTTTTTCTCAAGTAAATCGTTGTTTATGGCAAATTATGAATATTTAACACAAGAAGGCTACGACAAACTGGTCGCTGAATTAGATGAACTAAAATCAGTGGGACGTCAGGAAGCAGCAAAAGCTATTGCAGAGGCCCGCGAAAAAGGCGATCTATCTGAAAACGCTGAATACGATGCCGCAAAAGACGCCCAGGGAATGTTGGAAGCCAGAATAAATGGCCTCGAAAAAAAACTGGCTAATGCCCGAATTCTCGACGCAAGCCAACTTGATACGTCCAAAGTAACCGTTTTCTCTAAAGTGACCATCGCCAATAAAAAAACAAAAAAGAAAGTTACCTATCAACTAGTCTCTGAAACAGAAGCCGACCTTAAACAGAAAAAGATCTCGGTCAGCTCTCCTATGGGTAAGGGCCTCCTTGGGAAAAAAATTGGGGACGTCGCAAAGGTAGAAACCCCCCGAGGCGATCTGGAGTTTGAGATTGTCGATATCTCCATCTAATATGGACAGGGCTTTAATGGCGCTCCATTATGACATCGGAAAGTTGCCCTGCAGCTATCCAAAATAATTCAAAACCCTAATCAATGTCTTCTATCTTTACCAAAATTGTCAATGGCGAAATCCCTTGCTATAAAGTTGCGGAAACAGATGATTTTTTGGCTTTTCTGGATATTAATCCCGTCAAAAAAGGCCATACTCTTGTCATCCCCAAAAAGGAAATTGACTATATTTTTGATATCGAAGATGAGATGCTTCAAGAGATGATCGTTTTTGCAAAAAAAGTTGGCAAGGCTATTGAAAAGGCGGTCCACTGCGAACGCATTAGCATTGCCGTTGTCGGGCTGGAAGTGCCGCACGCCCATATCCACCTCATTCCAATTAGCAAGATCAGCGATTTCTCTTTTGAAAAACCAAAAGAAGAAATTTCGCAGGAAGCATTTGAATCACTGGCTAAGGAAATTCAACTCCATATATAATCCAGGCTATTTCTAACCTTTCCGGTCGGGATTTGCTTTCAAAAAAGCTTCCCATGAGTTGTACCGTTTGGAGCCTGAAATAGCGTTAGTGGATTGGTAATAATGACAAATGGCCGTTGCCAGAGCATCTGTAGCATCCAGCTCGGAAGGAGGAAGCGGACGTTTAATGATATGGCTAACCATTGCGGCTACTTGTTCCTTTGCAGCATTTCCATTACCGGTCACCGCTTGTTTGATCTTGCGGGGAGAATATTCCTGAATACTCAGCCCCATACTGAGCCCTGCCGCCATCGCAACCCCCTGAGCCCTGCCTAGTTTGAGCATCGATTGTATGTTCTTACCATAAAACGGAGCTTCCAAAGCCATTTGATTTGGCTTAAACGTATGAATAAGATCTTGTAAGTCTACAAATATTTTCTTTAGCTTTTCCTGATGTTCTGAAAGCCGGTTCATGCGCACCACGCCCATTTGCTGCAAAATAATTTCTTTACCTTGTATCTCGACAATAGCAAAGCCTAGAAAATTCGTGCCCGGGTCAACACCGATGATCCGGTATGGTGTTTTGATCGCCATAATTCTTTATTTTACCAACTCAATTTACAAAGCTTATTAATTCTAACAAATTTTTTTAAAAAAATTGTTTGGTTTAAGTCTGAAAAAAACAAACCTAACCACAATTCTTAATCGTCTGATCAAAGGGGGATTCCTACTTGTTGTAGGGGTTGCCCTCTATTATCAGATTTCCTCGAAGGAAGAAGCTTTTTCCCTTTTAGATAATTGGAAGTATACCCGCACATATTTTCAGCCCCTTTTTCTGATCCTTGTTTTTGTTCTGCTTCCGGCAAACCTCTCTATGGAAATCGGCAAATGGTTAATCCTGATACGCCAAACCGAACCTATTTCTTTTAAAACTGGACTCAAAAGTATACTTGCCGGAATGACGGTCTCCGTCATTACTCCCAATCGGGTAGGAGAATACGCGGGAAGGATCCTATTTTTAAAAGCTGAGAATAACTGGAAAGGCATCGTCGCCTCCCTCGTCGGTAGCTGGAGCCAATTGGGAGTCATCTTGTCGGGAGGGATGCTGGCAATCCTGTTTCTATCCGATCACATTCTTCCAGGGATAAGCGACTGGTCTGGCAAGTTACTCGTGGTTGGCCTGATTGGCCTGATTTTACTGTGGCTGGCCTATTTCAACGTTAAACATCTGTTAAATTACCTGCAACAAAACAGGAGGGTAGGTGGTTGGTTAAATAAGCTTAAAAGCTTGAAAATACTAGCATGTTACGACAAAACTACACTCGGAAAAGTGCTAGGTTTTTCAGTAGTAAAGTATGTTATTTATTCGGCACAATACGTCTTAATGATAAAAGCCTTTGGATTGCCGGTAAATCTGGACGAGGCGTTACCTATAGTAGGTACTATTTTTTTGATCCAAACGAGCGTTCCATTACCTCCTCTTGTGGGGCTGCTTGCAAGAGGTGAGATTGCATTATTACTGTGGGGGCAACTCTTTACAGCTCCTGCCGGTATCCTGTTGGCTACTTTCGGCTTATGGATAATAAATATCGTACTGCCAGCGTTATTTGGATTAGTATTTATATCGAATGTAAATGTCTTAAAATCATTGGGTTATGAAAAAACCAGCTGTTAATTTTTTCTTTATTTTTAGTGCTATCTGTTTATTATTTTCCTTCTCTTTTCCTTCAGATCCCCCTCCTTCTGATACCCCATTCGACGGCCAGGGAGTAAAACAATTGGAATATTGTACCATCCAAAACCATACCTTTCAGGCAGGGGAGGAAATTGTATATAACATTTATTATAATTGGGGGCTACTATGGATAAGCGCAGGGGAGGTTACCTTTAAAGTAGAAGAAACATCTGATGGAAAATATTTTCTCAAAGCAGAGGGGAAAACCTATCCAACTTATGACCCCATTTTTAAGGTACGGGATCTTTATGAATCTTATGTCGATAAAGAATCGCTTCTTCCCTACCGCTCTATCCGAGAGGTGCAAGAAGGTAATTATAACTTGTATGATGAAATTATCTTTGATCAAAAGCGACATATAGCCACTTCTTTCAGAGGGAAAACGAAAGAGAAGGCGGAATCTACCACCTATGAGCTTAATGATTGTATGCACGATATGCTCTCCATTATTTATTTTACCCGTAATCTGGACTTTGATAATTTAAATGATGGAGAAAAAATTCCTGTTAATATTTTTATGGATAAAGAAGTGTGGCCCCTTGAAGTGACCTATAAAGGAAAAAAGAAAAAGAAAAAAATTAAGGGAAAAGGTAAATTCAATACCATCCAGTTTACCCCCGAAACCATCGAAGGCTACGTCTTTAAAGAAGATAGTAAAATGGATATTTATGTCACTGATGATAAAAACAGACTACCCCTGCTAATCGAATCCCCTATTTCCGTCGGCAAAATAAAAGCTGTCCTGAAAAGCTACAAAGGCTTGAAATACGACCTTACATCCAAAGTTAATTAGGACAACCAGAGGACTAGGCAACCAGGTCAGTCTGAAGGACTGACATCCCCTTTGCTAGACAGCGACGCCCCTAGGACCAATAAAAATTTTCATATTCATTTTTCATTCCTTTATAAAAATACTCATGAAGTGGATAAAACGCATACTTATTTTATTATTGATCGTTGGAGTAGGCTTTGGGATCTACTGGGTAAAAAATTATTATGATAGTTGGACAAAGCTAAAAGCCCAGGAAGAGTCAGAGGTGCTTTTGGAGAAAGTCCGGACGGTTTGCAAATTGATTACTGTAGAGGGGCAATTTTCGGAAATTCTGGATTACCGGGATTATTGGGGGTATAATTGGTCATTTTTTAGAAAAAAAGCATTGATACGGGTGAAGGCGAAAGTTTCGGTAGGGTATGATCTGTCGAATCTGGAATTAGATAGCGATCCGGAAAAGAAAATAATTATCATCAATAATCTACCCGACCCCAGCATTCTGTCAATCGACCATGACCTGGATTATTATGATATTTCGGAAGGTGTTTTTAATTCTTTTTCTGTAGAAGACTACAACCAACTGCAACGAAAATCAAAAGAACTTATTGAACGCAAAGCTCGCTCCAGCGATTTATTCCTGACAGCCGAACAACAAGCCTCAGAACTTCTGGACATGCTCGACCTCATTGTCAGTAGCGCGGGATGGAAACTTAACTATGAACCCCGCCGCTCTACACCTCCCCCTATCCTCGACTCCCTGCTGAATTAACCTAAGCTCAAGAAAAAATTAGTACCTCAATCGAATAGTTTCCTCCTGTCGTCTGGTCCTCTGGTCTTCCGGTCGTCCTGTCCTCCTGTTCCAAAACCCAGCTTAAATAGTGGAAAAAAGGGGGTTGAAATACTTTATGCAAAATAAAAGTAGGTTTTTTGCTTTATTTTAAATCAAAAAATCTATTTTTAGTGCTGTTTTGAAATTGCGTTCTCGCAATCGAATGAAAATCAATAACCTGGTATAATGACGAACTCTACTACTGCACCTATCGAGAATCAGAAACAGCTCTTTGGACATCCTGTTGGGTTATATATCTTGTTTTTTACAGAGATGTGGGAGCGCTTCTCCTACTACGGCATGCGAGCCATTCTGACTCTTTACATGATACAATCTGTTGCCGGAAAAAATCCTGGACTTGGTTGGGACGAGGCTTTTGCGTTGTCCATTTACGGATGGTATACGATGCTGGTTTATGTCTTTTCCATTCCCGGAGGTATTCTGGCGGATAAATATATTGGTCAAAAAAGAAGTGTTATGGTGGGCGGAGCCATCCTGGTTGCCGGTCACGCTATTTTAGCTATTGATGCGATTTGGGCTTTCTATACAGGGCTCGCTTTGATCATCATTGGGGTTGGTTGTTTGAAACCGAATATCTCTACGATGGTTGGCGGGCTTTATAAACAAGGAGATATTAGACGGGATCAAGGATTTACGATCTTCTATATAGGTATCAATATCGGGGCTTTTCTTTCCGCCCTTATTGTAGGATTTGTAGGTGAAACCTATGGATGGCATTACGGATTTGGACTGGCGGGGATTGGCATGTTTCTCGGTCAGGTAATCTATATTTGGGGGCAACGCTTCCTCAAAGGGGTAGGCGAACCTCCCGGTAAAGAACAGCATGGGCATTCCGTAATGCACGCTGATGAAGCGGATAAAAACAGTTCTTTGGGCAAACTATTTGGTGATCTGTTGAAAAGCCCGATTCAATTAGTGATCACAGCCGTTATTGCAATAGGAAGTGTCTTTTTAGCAATTAATTACGCCACAGGAGGAGAAAAGATCGCCTATAGTCTATTAGGGGTATTCTTGGCATTGGTCATTGGTATGCTAATGATGATTTATAAAGAGATCAATGCAATCAATAAAGACCGATTTGCCGTTTTGCTCATCTCTTTTTTAATTGTGATTGTCTTTTGGGGAGCGTTTGAGCAAGCCGGCGGATTAATGAATATTTACACCTTAAAAAAGATCGACCGTTTTACCAGCCTGTTTACGCTTGATATTCTTTTCTATGGTGCAGGCGCATTTTTGCTTATCCGCGGGATCTTAGACATGGTCAAGAAACGAGACACCAAGTACATCTTTTTGCCATTGGGGGTGCTGGTAATTGCGCTTTATTTATGGCTGCGGGGTAGTGAGTTAAGCGATCCTTACGAGATTCCCGCATCTGTATTTCAATCAGTAAATGCGTTATTTATCATTATTTTTGGAACAGCGGTAGGAAGCTTTTGGATCTGGTGGCAAAAACTTGGTCGTGAATCTTCCAGCTTATTTAAAATGGCTTTGGGAACCATGATCATGGGAGTTGGATTCTTATTTATGGCCAAAGCTTCGGTCGATGTTGTGGAGTATGGAGATAAAGCGGCACTGAGCTTATTGATCCTCGCTTACCTGCTGCATACCATCGGTGAATTGTGTGCTTCCCCGGTAGCCCTTTCCTTTATTACCAAGTTGGCTCCCTTAAAGTATGTATCTATCATGATGGGCGTTTACTTTGCTGCTACCGGTTTTGGTAACAAGCTAGCCGGGTTGATCGGGGAGCTGTCGCAATCTGAAACGATCAATATAGAAGTGGTGGCAAATGCAGATCAGTTGCGTCCTTACACGCCGGATGACTCCACGTTAATCAAGAAAGAGGCCTTTGAGATTGTTGGAACAGTTGCCTTGGAGGGGGAAGCTATCCGTTTAGTTAAAGACGGGCAGAATTTGCTGAATTTGGTCAATTTGGATGAGGAAAATAAAGAAATATTGGTTTCTTCAATGGAAGAGTATACGGAATCTCCAGAGAAGCCCCTCACTGCGGTGCTTTCGTTCGATAATGAGCAGTTGGAAGATGCAGAGGGGCTTGGTTATAAGGGAGAACTAGAAGTGTTTGAAATTCAGGATGAGCGGGAGTATTGGACCTTCCTGTCGATTTTCATCTTTACTGCACTGTTTGGGTTGCTTTTACTTTTATTTCTGAAACGATTGAAAAAGCTGACACACGATGCGGAAAAGCTCCAGGAAGGGTCACATCATGAGGAACAAGAAGGGTATGAAATAGCTGATAAGGAGGGAGAGTAAGTCTTTTAGATTTAGGTTATGCTAATTAATTAAAAAGTATAATAAAAAATATTTAAGGTTACTTTAAACATCACTAGATCATGTCAAAAGAAATAGTTGTTCAAAAAGGACATCCAAAGGGGTTAATGGTCCTGTTTTTCTCTGAAATGTGGGAAAGATTCTGCTACTATGGTATGCGGGTTCTTTTAACCTTATATTTGGTCAAGTCTCTAATGAAAGGAGACGGAGAAGCTGCGCTTATTTACGGCGCATACACCGGGCTTGTTTATGCCGCTCCCATTTTAGGAGGTAGAATGGCGGATAAGTTTCTAGGATACCGCTTGGCCGTCATGTTAGGAGCCATTTTGATGGCTATTGGTGAATTTCTGATCTTGGGGGGGAACACTGAGATGCTTTTAGTTGGTATGGGAGCCCTGATCATAGGGAATGGTTATTTTAAGGCAAATATCTCAACGATCGTTGGGAAATTATATGATGATGGAGATCCCCGGCGGGACTCTGGTTTCACCATTTTTTATATAGGAATCAATATTGGAGCCTTGCTGGCGACGACAGTCGTCGCCTATGTAGGAGAAACTTATGGGTTCCGGTACGGATTTGGTCTTGCTGGTTTTGGTATGCTGCTGGGGTTACTGATTTTCTGGTTGGGAAGAGAAAGGTATGCTGCAGCTCCGGGGCTTGATATTCGGGAAGAAGGCAAAAAGAAAATTTTTGGTCCTCTTACTGCCGTTCAAGTCGTTGTAATTGTTTCTATCTTATTAATTCCACTTTGTTATTTATTGATTCTCAATAATAGCGTTCTCGATTATATTTTTCTTGGTCTTTTTGTTTACGTAGCCATCTCTCTTTATCTGGCCGGACAAAAAGAAGATAAGGCAACGGGACAAGCTATCTGGAAAGATCGTATGATAGCGCTAATTATCTTTATTGTAATCAATGTTGTTTTTTGGGCTTGTTTCGAGCAAGCAGGTACCTCCTTGACGCTTTTTGCAGATCGAAATGTTGATAGAAGTATAATGGGATGGATCATGCCGGCAAGTATGACTCAGTTTTTCAATCCTTTTTTCATCATTGTTTTCGGTTCTATTTTTTCCAGGATGTGGATCAAACTTTCCGAAATGGGAAGAAATCCGAGTATTCCGATGAAATTTTCTCTAGGAATTTTCCAGCTCGGCCTTGGATTTTTGGTTACGTTTATTGGCTTTCAATTTGCTGAAAATAATTTAGTGCCTCTTCTTACGCTTTTATTTTTATACTTATTACATACTACCGGAGAATTGTTTCTCTCTCCAATTGGGTTGTCAATGGTTACTAAACTTTCTCCTAAGACTATGGCCGGTACAGCGATGGGCGCCTGGTTCTTAAGTTTTGCTATTGCCAACTTCCTGGGAGGGAAAATTGCTGCTCTTACAGGTGCCAACCATGGAGGAGGAGATGAAAAAGAAAAAA
Organism: uncultured Saprospiraceae bacterium; assembly: GCA_964534315.1. GTDB lineage: Bacteria > Bacteroidota > Bacteroidia > Chitinophagales > Saprospiraceae > CAZHOV01. The sequence goes on along the minus strand of CAZHOV010000088.1, from coordinate 702 downwards.
CAGAATTTAATGAGGGAACCACCGTGCTTGATGCGTTTGAAAAGATGAATAAATTGGATGCATTCGAAAATTGGTCATCCTTAGCACCAGAATTAGAAGGTCTTCCGCCTCAGCTTCTAAAAGAATATTCTGTTCCTGCAAATATATCCTATGGAAAATGGCTGGATATCCAGGATTGGGTCTTGTTTAGAGAAGGCATTGCTCAAAATAAAACTTTTTCCGAATGGTTGAATACGCGGGAAAATAGTGAAAAATTTACTTCTGCTGAAGCCTGGTTGGATAAAGATAAATGGAATGATCTCGGGAAGCGGTATACGTCTATCGTTATGGCCGATAAAAATGCTGGCGATAATGCGGGAGTAGGACTCAAAGACTGGCTTTATTTCAGAGGAGGAATTAGCGAGTTTGAGGACCAATCCTTAAGCTTACAGGAAACATATGAACAGCACAGAGAAATTGTCCAGAAAAATAGTTTAGATAAATATGTTAGCGTATTCAGGACGTTGGGTTTGGTCCTCATAGGATTTTCCCTCCTGGTAGCTCTAATAAATGCGCCTTTGAAGAAATTAATGCATGGTATTGAATAAAAGACATGAGATTAACCTATTTGGAGCGAATCCCTTCGAATCCGGATTCCCCATAAATAATTAGGGAATCCCTGAAAATAATCAATTCAGGTTTCAGTTTTCCAATTCCAAATAA
>CAZHOV010000087.1:23281-23461 GCA_964534315.1 uncultured Saprospiraceae bacterium | reverse complement strand
TTGTTTGCTGATCGTCTGTCAGAATAGTACATCCACGAAAAGAAGGATTAAGACCTTCTGTATTTTCTTTCTGTGAACTCTCAAGGACTGCGTCAGAATAGTACATCCACGAAAAGAAGGATTAAGACTGCTTCAGGAAAAGGTGTTATACTGAATACAAGTGGTAGTCAGAATAGTACA
>CAZHOV010000087.1:18232-23181 GCA_964534315.1 uncultured Saprospiraceae bacterium | reverse complement strand
TCCGCGAAAAGAAGGGGGAAATCAATGAGTAATGAAGAATGTGTAATGAGCAATAGAGGGTAGGGGGAGTAGTCAGAACTGCCCCTGACCTGTTCGCGGTTTACTGTTCACTGCTTACTGATACTGTTACATCCGCGAAAAGAAGGGGGAAATCAATGAGTAATGAAGAATGTGTAATGAGCAATAAATTGAAAATGTCTAGTATTGAAATACAGTAAGCCAGCCCTACAAGCTGAGTTGAGGGGGATAGTTCTAACCAGAAGCGTAGTCCCTGGTTAAGGGGAGCTTTAGTCCTTCAGGCTAAAAGGGGTAGTGAAGCGGTCGATTTACATGAATTGATATTATTGGCCTAACCGAGCCTCTTTAAGGAGGAAATAGTTGTACACCCTTTTCCCAGGAGAGGCGGTGTGCGCCAAAAAGTTATGACTTCACTGGATTTTTTAATCCCAAAGGGATTGAATGTGTATAGCCCCCAATGATAATTGGGGGTATAAAAAACGGGAGCGTTTCAACCCTTTCGGGGTTGAATTGAGGGCACAGCCTCGGGGCCTATTCAACCCCTGGCCGGGGTTGTCAGGTCACGTTCTTTATTACCCGGCATTTCATACCGGGCTATACATTTTTTATCCCTGCAGGATAAATCAAGTGATGTTATCTTTTTATGATCCAATAATATCGTATGCCAGGAGGGTTTGGGAGAGGCTCACTCATTAAATTATCGATAGATAAAATTTATTTTACAACAAATTGCCAAAGACCTCCAATCAGAATTCCCTGGGATTAAAGCGTTTTCCTCAAGAAACTTATGGAGAATGCGCAATGGTGTGCGACTTACAGTTCATTTGAAATTCAGCCACCATTAGTGGCAGAATTTGGATGTTCTCCTCATTTGCAAATCAAATCCAGGTCACTACTGGAATTTGGACGACGTTTTTACCTTTCCACCTTTTTCTTACCTTTACGGCAAAAAATAAACAACCATGGCAGATCAAAAGAAACCGCAGAATCAGATTAATATTGAATTACCGGAAGAAGTGGCTGAAGGCACCTACTCCAACCTGGCGATCATTTCGCATAGCAATAGTGAATTTATTGTCGATTTTATCCGCATGTTGCCCAATGTGCCCAAGGCCAAAGTCAAGTCAAGAATCATTCTGACGCCGCACCACGCCAAGCGATTAATGCGAGCATTGAATGACAACATCAAGAAATTTGAAGCCCAGCACGGTGTCATCGCCGAGCCTGACAATCCCGGCTTCCCCCCTATGAATTTTAATACACCGAAGGCCCAGGCGTAAGGGAGTCAATTTGCAATGTGCAGTTAACAAAGAGCAATGGAGGAAAGACAAGAGAAGGTTTAAGAATTTTCAGGACAGGACCCAATGGAGCTGTGTATGGCGCATTGGGTTTTGTTTTGAAGTTTCTGTTGAAGTGCTTTTCTTTGATCAATGAGTAATTAGGAATGAGCAATGTGCAATTCAGGGAGGTTCAGTTTGTTGCCCGGCAGTTGCCACCAAGCGGCGGGTTGCTTCCCTTCAGGGAATAAAAGGGCGCGGGCAAGGAGAAACCCGGACCTCTTCACCTTTCAGAAAAACTTCATCCATCCAATTTTCCAAATTTCCTATTTTCTAAATTTCCTATTTTCCAAATTTCCCAATTTCCAATCTTCCTCTTTTCCTAATTTCCAATCTTCCTCCTTTCCAAATTTCCCAATTTCCCAATTTCCCAATTAACCTTTTCGTTATAAATTTGTTAACATCTCATTCATTTCTATTATACAAAGGCATTTTTTATACTTTTGACGCTGCCAAATTTTACAAACCTATGACGCAACGCATTATTATCATTGTCGTAATCCTGGTCCTCGCCGCCGCCGGCTATTACTACTTTACCCAAAAACCGGCGATCGAGAAAAAGGTGGATATCACCACTACCATCCAGAAAAAAGAATTCGTCATCACCGTGACGGCCACAGGCGAATTAAAAGCCAAGCGCTCGGAAAAAATCCAGGGACCGCAAGGGATGCGCTCTGCCCGTATCTTTAATACCACCATCACCGACCTGGTGCCGGAAGGTACAGTCGTTGAAAAGGGAGACTATGTGGCTAACCTCGATAAAACAGAGCTGGCTCAGAAAATGAATGAGGAACAAACGGAAATCGAAACCATTCTCACCCAATTGGATCAGGCGAAGATCGATACGGCCCTCGAATTGCGCGGCCTGCGTGATCAACTGGTCAACCTGCGCTTCTCGATGGAGGAAAAACGGCTGGAAGTGGAGCAAAGCCGCTTCGAACCCCAAATGGTGATCCAACAAGCGGAACTAGACCTTGAAAAGACGGAACGCGACTACAAACAACTGCTCAAAAAGTACGAACTCACCAAGGAAAAATCAATTGCTAAAATATCGGAAATCAATACGCAGCTTAAGCAAAATCAGTTGGATCTAAAACGCCTTCAAGACCTGGGTAAAGGGTTTAGAATTACCGCTCCCAAAAAAGGTATGGTCATCTATCGGAATGACTGGGATGGAAAGATCGGACCAGGCTCCAGGATCAGCAGTTGGAATCCGGTGGTCGCTGAATTACCTGACCTCACTGATATGATCTCTAAAACCTATGTCAATGAGGTAGACATCAGTCGCGTCAAAAAAGGACAAGATGTAACGATCAAGGTAGATGCCTTTCCGGATAATATTTATGGAGGGACAGTGATACAGGTGGCTAATATTGGCGAACAATTGCGCGGTTATGACGCCAAAGTGTTTGAAGTGACCGTCCAGGTCAATGAAATCGATTCTATCCTGCGCCCCGCCATGACCACCAGCAACGAAATAATCACCGATATCGTCCCCGATGTACTCGCTATTCCCTTTGAAGCCTTGTATTCCGATTCCCTCAATTTCGTATATAAAAAACAAAACGGAACGCCTGTCAAGCAGGAGGTGATCACCGGACTGACCAATCAGGATGAAGTGGTGGTTGATTTCGGTCTGTCGGAAGGCGATGAAGTCTACCTTACTAAGCCGGATAATGCCGACGATCTTAAATTTGTTCCGCTCGATCCTTCCATTAAAGAAGAGATCCGTAGAAAACAAGAGGAAGCTAAGAAAGCCCGGGAAGCGGCGATGCTGGAAAAGATGAAAAAGGCGGAAAAAATTGAGCTACCCAAAAATGACGACGAAGGTGGCGGGGCTAGAGTATTTTTCTTTAATTAATCCTGGGAGCGACCATGATGCAACGATTGTTTTTTAATTTTATCCTCGCTATCGAAGGCGTACTTGCCAATAAAATGAGAGCGATTCTGACCGGATTGGGGATTATGTTTGGGGTAGGAGCCGTTATCGCGATGCTGGCCATCGGTACGGGAGCCAAACAGGCTATTCTGGAACAAATGAAACTCATCGGTACTAATAACATTGTAGTCAGTGGTGTTGTATCCAGCGAAGAATTCGAGGGAGAAGATAGTGGAGAAGAGGGCGGTGCCCAGGAAGATAAAACCCCATGGTCACCCGGCCTCACTATCAACGACGCACAAAGTATTGCCACACTGATTCCTACCATCTCAGAAATTAGTCCGGAAATCGTCCTTCCCGTATCTGCTCTCAAAGCGGGAAAGATGTTCAAAACGCGCTGTGTCGGCGTTTCCAATACATTTTTCAAACTCAATAACCTCAATTTAGAGATTGGCCATTTTTTCCACAATACCCATATGGAAGGTGGCAAGCCCGTTTGTATTATCGGAAATAATATCGCCACCCGCCTGTTCAGCGCTGCCAATCCGTTAGGGAAAACGATCAAATGCGGTAGTGTCTGGCTGACGGTTATCGGCGTATTGGAAAATAAGGCAGCCTCTAAAGAAAGCCTTCAGAATCTGGGTATTCGAAACTACAATAATGATGTTTACGTACCGGTATCGACCGCTTTACTGAGGTATAAAAACCGGGCGTACATTGGGAAGGATGATATTCAGAAAGGTAGAGGAGGTGATGATAATGGGAGTAGTGGTCCGAAAAACTACCATCAGCTGGATCGCATGGTGATCCAGGTAGATCAACCGGAAAACCTCAGAGCAACTGCTGATGTCGTTTCCCGCATGCTTAAAAGGAGGCACGAAGACCTCGTCGACTTTGAGCTGGAGATCCCCGAATTACTGCTCGAGCAACAGCAAAAAACACAAGAAACGTTTAATCTGGTATTAGCCGTCATTGCAGGCATTTCACTACTCGTTGGCGGTATCGGGATTATGAATATCATGCTAGCTTCCGTATTAGAGCGAATCAAAGAGATCGGTGTCCGCCGTTCATTGGGGGCCAAGAGAACCGATATCATCTGGCAATTCCTCTTTGAAGCCATCTTTATCAGCTTGCTGGGAGGACTGATCGGCGTCTTCATCGGTATCCTGGCTGCGGAAGCCATTGCCTCCTCCGCCGATATCCCAACAGTAGTATCCGGCTGGAGCATCATTTTGTCCTTCGGCGTCGCCGCCTCCGTCGGCCTTGTATTTGGCATATTCCCGGCCCAAAAAGCCGCCAACCAAGACCCGATCAAAGCGTTGAGAACGGATTAGGGATGTGCAATTAGTAGTTAGTAGTTGGTAGTTAGTAGTTGGTAGGAGGGGCACAAAAGCAGCCAACATAAACCTCCATAGAAAGTCAAAATCCCTCCCCTCTGGGGAGGCTAGGAGGGGCTCAAAAACACCCCTCAACCCACTGTTTTAACAGTGGGAGAGATCGAAGAAAGGGCAGAGCTTGCAGAAGAGAAAGTCAAAATCCCTCCCCTCTGGGGAGGCTAGGAGGGGCTCAAAAACACCCCTCAACCCACTGTTTTAACAGTGGGAGAGATCGAAGAAAGGGCAGAGCTTGCAGAAGAGAAAGTCAAAATCCCTCCCCTCTGGGGAGGCTAGGAGGGGCTCAAGAGGAGCTCAAAGACAACTATCAACCCACTGTTT
>CAZHOV010000087.1:10661-18132 GCA_964534315.1 uncultured Saprospiraceae bacterium | reverse complement strand
GGGAGGCTAGGAGGGGCTCAAGAGGAGCTCAAAGACAACTATCAACCCACTGTTTTAACAGTGGGAGAGGTCGAAGAAAGGGCAGAGCTTACAGAAGAGAAACCCACGATCCCTCCCCTCTGGGGAGGCTAGGAGGGGCTCAAGAGGAGCTCAAAGACAACTATCAACCCACTGTTTCAACAGTGGGAGGTCGAAGAAAGGGCAGAGCTTACAGAAGAGAAACCCACGATTCCTCCCCTCCGGGGAGGCTAGGAGGGACTCAAAGACAACAATACCGTTCATTCGAATAGAACCGAACGAACTATAAAAAACACACACAATTCTGCAGTTTAGAACATGAAGAAACGACTAAATTCTATCAGCTACCGGGTAATCCTATTCCTTTTTGTTACCGTAATTTCCGATGCCTCAGCGCAAAGGGACACTTTAAACATGACCCTTGATAATATTATCGAACTAGCGCAAAGCGATGCGCCCAATGTATTGCTTGCGCAGACCAGATTGAACAACAGCTACTGGCAATATCAATCTTTTCGCGCCGATTACAAACCGCGGATTGATCTGTTTGGTACCCTGCCCGATGTCAACCGCTCGCTGGAAGCTATTACCCTGCCTACGGGTGAAGACGAATTCGTCAGCCGGTCGATCATGAGAAACTCACTGGATCTGTCCCTGCAGCAAGACCTGGCCTTTACCGGAGGAAGTATTTCCCTTTTTTCTTCGCTGGAACGCCTGGATATCTTTACCTCCAATACAACCTCTTATCTCTTTTCTCCCTTATCGCTACGGATTTCGCAGCCTATTTTCCGGTTCAACGAACTGAAATGGAATAAACGGATCGAGCCCTTGCGTTACGAAGAATCCAAATTGCGCTACTCCGAAGAGATGGAGCAGGTGGCTTTTGATGCGGCCAATTTATTTTTCAATGTATTTGAAGCCCAGCTCAATGAACAAGCGGCTAAAAAATATAAAGCCAATGCAGATACCTTGTTAGCCCTTTCTCAGGGGCGCTTCGAAGTGGGCCGTATTGCAGAAACCGATCTCCTGCAGATCGAGCTGAGTGCCATGCGAGAAGAAACGAATCTCGCTAGTGCTGTCCTTAATCTCCAATCCGCTATTGAGGCGCTTCGTAACTTCTTAGGAATTACCGAAAATGTCTACTTTGAGCTGGAAGCACCTACCGACATTCCAGGGTATAATATCGACCTGGATATGGCGCTTTCGCAAGCTTCCTTGAACCGGCAAGATGCTGTTCAGTTCCAACGACGGTTGATACAGGCTAACCTAAACGTAGCCAGAGCACAAGGAGATCGTGGGCCCACCATCGACGTGCAAGGGCGATTCGGGTTACAGCAAAGTTCAGATGAGTTAAGTCAGGTCACCCAGAACCTGCTTGATCAGCAGCGATTTTCTGTCAATCTCCAGGTGCCTATCGCCGATTTCGGCAAAGCCAAATCGCGTATTCAGGTCGCCGAATCTAATCGTAAATTAGAGATCATGAACGTACAGCAAGATCGTATCAACTTCCAGCGTGAGGTAACTCTGAAGGTTCAGCAGTTTGATTTGGTGCGCCGCCAGGTAGAAGTAGCCCGCCGTGCTTACGAGATCGCCCAAAAGCGGCAAACCATCACCCGTAAACGCTACCTCATTGGCAAGATCGGCCTCACCGAGCTCAACCTCGCCATCACCGAAGAAGATAACGCCCGGAGAAGTTTTATTTCCGCCTTACGCAACTTCTGGCTCGCCCATTACGAACTCAGAACGCTCACTTTATATGATTTTGAACGAGGAAGACCGCTGGTAAGGCAAAATCCGGAGGAGGTGGGCGATTAGCAATGAGCAAGGCACATTCCTCACTGCTCATTGATCTCATTAACCACCTTCTTCGTTTCGCCCATCAGCTCCTCAATTTCCCGCTCCAGATCCAGGGCGGCTTGCTGGTCGTAGTTGTCGGGGCCACTGCTAGTGGGTGATTTAGTGGTGAGTTGTTCTTCCAGAGCCCGCTTCTTTTCTTCGAGGGCGGAGATGTGGTCCAGCACCTCTTTGGAATCTTTGGCTTTGGCTTTCAGGCCGTCAATAAAATTACCGATCTTATCCAGGGCCTCGTCATACTTACCGGCATCAAATTTCTCTTTTTCCGTTTTGATCAGATCACCCACCGATTTTCCTAAATCTACAAACTCATTGACGATATTCTGGGCGGTCTCCTTTTCTTCCTGATTACCAAAGAAATAGTTGTACGCAATCAAGACCACCACCACCAATACAGCTAATCGAATTAGATTCTTTATCATATGTGATTAAGTTTATTTATTATAAAACGCCCTTGGGGCAAATAAATATTGTTAGCTCTTTTTTACAAATTAACAATAATTTTTTCTTTCTATCCTTTCCTTTACAAAAATTCCTAGCATCCCCAACCCAAAACTCTATTTCATCCTCAATCCCAAATTCTTTGTTCTATATTAATCGTTTCTATTTTCTTAACGCCAAGACCTGCAACCTAAAACCTACCACCTAAAAATTTCACATTTCCCCTCAATTTCAATATTTTCGCGCATTGAAAAAACTGGAGTTGAAAAAGGAACAAGGGATAAGGATTAAGGAACTAAATTCGATCTTAAAAAGTTTTTTCTCTTACGTTGCGTTCATTGCGTCTTTGCGAGAAATAATACTCACTATTCAATACTAAAATTCATGGAATACAACCCTAGATCAATCGAGAAAAAGTGGCAACAATACTGGTCGGATGAGCAAGTGTATAAAGTGGAGCTCGATCCTGCCAAACCCAAGTATTACGTGCTGGATATGTTTCCCTATCCTTCGGGGGCGGGTCTGCATGTAGGGCACCCGCTGGGATATATCGCCTCGGATATCTTTTCGCGCTACAAGCGCTTGAACGGGTTTAATGTACTCCATCCGATGGGCTACGATGCTTTTGGCCTGCCGGCTGAACAATACGCTATTCAAACAGGCGTACATCCTGCTATTTCTACAGACGAAAATATCAAACGCTACCGGGCACAGCTGGATAATATCGGCTTTAGCTTCGATTGGGACCGGGAGGTGAAAACCTGTGATCCAGATTATTATAAATGGACCCAATGGATTTTCCTTCAACTTTTTGAGCATTATTACGATAATCAGCAAGATAAAGCTTGTCCCATCACAGATCTGATCAATATTTTTGAAAAAGAAGGTAATGAGAGGGTCGATGCGGCGAATAATCAGGAGGTTACTTTTTCGGCAGAAGAATGGAATGCGATGTCGGCTAAGGAAAAAGATACGGTTCTGATGAATTACCGACTGGCTTATCGTAAGGAAACTTATGTCAATTGGTGCGAAGCGCTGGGTACGGTATTGGCCAACGACGAAGTTACGAATGGCGTGTCTGAACGGGGTGGCCATCCGGTAGAACGCCGGCCTATGCTACAATGGTCCCTGCGGATTACTGCCTATGCAGAGCGATTACTCAATGACCTGGAAGACCTGGAATGGTCGGAAGCCATGAAAAAGATGCAGTCCAACTGGATCGGACGATCCGAGGGAGCCCGAACGTTCTTCGAGGTGGAAGGTACAGATCATCAAATTGAGATCTTTACCACCCGCCCGGATACAATTTTTGGCGCTACCTTTATGGTGCTTGCGCCGGAACACGAACTGGTCGCCCAGATCACTACCGATGAACAAAAAAAGGATATCGATGATTATATCAATTTTGTGCAAAGCCGCTCGGAAATTGAGCGCATGACCGGAACCAATATCTCCGGGGCTTTTACCGGTGCTTACGGGATCAACCCGGTTAACGGCGAAAAGGTGCCGGTCTGGATCAGCGAGTACGTCCTTAAGGATTATGGTACCGGCGCTATCATGGCCGTTCCTTCTGACGATGAACGCGATAACCGCTTTGCCAAACATTTTGGCCTGCCTATTATCGAAGTGATCGATCGTTCGGAATATCCGGATGCAGCTATGCAGGATAAAGTGGGCAAACTGATGAACTCGGGCTTTCTGAACGGCATGGAAGTGAAAGAGGCCATTCAGGCAATACTGAAGTCCTTCGAAGAGAAAGGAATTGGGGAGCGACAGGTCAATTACAAATTGAGAGATGCCATCTACAGCCGCCAACGCTATTGGGGAGAACCCTTCCCAATTGTTTACGACCAGGATGGCGTAGCTCACGCTATGAATGAGGAGGACCTTCCGCTAACGCTTCCCGAACTGGAAGATTTTAAACCGGCCTCTGGAGGTAAATCGCCTCTTGCCCGTAACGAAGAATGGGTCGAACTACCTAATGGCTACCGTCGTGAAACGGATACCATGCCTGGTTTTGCCGGTTCATCCTGGTATTTCCTTCGCTATATGGATCCCCATAACGAGGAGGCGTTCGCCAGTCAGGAAGCTATCAACTATTGGAAAGATGTAGATCTCTATGTGGGAGGTACGGAACATGCGGTCGGACACCTGATGTATTCGCGGTTTTGGCATAAGTTTCTGTATGACAAAGGGCTAGTGCCTACGAAGGAGCCGTTTAAGAAACTGATCAATCAGGGCATGATTCAGGGAGTAATTGAATATGTCTATCTGGATAAAGAAAAGCAGGAAGGAGTTAATCGGTTTGTTTGTTCCGGCATTGTGGCCAAAGACGAAAATGCAGAAGAAAAATATGCCAGAATACCCGTGCACGTTGACTTTGTTCAGGAGTACGGAGCAGACAGCTCTCATTTGAATATTGCCAGTATTGAGCAATTTATCAAGTGGCGACCCGAGTATGAAGGGGCCATCTTCGAATGCGGTAATGGCGTCTATCAAAGAGGTGAATTTACGCCCAATAGCGGAGATGAAAATGCTTATCTGGCTACCGTATCTGAGGTTGGTAAAATGTCTAAGCGATATTTCAATGTGATCAATCCGGATGATGTAGTCGAGCAATACGGAGCAGATTGCTTCCGACTATATGAAATGTTCCTAGGCCCGGTAGAACAAGCGAAACCCTGGGATACGAAAGGGATAGACGGTATTTCCAAATTCCTGCGCCGCCTGTGGAGCCTTTTCTATGATGAAAAAGGGAATTGGAATGTGGAAGAGGCTGATCCTTCAAAAGAAGAGTTTAAAATACTCCATACAGCCATCAAAAAGGTGGAAGAAGATATTGAACGCTTTTCTTTCAACACCTGCGTGAGCGCCTTTATGGTATGTGTCAATGATTTGAAAAAACAGAAGAGCTTCAAAAAGGCTATCCTTCAGGAATTAGTGGTTATGCTGGCGCCGTTTGCGCCCCATATTTCCGAAGAATTGTGGCATCAACTGGGTAATGAAAGTTCTGTCCATCTGGCTACCTTCCCGAAGCTTAACGAGGCATACCTCAAGGAAGATTCCATTACCTATCCAATTAGTGTAAACGGGAAAAAACGCGCTACCGCCGACTTCCCGGCCGATGCCTCTAAAGATGATCTGGAAAAAGCCGCCCTCGAACATGAAGCCATCCAAAAATGGATCGAAGGAAAGACGATTCGAAAGGTGATTGTTGTGCCTAAGCGTATGGTGAATATTGTGGTGGGGTAAACATGAGTCATTCCGTTCCGCATTACCTAATACGGGATCGGAATACCCCATATTTTTAAAACATTGATTAAAAGTGGTTACCTTTTAATTGCAGTAACTATATGAAGTCCTTTAAAATTTCGGATGACTCATAGGGATAGTCCGGGATAGTTTCATTTGGGATAGTTCATTAAACTGTGTCTGTTTCCAATCCTTCCTCCATTCCCCTATTCCCCTATTCCTCCAATCTCCTCAATCCTTTACAATCTTCCTAACCACTTGCTGTTCTCCCAATTTCATCCGTAAAAAATAGATGCCTCCCGGGAGGTCAGGGAGGGAATAATTCAAATGGTAATCTCCCATAGCCTTGGTTTCGTGGTGTAATACTTTAATAGTTTTACCCGACACATCCAAGATGCTTAGCGTTAGATCTTTAGATGCTTCAAGGTTGAAAGAAACCTGAATGTTATCGGAGAATGGGTTGGAGAATATTTCCAGATTGGGAAGGGGGGGATTCACGGCCTCATTATTGACCAGGCCGGGCGGGAAGAAGAATTTCAGGAAGTCATCGGTGGTAGCGCGCCACAAGCCCCAACTGTGTCCTTCGGGATAGACGGCATCGATAAAATCATACTCCAGGGTATCCAATACATCACTGAAGATGGGCATGGCATCGGAGATAGACGGCCCTTCATACGAACCCCAGATCGAGGCGATCCGGATGGGCTTTGGAGAACTTGAGGCAAAAAGATTTAAAACCTCAAAATTATTGGGCCAAAAAGCGGCTGAATGAAGTCCGGCATTACCAAAAATATCGGGATGGTTAAAACTGATCAGCCCGGAAATATTGCCTCCGAAAGAGGCTCCCATCACTGCCCGCTTTGAGGGCTCTTGTATGGTGCGATAAATGGAGTCCACGTAAGGAACCAATTCTTCTACAAAAAACTGCACGTATTTTGTCCGGTCTTCAAAGGCATATTCGGCATTGCGGTTATTGGGTCTCACAAAAATGCCGATCACCTCCGAAATGGAGCCTTCGTCAATTAAATTGTCAAGAATATGATCGGTACTAGCCAGTGATATAGCTTCTGAACCGTCTTGCACATATAAACTCGGATAATAAACTCCGGGATTGTCCTCGTAAGAGGGTGGCAAGTACACCTGTACCTGAAAATTATCGCTGAAATATTCGCTGTCAAAAGAAAAACTCTCCATTGTACCGGTCGCTACTCCGGGATACGATTCAATCTCCCAGGGTTGCACGTATTCGGGCATGGCTAGCTCTGAGTTTGGTCCAAATCCACCCGAAATGGTATGTGGATTTTGAGGGTCTAGTATCCAGGAACTTCCATTCAGCACAAATTTGTAATCCAAACGGGCATTTAACTCAAAAGTTTTGGTAAGGTACCATAAGTCGGTATCCTCTACTACACCCATAACATCTGGGGCGGAAGACCATCCGTTAAAATCGCCTGCAACATTTACCGAATTGGCATTTCCCCTGTAGATAAAAGTGGCCTCACTACCTGAGATATATGGCAATCCATCAGCATGCTCATTCATAAAACTGTCAATCGCAGCAACTTTTTCCGAAGCGTCTAACACATCGAGCTGATCTAAAAATAGCTGAAAAGACTGTGCCTGAGCAGCACCTAATAAAAATAATCCACCGAGAAAAAAAAGTAAAATCTGTTTCATTTCTATTGTTGTTTTATGAAAAATAAAAGTCGGCTAAATCAATCAAAGTTCATCAATATAATCTACCATTATTGGTGCAACGCACCTAAACATTCGTAGTCTATGAACATCATCAACCATTATTGGTGCAGCGCACCTAAATATTCGTAGTCCAAGAGCATCATCCACCATTTCTGGTGCAGCGCACCTAAATATTCGTAGTCCAAGAGCATCATCCACCATTTCTGGT
>CAZHOV010000087.1:0-10561 GCA_964534315.1 uncultured Saprospiraceae bacterium | reverse complement strand
ATATTCGTAGTCCAAGAGCATCATCCACCATTTCTGGTGCAGCGCACCTGAATATAAAAGTGCTATGGAAGCCAAAAGTAGTCCATGAATATGATCTACCATTTCTGGTGCAACGCACCTAAATATTCGTAGTCCAAGAGCATCATCCACCATTTCTGGTGCAGCGCACCTGAATATTCGTAGTCCAAGAGCATCATCCACCATTTCTGGTGCAGCGCACCTGAATATAAAAGTGCTATGGAAGCCAAAAATAATCGACCTTCACTAACGGCACAATGAAAAATGTCATTGCCCAAACCAGAAAAATGACTGCTCTGAATCTTTATTTATTATTCAATCTATTACATTTCAGATCATTTTTCCTTATTTTTGTTTCAACTCGATTGTTTTTTACAAAACGAACCCAAAACCGGCCTGCACCAAAATATGAACTTACTTACTCGTTTTGCAGTATATATTGCATGTCTTTGCTATGTTTTACCTGTTCATGCTTCAGGTATCGATCACTTGACAGCCCTTCCTTCGCCTACCAGCGAAATGACACCAGATACCCTTTGTGGTCCTTACTCCAGTGCTCCGTCTTTGCCAATAGACGACAATAATGATCCCAAAGATACCATCACTATTTCACTAGGTAACAACCAGATTATTACCGACCTGGACCTGGTCATTCAGATCCACCATACCTTTCTCCAGGACTTAGATATCCGGCTGACCAGTCCCGCCGGTACTACCATTTCCATCATGGAGGACCAATGCGACGATAATGACACCTTGTTTGTGCAATTCGATGATGATGCACCCGCATTAATTTGCAATCTCGCTACCATAGGTCAGTTTGCTCCTCCCAACGGAATGCTGTCGGACTTTAATAACGAACTCGTTGACGGAGATTGGGTGCTGGAAATTTTCGATGATGCCAGTGGTGATAATGGTACACTAGTCAGCTGGTGCTTGCTCCCCACTACCGAGGAAGTGGAATGCTTCGCTCCCTCTGGGTTACAGTCAAATGCGGTTACCTCTACCACGGCAACGCTAAGCTGGAATCCCACCAACCTACCCCCTGAAATGATGTGGGATATAGAAGTAGTTCCTCTGGGAACAGATCCCACCGGAACCCCCACTTACCCAATAGTTGGGACCAATCCATATGTAGCCACAGGGCTGGATCCTGCTACCACCTATGCGTTTTATATCAGGGCAAACTGCGATGTCGTATCCAGCCCCTGGGCAGGGCCTAAACTTTTTACCACTAACTTGACAAACCCTTCGGCTTGCAGTATGGGGTTAGCGATTCAGGATAATAGTTGTAATGTTTTGAATGAATTCAATATAGAAGTGGCCTCCGCACCAGGTATTTCTCTTGGAGGGGATATCGAACTGGAAGAGGTGCGGCTGATCGTTCAACACACTTGGATTTCTGATCTCGAAATACGCCTGAATTCCCCTAGTGGCGTTTCTGTACCCATTAGTTTGCAAAATGGCAGCAGCGGCGACAACTATGGTATCCCTGACAGCCTTTGTGACGGCTATACTATTTTTACTGCTGAAGGCTGTAATGCCCTTCCTGTAGCCGAAGGGGTAGCGCCCTTTTCGGGTGTCTTTATTCCGGATGGAAATCTATCGGATTTTTCGGACGGCTCTTCGCCTATCGGGGAATGGACCCTCTCTATTTGTGATGTCGCAGGCGATGATATCGGAACACTTGAATACGTTGAACTGGTATTTGAAGAACTGGGCTGCCAGGCTCCTTCCAATCTGATAGCCGACAATATTTCCGCAGAGTTTGCCCAACTCACCTGGATGCCCGGTAATGACTGTAACCAAACCATCATCGAATACGGCCCGCCCGGATTTATACCGGGAACGGACGATCAACCAGGAAGCATTCAAAGCGAGGTGATTGTCATAGCCTGCCCCGGGAACTTTCCTTTTAACCTTGCCGGGCTGACCGAGTCTACCCCCTATGAGATCTATATCCGCCAACAATGCACCACAGGAGCCTATTCTGAGAATTCCTGCCCGATACAGTTGACCACCAACTGCAAAACCCAGGCAATTTCTCTAGTTGAAAATTTTGATGCTCAACCTACTTGCCCAACTTCTTGCGGGAGTTCTTGCGCTATCACGGGAACATGGAAGAATGTTTCTGATGATGCACTAGAGTGGTTGATCGATGCCAACGGGACTACCTCGACCAAGACCGGACCTTCTGATGATATTTCAGGTGGAGGTAATTATATCTATATAGAATCTTTTGGCAGTACTTGTCCTGATTTCGCAGAAGGTATTCTACGCTCCAACTGTATGGCAATCGACGCCAGCGAAGGAGTTTGCCACATGTCTTTTTCTTACCATATGTATGGAGAAAAGATCAACCAGTTATCGCTTGAAATCAGTAATGATGATGGCCAAAATTGGTCTACTCTCTGGAGCCTCTACGGGGATCAGGGTAATGAATGGTTTAACCAGTTTATCGATCTTGGGAGCTATGATGGAGATACGGTACAGTTTCAATTCGTTGGGGTCAATAGCGATGGTTCCAGAGCAGATATTGCACTAGATGAAATTACTTTTTATGGCAGTGTAGACTTGGGGGAGCCTTCTTTTGTCTACTATCCTGATCAAGACGGTGATGGTTTTGGAGCACCTGTAGATTCTACGGTAAGCTGTTCTTCCACCCCTCCTGCCGGATTTGTAGCCAATAACCTGGATTGCAACGACGAAGACTTTCTGATCAATCCTGGTAGCCCTGAAATTTCCTGCAACGGCATCGATGAGAATTGTAACGGACTGGCTGATGATGCTATCCTTGCAGATCCTACTGCTATTGGAAATACCATTTGCTCCGGCGAAACGGGTACTTTTGAAGTCATTTCTTCTCCGGAAGGAACCCTTTATTGGTATTCCTCGCCGGATGACACAATCCCCATCGCTACCGGACCTATGGTAGAGCAGGTACTGAATCAAACCACTACCTTATTTGTACAGGATTCTATCTTTCAAAATATGACCGGCTGTAAGAGTGATCGAATTCCCGTAACCGTTCAGGTCTTTTCAACACCGGATATTATCGTTGATGGTCCCTTATCTTTATGTCTTGGTGATACTACCGATCTCGAAGCTATTTCGATTGTAGATGCCAATGATGCTGGTGGATTGGTGACTTATCACCATTCTTTACCCCCGGATATTAATAATGAGCTTTTATCAACAGTGCTTTTATTAAATAACGATACAACCTTTTTCGTTCAGTCGCTAACTCCCAACGGTTGTCGTGATATTGATAGCATTAATATTGGAGTGTATCCTAATCCGACAGCTACCATTACTACTCCGGGAGAAGTGACGCTTTGTAGCGGTAAAGCGACTCAGTTGGAAGGACATGTTCAAGCTAATACCGATTCGGTGACCTTCTTTTGGAATACTGGATTTACAGATTCTACCCTTATTGTTTTTGGAAGTCAGAATCCAGGTACAACCGACCTTTACACCTTTACTGTGGTGGATTCAACAGGATGTTCTGATACCGATAGCATTGAAGTATTTACTTCCGAAAGTATTTCGGGAGCCAGTATTGATCAAATCGTAAATGTATCCGTTTGCGATGGGGATGACGGTTCGATCACCATTAGCCCGATCAATGGAACGAGTCCCTATACTTTTCAATGGTCCGGTCCTGTTTCCGGAGATACGGCGAATGTAGATAGCACCTTGCAACTTAGTAATTTAAAGCAAGGTGTTTATCAAGTAACTATAACCGATAATTCCCTGGCAGATTGCCCGCTGATCGTTCCGGTGATTGTAGTAAATGGGCCATCTGTTGTGGTTAATAATGTAAATATTATTCCTGTATCTTGTGCTGGTGCGCAGGATGGAGGAATTCAACTTTCAGTGAGCGGCAACAATCCTCAGTTTTTATGGAGTACCATGGAAACCACTTCCTCCATTAGCGATCTAAATGGTGGGACTTACTCGGTTACGATAACCGGAAGTACATGTGAAGTAGTGTTGGATAATCTCGAAGTGACTGAGCCGGACGTACTGGGGATCGGTAATGTACTCGTTACACCCACCTCTTGCTTCGGTGAAAACGACGGGGCAATTAAACTGATCGTTCAAGGAGGAACAGCTCCTTATTTCTATCAATGGAGCCACGGCCCTACCTCATCAATGGTCTCTAATCTGGAATCGGGCTTGTACTCGGTAACCATCTCCGATCTGAGGGGGTGTTCCGCAGTTAATTCCCTCTTTGTTCCTTCTCCGTCACCTATTGGTTTTGGAGTAGATTCCATTAAACATATTTCTTGTAACGGAGCAGTGGACGGCAGTATATTCATTACGCCATTTGGAGGGACAGCACCCTATTCGTTCCAGTGGAATACCAGCAGTGTGCAGGAAGACCTGAATAATGTTCCGGATGGAGATTATCAGGTGGTAGTAAGCGATAAAAACGGATGTGCGTTTTTGTCTAGCATTATCCCTCTAGACGAGCCCGAATTGCTAACGGTCACTTTAGATACAATCGAGGCTCCCTCTTGCGATGGAGTAAAAGACGGTTTGATCCGGATGCAAGTATCCGGTGGAACACCTCCATATACTTATTCCTGGAATCAAGGAACGGGAGGCCTAACTAATGCCAATCTCGGCGTCGGAAGTTATCTGGTAACAGTTACCGATGCAAATGACTGTACGGCGATTTCTGATACATTCCAAATAACAGCTCCCAATGTACTCGATATTCAGCTTTTAACGTTTGAAAATGCTTCTTGTGAAGGTATTAATGATGGTAAAATTGAACTCGGAGTAGTGGGGGGGACACCTCCTTTTGACTATCAATGGAGTAATGGAGCGGATGCCTCGTTAGTAGAAAACTTGGGAGCCGACACCTTGTTTTGTGGCATTACCGATGCTAATGGTTGTTTTAGTTTGTCCGATACCTTTGTTGTTGAACAGCCCCAATTGATAAATGTCAATGTGGACCTTGTAAAAGATGTACGCTGCTCGGGAGCAGCAGATGGTAGTATTTTTATTACGGTTAATGGCCAGGGAACGCTGCCTTATTCATTTGAGTGGAGTGACGGAGCGATTTCGGAAGACCGGCCAAATATTCCTCCCGGAAGCTATTCGTGCCACATAGAAGATGCTGAAGGCTGCACCATCGAGCTTTCTGCTATTGATATCGCTTCCCCTGAACCGCTGGAAATCCTTGTCAATAGTATAGAAAATGTATTTTGTGCGGGAGGCTCTGATGGGAGCATCGATATATCCGCTACTGGAGGCGTTCTTCCTTATACCTACAGTTGGGATAATGGTTCCCAATCCGAAGATCTGGTCAACATAACCGCAGGAGTCTATAAATTGACGTTACTCGATCAGAATGATTGTGCGGTGACTTCCTTGCCTTTCCAAGTTACTGAACCTCCCTCTATTGAGGTTGAAGAGATCAATATCACTGAAATTGATTGCAACGGAAATGATGGCGGCGGTGTCGACCTTATGGTTGAAGGCGGATTACTTCCATTTGAGTTTCTCTGGAGCAATGGCGATACAACCGAAGACCTTAATAATGTCTCGGCCGGAAAATATGTGGTCACTATTACCGATCAGAATGACTGCGCAGTCATCGTGCCCCAAATCGAAGTGGTAGAACCTACTGATTCTCTCATGGTCTTTATTGATACGGTAGCGGATGTTTCTTGTAATAATGCTGCTGACGGTATGGTTTCAGCCCAAATCGAAGGTGGAACGCCTCCCTACCAGTTTTTGTGGAGTAATGCGGTAGATTCTTCAACCACCCTCACCGGCCTCGAAGGCGGAACTTATCAAATCACCATCACCGATCAAAACGGATGTGTGGCTATCTCTTCTCAGGCAGTTGTAGAGGAACCTTTCCTCTTTTTTGCACTCACCGATAGCATCCGCCAGCCGGTTTGTGCGGGCGATTCCACCGGAGCGATCTTCGTTTCGGTTTCAGGGGGATTGCCTCCCTATACCTACAATTGGGTGGATACTTCGGGTAATGTATACGCCAATACGCAAGACGCGACCAACCTTCCGGAGGGGGTTTTTATCAATGAAGTTACGGATGCTAAAGGCTGTACGGTTACTTCCATGCCGATGATTTTGGAATATGCGGATAGTATGAACATTCAATTGGTTAATCTTAAACCTACCTGCACAGGTGACTCTACCGGATTGGTTGAAGTTTCTGCCAGCGGAGGGCAATTTCCCTATCAGTATAACTGGAATAGCGGAGCTCATTCCGAAGACCTCACCAATTTAGGCCCCGGCAGCTATCAGCTGACCCTTTCGGATAATAGAGGGTGTACCATCGTTTCCGATACTTTTGTTGTAGACTCCTTCTCTTTGGCACCCTTGTCGGTGAGTTTGTCCGAACAAACCAATATTAGCTGTAAAAACGAAGCAACAGGAACATTAACAATCGAAGTAGAAGGCGGTACGCCTAATTATGACTTTTTCTGGAATAGCGGTCAGGATACCGCTTTTATAGCTGACTTATCTGCTGGATCCTACTTTTGTGTCATTTTCGATCAAAACGGATGCAATGTGGAAACCCCGGTGTATGAGATCACCGAGCCAGCTACTGCTGTAGAGATCACGCTGGATAGTATTGTAGATAATACCTGCCCCAATGCCCTGGAAGGAGGAATCTTTGTCAGTGTTGAAGGGGGCGCCCCGCCCTACGAGTTTGATTGGAGCACCGGCATAGCTACCGAAGATTTGACCAACGCGGCAACAGGGCCTTACTCAATGTCCGTCATAGACCAAAATAATTGCTTGATCCAATCGCCTACTTATTATATTGAAGGGCCTCCTATGTTTTTGATACAGGTGCTATCTACTCCGGTCACCCAGGGACTCAATGATGGAACAGCTTCGGTGGAAGTGATTGGCGGAACGCCTCCTTATGATTATCAATGGGATGCCGCCGCCGGAAACCAAATGACCTCCCTGGCCGTCAACTTGGCTCCGGGTACCTATGAGGTGACAATCACGGATGATCTGAACTGTGATACAACCCTTAGCGTAGTGGTCGATCTTTTTACTTCCGTGAAGGCGCCGACTTCAAAAGTATTACCAGTGGTGATCTACCCAAATCCCTCTGAAGGAAAACTATTTGCTGCTTTTCAAGGGATTCGACCAAAAGTAGCCTTCCATTGGAAAATATATAACGGACTCGGAAAACCGTTGATGGCGGGAATAGAAGAAAATAACGCTGTCCGGATCTTACCGATGGATCTTTCCAGCTATCCACCCGGGATGTATTATATGGAAATCCGCATTGGTAATCAACGCGGTATTTACCGATTTACCATCCAGCGGTAGAAAGTGGATTTAGTTCCTTTAACAAAAATTTAATATATTTAAAGGAAAATAATGCCCCTTTACTCAGTCTAAAGGTTAGTTTATGTTTATTAATCAAAAAACGATCAACATGAAATTATTCAAAAAAGCTTTGTTTACAGCGCTTTCCTTTCTTTTAATTACTGTCAGCGTACAGGCACAAGGAAAAGTAGCCCCACCTTCCGAAGAAGCCCAACAACAGCGATTTGAGAAACTAGCTGCTGAATTGGAATTAACTGAAGATCAAAAAGTGGAGTTTCAAGAGATCAACAAAGAATACAAGACCAAGCGCCAGGAACTCTGGGAAAAAAATAAAGACGGTGATCGCTCACAAATGAGACCGGAAATGATGAAGCTACGCGAAGAACAGTCTGTCGCCATCAAAGGCATCCTCACTACGGAGCAATACGAAAAATTCCGCTCCATAGAACAAGAACAAAGAAAGCGGATGAGAAAGCGCAGAGGCCAAGGTCAAGGAAAAGGCAAGGCCAAAGATGTCGTACCTAACCCCGATAATAATGAGGAGGGTAATTAAAAATGAAAGGTGTCTCCCAACACCTTTGGTGTAACGAGCCACCATACTTTCTTCTTAGAGAGGGCTGTTTTCCTGTAAAATCTTCGATTTTACAGGAAAACAGCCCTCTCTAAATATAGTAAAGGACAAAGTTTCCAATTAATGGTTCATAGACTTATGAAGACCGCCTCTTTCTAATACCTAACCTTTCCCCTTTCTCCTTTCTCCTTTCCCCTTTCTCCTTTCTACTCTCTCCTTTCCACTTTCCACTTTCTACTCTCTCCTTTCCCCTTTCTCCTTTCAACTTTCCACTTTCTACTTTCCACTTTCCCCTTTCTACTTTCCACTTTCTCCTTTCTCCTTTCCCCTTTCTACTTTCAACTTTCTCCTTTCCCCTTTCTCCTTTCTCCTTTCCCCTTTCTCCTTTCTACTCAATAATCTTAAACGTCGTACGTCGATTTTCCTGGTGTTCTTCTTCCGTACAGGCCCCGCAGTTGCAATCGTTGGCGGGAATATTTTCGCCATACCCCTTAGCGACCAGTCGTTCTGTGTTAATCCCTTTGGAGATCAGGTAATCGACAGCAGCCTGGGCTCTGCGCTGGGATAGCTCTTCATTGTAGCTGTTAGACCCCCTGCAGTCGGTATGGGAAGATAACTGTATACGGATATCCGGATTTTGGTTCAAAACCTGAGTTAGGTTATCAAGCGAAGGTTTGGCATCATCCCGGATAAAGGATTTGTCGAAGTCGTAGTAAATGTTTTCCAGGACAATTTCTTTGTCCAGGAAGATCTTATCCAACACAATTTCAATATTAAAGGTGACCACCGGATTTTGAGGGTCTTTACCAATACCCCTGGTAGAGAAAAAGGTGCTGTTGCTCAGATAGCCTTTGCGACTACCAAAGAAGGAATAATCCGTATCTTCATCCAACTCCATTTTGAACATGCCGTCTTCACCCACTTCCATTACCATTTCTTCTTCACCAAAACTTACCTTCACCTTAGAGCCTGGCAATGGTTTGCGGCCCAGGACTTCACTGTTTGGATCATTCGGGTCTCTGTAAATTTTTTCTAAGACAAACCCTTCCAATAAGATTTTATAAACGATAGGCGCTTGTTCCAGCGAATCTTTTTCTGGTTCCGGAGGAGGGGTGCGCTTTTCAAATGCGTAAAGGTCGTCATTGCCCGCTCCATCTTTTCTGGATGAAGAAAAATAGCCAACCCTTAGCAAGTCAGGATCTTCATAAGCCATGGGGCGATCATCGACTACAAATCCAAAATCGTCAGAGGCTGAATTGATGGGCGCTTTGAGATTGAATGCAGGGCTCCAGTAATCGCTGCCTTGACGAAAAGAACGGAAAATGTCCAATCCACCCATTCCGGTATGCCCGTTAGAGGCAAAATAAAGGGTGTCGTTGTCGATATATGGAAACTTCTCATCTTGAGGAGTATTGATACTCCGGCTCATCAATTTGGGGGTACTCCACCCGTCAGGTGTCTTTTCAGAATAATAAATATCGTACCCCCCCCAACCTTCCGGATCATTGGAGGAAAAGTAAAGGACGCTTCCATCGGAGGACAAGGAAGGATGACCATAATTGATCTCTTCCTTGATGAAGTTTAATTTTACTGGATTTGACCAGCTGTTCCCGTCTCTTCTGCTCATCAGAATTTTACAATAAGCATCTTCGTCACTATTGCTAAAACACCGGGTGAAATATACCTCAGTATAATCATTGTTAAAAGCGACCGTTCCTTCATTATCTGTCGTGTTAAAAGGGCCTTCAAAAGGCTCGATAGCTTTGGTCTTTAAGTCGAGTTTGAACAAATCTGAAAAATTATTGCCAGTCCAATTATAGATCTCTTCGCCCGTACTGGTACTTCTGTCGGAAGTAAAAACCAGATAATTATCTTCATACAACATCGGGGAGTAATCGGCCGCACTGGTGCTAACATCGAGTATGTTTACTTCGTAAGGACTTTTGTTTTTGTCCTTCTCCCACTCCATGGCGATATTACAGGCCGTAATCTCCTTTCGGTATTCGTAGGGGCTACCTAATTCAATCCCCAAATCTTTAAAGGCTCTAATGGCTTCCTTATATTGTTGATTCTGCTTGAGGGCATAGGCATACTGCTTTAGCGCGTCCATACCATAATTATAATCGTAGGCAGTACGGTACCAGGAAATAGACTCCTCATTTTTATTCATAAAGCGATAACACTCGCCGATTAGAAAGGCGATTTCTCCTTGTTCCACCTTACTCTTTGTTTTACCATACTCCTTTTTTAATAAAGGAATAGCTGTCTTATATTGCTTTTGCTCAAAGGCAGTATTTCCATCTTTTATCTTTATCGTATACGAGCAAGAAGCAGCTAAAAAAATTGCAATTAAAAAAAATAATATTCGGGCTGTCATGTATTCTTAAATTTTAAAAATTAAACGCCACCGCCCACGTTTTGTTGTTTTTATATTGACACCCCCAAACAAATAAAAAAGGCCCGTAAAAAAGAAATTCTACGGGCAGGAAAAGGATCACACATTTTTTAACCAAAATCAATTACTGTAAATCAAAGTCTATGCCAACTATGCTGATCCTCAATTCCCCATCCCCCTGCACCTCTGGACCGCTAGACCGTTGCACCGCTGGACCCTTATCCCCCCCTGCACCTCTGAACCGC
>CAZHOV010000086.1:17402-23738 GCA_964534315.1 uncultured Saprospiraceae bacterium | reverse complement strand
AGGAATGAACAATGTGCAATGAGGAATGTGCAATGAACAATGTGCAATGAGGAATGAACAATGTGCAATGAGGAATGTGCAATGAACAATGTGCAATGAGGAATGAACAATGTGCAATGAGGAATGTGCAATGAACAATGTGCAATGAGGAATTAGGAATATCTGTTGTACTGAAATATGTCTACATTAATTACTTTAACGTGAGGTTCGATTTCAATAAAATAGAAAACCTTTCCCGCGCCCTTTATCCCTGAGGAATTTATCTTTCCTATTATTCCGTTCTCCTATTCTTTAAACACCAACAGCGGAGTTTTGGTATGGAAACACATTTTCTTGGAAAAACTGCTATGGAACAATCGCTCCCAAAGCCTTCTTTTGGGTATAAATAGTGCAAGGATATCAATATCCTTTTGTCGCATATAATCATCCAAGCCTTCCATTATTGAAGGGCTGTTGACGATAGTAAAATCAGCAAACTGAATGGGGTAATTATCCAGTTGAATTTCGTCTCCTTTCTTTCCGATATCGGGATGGGTTTCAACATGGACGAAGTGGACGGCAGCTTCAAACTCTTTAGCAAATTCAACCAATTGGTTGATAGCTTGCTCATCAGAAGGAATAAAGTCAGTAGCATAAGAAATATTCTCAATCTCCCGGAAGGATGTTTCCATCGGCACAGCCAAAACAGGACATAAGGCCTGCATCATCACCTGAGTGGTAACGCTACCCAAGAACTTTTCGATGGGGTTACGTTCCCCCTTTGTACCCATTACGATCAGGTCATAGTCTTGTTTTTTAGACAAATCCGTAATTTCGGTAGCGATAAATATTCCGTACTCTCCTCGTTTTTCACGGATACGGCTCATATCGATATCTTCGAGAAACATATCTATTTTCTCTTTGGTAGCTTCTTCTCGTTCCTCCAGCATACGCTGAACCATTTCAGGAGGAACACTACTGGCATCTGCAAAAGGCAAATGGTAAATATTAATGACATCAATGGAAGCATCAATGCGTTCAGCTACCGACAAGGCGTAGTGTAAAGCGTTTTTTGAGGCATCTGAAAAGTCAGTAGGGAATAATATTTTTTTCATGAAATTAAATTTTCATCAAATGATCCGAATCATAGAACCGATGTTCGAAGATTTTCGTTCTTGCGCATAGAAATCAATCAAATCTCTACTGGTGACGATCCCCCTAATAACCTCGTTATCATCCACGACCGGAAGGGCGCTGATGTGATTTTTCGAAAAAATCTGTGCTATTTCCTTCAGTGGGGTGTCTTCTTTGATCTTTAACGGATGAGGCGTCATCAACATTTGAACGGAAAACTGATCATTGAGCGACTCCTCATCGGTTTTGTCCATAACCGGTAAATTAAAAGCAAGTTGCTTTAAAATGTCATTGGTGCTTATAATTCCAACCAATTGCTCTTCTTCATTAACCACCGGAAGATGGTGAATATTTAATTGGAAGAATAGCCTCCAGACATGAGTAAAAGAGTGATTGACATTCGTTTTGAGTACATTAGCACTCATAATGTCTTTTGCTGTAATTTTTGATTTGAGCATAAGAAAAGGGATTTTGGTTATTATTGCTGGCCTTTACGGTTCTGTTCGGCCAATGTCCAGTCATCTGTTGAAATTGTTTGAAGCCAAATACCTTTTGACCATCGGAATACCTGAACATTAAGGCCATAAATATCATAGAATTTTTGCTCTAGCGTGCTCACTTTCTGGTGTCCGTCAATACTCAATTCACCATCTATGTGTTTTGTCCTTGCTTCCTTTATAGTAAGCTCCGGGTTTAACATTTGCTTAGTGGGAGAACCTTCTCCCTTCTCGTGGTGTTCACCATAGAATTCCAACTTAAGGTTCGGAAACTTAACACCAAACTCGCGTTGGATGTCTTTCAATTTTTTATCATCAGTGATTAACATAACTTTTTGGTTTGATTGTTAGAGAAAACCAGCTAAACCAGTAGCTGTGCTCCGACTAAGACTTGGAGTAAACTTTGTCTTTGTATTTATCTAATTGCTTTTTCAATTTAGGGATTACCTGGTCCAACCCTTTTTCAAAAGTCTCTTCTTCAGCCTTGGCAAAAAACTCGGCGTTGGTAACGCTCAATTTAACTTCCATCACCTGATTTTTTACCTTATCGTTATTATCGTTTTTAAGGGTAACCAGTCCACGGCTGATATAGGGGTAATTACCAAATGCCTTCTGTAGTTTCTTTTCGATCAATTCGGTTAACTCTTGTCCTGCTTTAAAATGCAAAGATTGAATTTGTAATTGCATGTTTTTCCTTTTTTAGTGTTCAATTAAATAATAGGTTTTGCTCATGGAGCTATTTCAAAACGAGTGTCGGGATACGTTGATTTTTGTTTAACCATTTTTCGGTAACACTACCGATTAATATCAATTCAATATTGGAATACCCTTTTGCCCCCATAATGACAAAATCAACTTTTTCTTTTTCTGCATATTGGAGTAGATATTGGGGAATACCGGGTAGATCCTTTTCAATGACGACCTTTCTGGCAACTTCCTTGATGGATGGGGCATGGTTCGAAATAAACAAATCCAGCGCTTCCTCCTTTCGCTCCTTGATCATTGCTTTAAAGGTATCGGGGTCTCTACTTATCTTGTAGACACTCAAATTGGGTAATTCATAAACGTTTACCAAGCTGATGAGTGGCTTTTTATTTAGCTGTTCCCATATGTGGATTGCAGCCTTCACTGCTCTGATGGAGTAGGGAGAAAAATCGATCGGAACCATTATATGCGTTATATCAGGCTCTGCACTTTCCGGAACAATTAACGCATCCACATCAATTTTCCGGATCAATTGGCTGGCCATGATCCCGTGATCTTTAGCCTCAACTTGCTGACCTATTACCACAAAATCACCTTTTTTTTCCTTCAAGGTTTCAATTAATTGTCCCAAAGGATGACCTTCTTTGATCTCAAACTCAATAACAGGCATGTCGGGATGGTCCCAACCTGTAATGGTCTTTTTGATCATAGCTTCCAGGACCTCTTGATCCAACTCCAACTGCCCCTCTCCTATCGCCTGGAAGGTATTTATTTCTTTTAATTTAGGTAATACATGAATACAATGCAAGGTCTGAATGGGAATTATATCCGAAAATGTGGTAAGATATCGAAGTATCTTTTCATCCCCTTCTTTTAATCCAAGGGCTAAAAAAGCTTTTCTAATCTTCAAAATTTGCATCGATTTTCTTTTAAGTAAGGTATTAAATTGCCTTTACATCAAATATGACTGAAAAGGATTGACCACAAAATGAGAAAAATCATTGAATTAATTGACATTTCTCAAATCCCGGCTTCCTTAACCTTTTTAATTTTATTACCATCCAAAATAAAAATCTGCTTTGTTATGAAGAGGAATAACCATACTCCCCGAGTCATTTTTGTTTCAGGACTGCCCGGCACCGGAAAAACTACTTTTGCCGAACATTTAGCCAAAAAAGTAAAAGCTGTTCACCTGAATACTGACAAAATCAGAAGAGACTATGATCTGCTCGGTCAATACGACTCCAAAACCAAAAAGGCCGTCTACAACAAATTATTGGAGCAACTTCAACACCACCTCAACCGGAAACGAACCGTAATTGTAGATAGTACCTTCCATAGCAGGCAAAGCAGAGCCCCATTTATCGACTTGGTTCATGACATGAATATACCTTACTTTTGGGTGGTGCTAAAAGCGGAAGATGAGTCGATCGAAAAACGCATGCAAAAGAAAAGAAAATACAGCGAAGCTAATTTTGAAGTCTATTTGAAACTTAAACACCAGCAAGACCCTATTGAGGAAGCGCATCTCACCTTCTGGACCGATGAAAAAAAGATGAAGGAAATGACCGCCCGCGTTGAACATTATCTAAATGAAATTCATGCACTAGCAGGATTTTAATGAATCTATCAACTGTTCAATCCTTAATTGCCTACCACCAAAAACAATCAACAAGTGCCATAGACTTTATTGAAACCCACATCTCGTGGGTTTTATTATTTCCAGACCATGTCTATAAAATTAAAAAATCCGTACAATTCTCCTTCCTCGATTTTTCAACGCTCGAAAAGCGAAAGCATTTCTGTAACCAGGAGGTTATCCTTAATAATCGTCTTACAGAAGGTGTCTACCTCGGGGTAGTAGCTATTGTCAAGGACGGGAAGCAATGGAAAATACAGCCAGACGATGGCGCAGGGGAAATAGTAGATTATGCTGTAAAAATGAAACGACTCGATCGAAGCCGGGAAATGGATATCCTTTTGAAAAAAGATCAGGTGACCGACCAAAGTGTACTTCAAATTGCCGATCAACTGGCCAATTTCCATGCAATTACTGATTCTATAGAAACCCCGTTTGATCTGTTAGCCTTTCAGGAAAAATTCGAAGATATTCAAAAGATCGAACCCATCATACAGGAAATCTGGACTAAACAGGAAGCTCAGGGCATTGAAAAAGCAATCAGTCTATCCCAAACGTTTCTTACCCGCTACGCCACCAGATTGAAAGAGCGTCACGAACAAGGATTTACCGTTGACGGTCATGGAGATCTGCATTCAGGCAATATCTTCCTTTCAGAACCTCCTGTTATCTTCGACTGCATCGAATTTAATCCGGCTTTCCGGCACCTTGATGTACTCGACGAAATTGGTTTCTTTTGTATGGACCTCGACTTCTATGGAGCTACCCAGCTAGAGTCCATATTTCTGGAGCGTTATCAAAAACAATATCCCTGTATCTTTAACGACGCTGACTGGTCGATTTTCAAATACTATAAATGGTATCGGGCTAACGTACGGCTTAAAGTCACCGTATTAAAAGCCCAACAGTTAATGGAAGAGCATAACGAACAGGAATTTCTTCGACAAAAACAGATAGCCGAAAACTATTTTCAGCTATTTAATGAATATCAGAAGCAAATTTAGCGACAACCAGACCACTTAAAAAATAAAAAGAATGATTACCACCGCCGAAGAAGCTTTAAAATCTATTCGATCAAGAGATAAAGTATTTATTCATACCGCGTCCGGTAGTCCGGATCAGTTAATCAAGGCGCTAGTAGATCGGGCTCCTGAACTGAGGGATGTGGAGATCTTCCACTTACATACGGAAGGAGAAGCTCCTTACAGTAAGCCGGAATACCGCGATTCTTTTCACATTAAATCATTATTTGTGGGAGAAAATATCCGGAATGCTATTTCTGAAGGAAGAGGAAGTTATATCCCCGTATTTTTGAGTGAAGCGCCTATCCTGTTCAGGAATAAGATCATACCAATCGATGTAGCCCTGATTTCTGTTTCTCCTCCCGACCGACACGGTTATTGTTCTTTGGGGGTGTCAGTAGATTGTTCTAAGGCGGCCATGGAATCGGCCCGGCTAGTCATTGCGCAAATAAACAACTTTATGCCGCGGACGCATGGAGACGGCCTTATCCATATTAATAATATTGACATCGCGATCGAATATAACGAGCCGATCGAAGAAATCCAGCCACACCCACCCTCAACTATTGAAACCCAGATTGGACGATACGTGGCAACTCTAGTCGAAGACGGGGCCACCCTTCAAATGGGGATCGGAGCTATTCCAAATGCTGTACTGGAATACCTGGGAAACCATAGAAATCTCGGAATACATACAGAGTTACTTTCAGACGGGATTCTTCCTTTATTGGAAAAAGGGGTTATCACGAACAGCCTCAAAAAGAAATACCGAGGACGGGTGGTCAGTACATTTGTTCTGGGCAGCAAAAAACTCTATGACTTTGCTGATGATAATCCTTTAATAACCGTTTTGGAGGCCGATTATGTCAATAAAACCAGTATCATTGCAAAAAATCCGAAGGTAACAGCGATCAACAGCGCAATAGAAATTGACCTAACCGGCCAGGTATGCGCCGATTCTATCGGTACTCGAATGTATTCAGGTGTTGGCGGGCAAATGGATTTCATCAGAGGAGCTGCGCTATCTAATGGCGGCAAACCTATTATCGCCCTACCTTCCACCACTCAAAAAGGAAAGATTTCTCGCATTGTATCAACCCTCAAACCAGGGGCGGGAGTCGTCACCACAAGAGCGCATGTTCACTACGTCGCTACCGAATATGGCGTAGTAAACCTCTACGGCAAATCACTCACCGAACGGGCCAAATTACTCATCGAGATCGCCCACCCGGAACACCGCGAACGCCTGGAAAAAGAAGCTTACCAGATCTTTAAAAATCATGTTTTAGACGAGTGAGGACGGGAGGACCAGAGGACAGGGATAATAACTTTTCCGTATCTTTGCGCTCCTATTTTTAGT
>CAZHOV010000086.1:0-17302 GCA_964534315.1 uncultured Saprospiraceae bacterium | reverse complement strand
TACCTGGTTACCTGGTTACCTGGTTACCTGGTTACCTGGTTACCTGGTTACCTGGTTACCTGGCCTAATGGCACATAGGTACTTCATTCCATTCTTGCCAAAAGCGGAAATCCAGGGGGATGTCAAACTGGAGGCCCCGAAAGATGAATAGGAGTGCAAAAGCGACTAAAAAGACGGGATATAGTTTTTTGAGGCGGTTGCGAAAGGAAATACTGACCCACTGGCCGGCTAGAGCAGTGATAAACATCAAGGGGATAGTGCCTAAACCAAAAAGCATCATGTAGAGCGCTCCGTTAACGATACTTCCCATAGACACGGCACCTACAACGGCCATGTAGACCAGGCCGCAGGGCAAAAATCCGTTCAAAATGCCTATTTTAAATAACTGGGGTCCACCGCCTTTAGACAAGAGCTTACCTAACTTACCGCGTACCCACAAGGAAAATCGGCCGTAATAGGAATTCTTTACTAAACGGCCTTCAACGTTGATGGAAAAAATAGCCACGATAAGAAGAAAGACCCCTAATCCTATGGAGAAATAGGCCTGAATACCTGCCAGAAAGATCCCCTTTCCGATAAGGCCGATCAGCGTTCCTAAAAAGGCATAGGTGATGACTCTGCCCAGATTATAATTCAGGACATTAAGTGCAGAACGCCACTTATTAGTGCGTTCAATGGGCAGGGCTAAAGCAATAGGACCACACATGCCCACGCAGTGCAGGCTTCCTAATAGCCCTATTGTAAACGCTGTCCAAAGAAACATGGTAGTTTTTTTTAATAAACGAGTTTTTGACCTATTTTCCCAACACCTAAACGCCTCAACAAATAAACTCCTGCTTAAAGCGTAATCGTTTCCTCGGAATAATACTTCTTTCCTCCTGCGATCCAATCTACTTTCACCTTCCAACGGCCGGATTTAAGGCCTTCGGTAGGAATGAGCTGAGAAAAATCTTCGCTTAAACTTACCGGTACTTTCATGTCAAATTTACTATTCGAAGGGCAGAATAAAAGGATTTCTCCCGTTATCTGATTGCCCAACTCTTCCGGAAATTGTAGACTAACCATTCCCTCTTTTTGAGTGGTAATCTGAAGGTCTTGCTCTAACCCTTGCGTGTTCACCAATTTTTCGTAATGCTCCTGGTATTTTAGATCTTCCGCATAATACTCTTTAGTGACCAGGCTATGGTCGTATTGCGTACTCTTAAACACTACATAAAATAATGCGGCGGCAAAAACGCTGTAAAAAAGAAATATGCCGGTTCCCCAAGTAAATTTCATAATTTTATTTATTTGTGATCAGCGGACAATAAACAGTGCCACTTTGGCTCTTATCTGTTTCCTGCCCACCGATACTCATTTTTAATGTAAAAATCTCGTCCTAAAGGCGTTGCCACCTAGTTATGGTTTATAAGGTATCAGTCCTTCAGACTGAAGTATTAGTATATGTCTGGTCCTCTTGTTCTCTTGTCCTCCTGTCCTCTCGTCTTAATTCGGTGGTCCAAAAAAGGATGTCTTCGCTTCATCGACCAGTTTCCCTTCGGAGTAGGTTTCAATAATCAGATTATTCTTTCCCGGATTCAGATCGGCTTTATCCATTTTGATAAACATGACCCCTTCGGTTTTATCTTCAGGTATCGCAACTGGCTCGTTACCGATGAATTCGATCTTACCTTTTCCGGATTTAATGACAAACTCGATAGGCATTTCTTCAGAAGTCTTATTAATAATTTGGTAATTGTACAAGTTACTATAGGTATTGTCATCTACTTTCTGGAATAAAGAACCCTGTGCCCGGAGGAAAATCGTTTCTACCTTACTCCTACTGGTTAATAAGAAGGCATTTACTGCAAGTAAAACCACCAACACGGCAGAATAGGCGATCACTCTGGGCGTAAATAATTTTTTCCGCTTTTCGACAATGCCGCTGTAGCTATCGTACCGGATCAGTTTCTTTTCCCGGCCTATTTTTTCCATTACTTCATCACAGGCGTCAATACAGGCCGTACAGTTGATACATTCCATCTGGGTTCCGTTACGAATATCAATACCAGTAGGACAAACTTGTACACATAATTTACAATCGATGCAATCACCGAGTTGTTCCTCCATTTTATCTAAGGGGTTGGCTCCCACTTCAGCCGCCGTGACATTCATTTTTTTGGCTTCTTCCAACGCATCGGATGTTTTGGGAGCAGCAGCTTTTTTCTTTTTGTTCTTTTTGATCTTTCCCCTGGGTTCACCTCGTTCAAAATCATAATGCACAACGATAGAGTTCTTGTCTAGCAGTACCCCTTGCAATCGACCATAAGGACAGACGGCGATACAAACTTGCTCTCGCATATAAGAGAACACAAAATAAAAGGCAGCAGAAAAAATAATCATAGCAATAAATCCGCCCAGGTTTTGCTGAATGGGCTCACTGGCAATACGGAACACTTCTTCTACGCCTATGATATAGGACAGAAAGACATTAGAGATCAGCACGGCAATAGCAAAAAATATAGCTTGTTTTCCTACTTTTTTAATGATCTTTTGTCTCGTCCAGGGTGCCTTATTTAATCGCCGTTGAGCGTTGGCATCTCCCTCGATCCAGTACTCAATCTTTCGAAAAACCATCTCCATAAAGATGGTTTGCGGACAGACCCACCCGCAGAATAAACGACCAAAGACTACGGTAAACAAGATAATAAAGACCATAAAGGTCAACATGGCCAAAACGAACAAGTGGAAGTCCTGCGGCATAAACGGAATGCCGAACAAAATGAACTTTCGTTCTAATACATTAAGTAAGATAAACGGCTTGCCATTGAGTTTGACAAATGGTAAAAGAAACAAAATAGCCAATAACCCCCAACTGACGTAGGTCCTGGCATAATAAAAAGGTCCTTTCTGTTTTTTCGGATAAATCCAATTCCGCTTCCCCGATTCATCTACTGTTGCAATATGGTCGCGATATTCTTCCGTATCGTGTATTGGATCGTGATAGTTAGTACTCATTATTTTAGTAATTCTTTAATAAGTCAAGCTGAAAAAATATTCAATTCTCTTTTGACCATTTTATTGAGAAAGACTTGATATTTTGGAATCCTGGAAAGTTGGAATATTGAATTGTTGGAAATGGTGGAATAAATGTTTTTATTTCCATTCTTTGCTCGGTTCTACCTTCCTTCCAATTCTATTTTCCTACTTTCCAATCTTTCCATTTTTTCCTAACCTGCT
Source organism: uncultured Saprospiraceae bacterium (assembly GCA_964534315.1). Lineage (GTDB taxonomy): Bacteria > Bacteroidota > Bacteroidia > Chitinophagales > Saprospiraceae > CAZHOV01. The sequence continues at coordinate 14,083 of CAZHOV010000086.1, read as the reverse complement.
TATCTCATTCCGATAGCGCCTTCTGCTTCTGTGGCTGTAGTATCTTTTTCCGTTCCCGCCTCTTCACCTTGATACAATTCTCCTTGAGGTTCTTTTTGGTTTGGCGGATCAGTACCTTGAAGCGTCAGAATGAAACTGGCGACTTTTTGCATGTCAGAAGCTCTCAGCTGGCTTTTCCAGGAGATCATTCCCTTTTCAGGAACACCATATTTAATGGTTTTGAAAAGATCTTTGATACTTCCGCCATGAATCCAGTAATTATCGGCAAAGTTAGGTCCGACACCACCCTCGCCCAGATTACCGTGGCAAGTGGCACAGCTTTCCAGGAAGATCGTTTTACCGGAAGCCAAAGCCTCTTCATCAGTTAATAAAACCACGTTAGATTCATCCACCATATCTGCTTGCTTTGCCAGATAAGCCTGCACTGCTTCTTCGGCTTGCTCCATTTCGATTTCGTATTGCTCTCTCGAGCTGTTTCCGATACCTGCAAAATGGTAATAAGTCATATAGACTACTGCAAAACCAATAGAGATATAGAATAAGGCTACCCACCATGGCGGCAAGCTATTATCCAACTCTCTAATGCCGTCATAGGCATGATCGAACATGATATCTTTTTCTTTCTCAACAGGAACGGCATCAGTCCATTTTTTATACATTCTGGACCACCAGGACTCTTGATTTACAAGATCGAGCTTTTCCATTGTTTCCATTCCATGCTCCTGAAGCAACTTTATTTTTTGAAGTTGCATCAACATGGTCGTCAGCCGGAAGAGCACGAAAAACGCAGCTAGTACGACTAATGCTCCGCCGATCAGAAAGTAGTCACCCAACATGTTGGACAACCGATTCGGACTTACTGCCTCCCCTCCTTGCGCCATCACCCCTAAAGCCGGAAGCAGGAATATAAAGGACAATAAATAGTTAAACAGTTTATTTTTCATGATTTATGTTCTATTTCAGAGGTTAATGGATGATTATTCTCAAGCGGTAGATTCGCCATTTTATCGATATACCGTTTGTTTTTACTAAACACTAAGACGGCACTAATAACGAACATGGAAAAGAAGGTGAGCAAGGCAAATAAAGCCATCCAATTGATATCACCTGCATTTTCTAGAATATACTTATACATAAGCTCTTTTTTTCTTTTCTGTTAAAGATAATAGAGGAGTGAAGGAAGATGGCCTTCACTCTACTCCTTTTATTTTTCGGCCTGTGGTTCAGGTTTGATATCAGTACCTAATCGTTGGAGATAAGCGATTATGGCAATCATCTCCTTATTCTCTAAACCTTCTGCCTCGATACCGTCCTTACGCAGGCTCTCCGCAATTTTCTTAGCTTGTTTCTGTAAATCATCAACAGCAATCTCGTCATAACCTACTTCGTAAGGCGTACCTAATGTTCTTAAGGTCCTTATCTTAGCAGGGATTTGAGAAACATCGAGGTCTCTTCTGGCCAACCATGGATATGGCGGCATGATGGAGCCGGGCGACATACTTTCCGGAACGATCATGTGATTCCAATGCCAACTGTCTGAATACTTACCTCCGACCCGGTGTAAGTCCGGTCCTGTTCGCTTACTACCCCACAAGAATGGACGGTCGTAAATAAACTCACCTGACTTGGAGTAATCGCCGTAACGCTCCGTTTCTGAGCGGAACGGACGGATCATCTGAGAATGACATCCAAGACAACCTTCGCGGATGTAAATATCGCGTCCTGCTAATTCAAGCGGTGTATAAGGTTCAACTGATTCAATTTTCGGAACATTTTCCTGGATCATCAACATTGGGAATACCTCTACGATACCTCCGATCAGGATCGCTATGGTTGCACCTACCAACATCTGTACCGGACGACGCTCAATCCATCGGTGCCAGTGTTCGCCGGCATGCCCTCCGGTTTCTCTTGGAGGTGCCTGCGCCCCTTCGTCGCCAATAAATTTACCGATTTGAGCAGTCTTGAACAGGTTGATTACCATCATGATCACACCTACGAAGTATAAAATACCTCCTAAAGCACGCATCGCATACATGGGTAAGATCTGGGTCACTGTTTCAAGGAAGTTTCGGTACTTCAAGAAACCGTCTGGTTCAAATTCTTTCCACATTAAGCTCTGTGTCCAGCCTGCCCAATATAATGGAATAGCATAGAACAAAATACCTAAGGTAGCAATCCAAAAATGAGCGTTTGCCCATTTCATCGACCACATCTTGGTGTTGTATAACCTCGGGAACAACCAGTACAGGATACCGAATGTCAACATCCCGTTCCAACCCAGCGTACCAACGTGTACGTGACCAATGGTCCAATCCGTATAGTGAGAAATAGCATTTACCGATTTGATAGAAAGCATGGGGCCTTCAAGGGTAGCCATACCGTAAGCGGTAACCGCAACCACCATAAACTTCAGGATCGGATCTGTCCTTACCCGGTCCCATGCACCTCTTAAGGTCAATAGACCGTTCAACATACCACCCCAGGATGGAGCGATCAGCATGATAGAAAATACCGTACCCAATGATTGCGCCCAATCAGGTAATGACGTATAAAGCAAGTGGTGTGGTCCGGCCCAGATATAGATAAAGATCAAGGCCCAGAAGTGAATGATCGATAATTTATAAGAGAATACCGGTCTGTTCGCAGCTTTGGGTAAGAAGTAGTACATCAGCCCCAGATACGGTGTTGTTAAGAAGAAAGCAACCGCATTGTGGCCATACCACCATTGAATTAAGGCATCTTGTACACCAGCAAATACCGGATAGCTCTTCCACATATTGACGGGAAGCTCCAGGTTGTTACCGATGTGAAGAACGGTTACGGTTACCCAAGTGGCAATGTAAAACCAGATAGCTACATAAAGGTGATTTTCTCTTCTTTTTAGGATGGTACCAAACATGTTTACTCCAAAGGCAACCCATACTAATGCAATCGCGATATCAATAGGCCATTCCAATTCGGCATATTCATGTGCACTGGTAATCCCCAGGGGTAATGTTATGGCAGCGGCTACAATAATCGCCTGCCAGCCCCAGAAGTGAAAATTACTAAGCGCCTTGCTAAACATTCTGGTTTTCAGCAGACGCTGCAGAGAGTAGTACACTCCCATGAAAATTCCGTTACCTACGAAAGCAAAAATCGCCGCATTGGTGTGCAAAGGACGAATTCTACCGAAGGTAATTTCCGGAATCCCTCCGTTTAAACTGGGAAAAATTAATTGGTAGGCTGCTATTAACCCGACCAACATTCCCACAATTCCCCAGATTGCCGTGGCAAAGGCAAAATTCCGGACAATCTTGTTGTCATAATTAAAGTGTTCTAACTGAGCCATAGATTATTGATTTTTTTTATGGTGATTTTCTTCGGTTGGTTGATCATCAAATAAAATTCTTACAGCGGGTGAGTAATCATCATCATATTGACCTGATTTGACGGCCCAAAAAAATGCTGCCAGGAATACCAGAGCAACAATTAAACTCACAATAATAAGTAGGACTATAATCTGCATTTCGAATAATTTTTCGGCAAGATAGTAAACCATGCCCCCCCTTGAAAATGACACTCGTCAATTTTCCAGAGTGACTTTTGTCATGGGGGAGTCAGGAGGACGGGAGGACAAGAGGTAATGACTTAGCGACTGAACGATCTCCTTCAGTCTACTTAAATACTTTTCTGCAGTGGGAAAATATGTGAACCCTTGCTATTTGGATAAATTCTAATTAAGGAGAAGGGTTTGGAAAATAAAAAAGTTGGGTGGTAAAATTAATACCATTGCAGTCTTGGACATCTTTGTCTGAAAGTTTTGGTGGAAGCAATCCAAGATACACGATACGACACAATTACCTCAGTACCCGATGGCGATAGGCCAGCCAATTGCTGGATGAGATGCCGAATACTACGATGGTAACCGAACTAGTAGGCATGAGTATGGCAGCCACTACCGGAGATAATAACCCTTGTACAGCGAACGTCAGCCCTACGACGTTGTAGATTAAGGCAAGGAAATACGCAAAAAGGACCAGCTTAAAACTGGCTCTGGCAAAGCCGATCAACTTGGGCAAGCGCTCAAACTGGTCAGCTTGGAAAATAGCGTCGCAGGCGGGAGTGAAATTGTTCGTATTTTCGGTGATCACAATACCGACATTACTTTGCTTTAGGGCTCCGGAGTCATTCAATCCGTCTCCCATCATCAGCACGGTATCCCCCTGGTCATTAAGATTTTTAATAAATTGAAGCTTGTCTTTAGGAGATTGTCGGAATAACAGCCGGTCATCGCCCTGGAAAAAAGTGGATAAAATCGTTTTTTCGCGGTCATTATCTCCTGATAATAGATAGAGCGTTCCCAGATTTCTAAAATAGTCGATTATCTTTCCCAGTCCCTTTCGGTAGTGATTTCTCACTACAAAGTGCCCAGGTACTTGATTGTCAACTTTTACATAAACCGACCCCTTCTCCTGACCATTCTGCTTCATTCCTACAAAAGAAGGGGAACCGATGAAATACTTTTCGCCGTTTACTTCTCCGGAGATGCCCTCCCCAACGGTTTCCTGAAATCCCTTTACTTCAAATTTTCGGCTATTACCATTTTGTTGTTCGTCCAAAAAAACAGCAATTTGTCGGCTTAGAGGGTGATTGGATTGCGTGGCCAGGGCAAGTACGCCTCTTTGGTCATTTTCTGAAAGTGGATGCCCGTCATAGACTACTTCATTTTGCTCGTAATTAGTCAGCGTCCCTGTTTTGTCAAACACGATGGCATTGATCTTTTGCAGGGTTTCGATCACTTGGGTATTTTTCAGGAATAACTTGTTGCGGGCCAAAATTCGCATGACATTACCAAAGGTAAAAGGAATAGACAGGGCCACAGCACATGGACAAGCGATAATAAGCACTGCGGTGAAAGCATTAAATGCGATAGAGGGGTCGTAATAGAGCCAATACGCAAGCGTCGTAAAAGCGATCAATAAAATAGCAAAAGTAAAATACTTACCGATCTTATCCGCAAGAGCGCTGGCATGCAGCTCGTTTTCTTTGGAAAATGCTTCTTCGTTCCACAGCTGAGTCAGGTAACTTTGAGCCACCTTTTTGGTAACGGTAAGCTCAATCACTTCGCCCAGTTGCCGACCTCCGGCAAATATTTTCTCGCCTGTTTTAACCTTTACCGGTTCGGCCTCTCCGGTCACAAAGCTATAATCAATGCGAGCTTCTCCTTTCATCAATAATCCATCGGTAGGGATCAGCTCATTATTTCGCACGATAATGACATTCCCAACCTCTACATTGTCCAAAGCTATTGGTTTTTCTTTATCCCCCAACTTCAGATTAGCCGCAATGGGAAAGTAAGATTTATAATCGCGTTCAAAGGATAAATGGTGATAAGTGCGTTGTTGAAACCACTTCCCTACCAGCAAAAAAAATACAAACCCGGCCAGACTATCCATGTATCCGGCGCCGGTATGGCTAAGTATTTCGTAAGCACTTCGGAAGAAAAGGGTCAGGATACCTAAAGAAACCGGCACATCGATATTGAGGTTTCCCTCTTTTAGTCCCAGATATGCAGAGCGAAGGTAGTCGAAACCACTATATAGCACCACTGGGAGTACTAAAAGGATATTCAGCCATCCGAAAAACCTGATGTAAGAAGAATCTAATCCTTTTTCGATGCCCAGGTATTCCGGAAAACTCAGCAGCATAATATTGCCGAAGGCAAAAGCTGCCACGCCAATTTTATAATAAAGACTTTTATCTACAACAGGTTTATCTTTATCGAGATTACCCAAATTGATGGCGGGCGCGTAACCGATGCTAGCCAAGAGTTCGACAATAGACCGAAGGGAGGTAGTTGCTTCATCGTAAGTGAGATAAATCTCTTTTTTGATGAAATTGACTTTTGAGTAAAGTATCCCCTCGTTGAGCCGGTAAAGATTTTCGAGCAACCAGATACAGGAAGCACAGTGTATTTGGGGTAGATGGAAAGTAATTTTTGTTTTTTTACCGTCAGTAAAAGCAATGAGCTGCTCTGTCACTTCGGGTTCATCCAGATAGGCGTATCGTTCTTGTTTATAGCCTTTGAGGCTGACGCCTGCATTTTCATCGATTTCGTAATATTGGCATAGGTCATTGGTATTCAATATTTCGTAGACCATTTTACATCCCTCGCAGCAAAATGCTTTATCTTCCAGTATTACCGGATGCTGATCGCAAGTCTCTCCGCAATGGTAACATTCGTTCGATTTGATCGCCTGACTATTCACACTATTCACTTCGGTATTTATCATACAGCCAATTTTGAGCAAAAATATTGGCCATTCATTAGAAAAAAGATGATGTTAGTGAAGACATATAATGACAAAGATCACCCGGAAGGTTTTATTGTTTAATAGGTAGTTCTGCAAAAAAGGTAGTGCCCTTATCGAGTTTACTTTCAAAAGTGATAGCTCCGTTCATCGCCTCCAGATATCGCTTGACGATACTGAGTCCCAATCCGGTGCCTTGGATATTTTCTACATTATGCGCTCTGAAGAATCGAGTAAATAGATATTGTTGATCTTCCTCCGGAATACCGATTCCCTCATCACTGACCGTTATTTTCAATTTTTCGTCTTCGATGTGAAGGGTCAGGTGGATAGTGGTATCTTCAGGAGAGTATTTGATGGCATTAGACAGGAGGTTGAACAATATATTTTTCAAAAACTTTCTTTCCAGAAAGACCTTTTGATCGGTATTAACCTCTTCTTTTTCAATTTTTTGCCCTTTCTTAAGGAGCACTTTCAGGTCGCTCATAACTTCCTTACAAAACCCCTCCAGTTCAAACTCTACGGGTTGCGGAGCGATCTTACCTTCCTCCAACCGGCTGAGCGATAGAAAGTCATTAAGGATGCCGGTGAGTAAGGTGACAGCAGATTTAATCCTCTTGGTGTGTTTTTTCCGCTTTTCAATCTGATGATCTTCGCTATAGGCTTCGATTAGTTCTACGGAAGAAAGGATCGTACTTAGAGGCGTCCGGAATTCGTGAGAAGCAATAGATACGAACCTGGATTTCAGCGTATTCAGTTCTTTTTCCCGCTCTAACGCATCCTGAAGTTCTTTTTCCCGTTGACGAAGCGCTTCTTCCGCTTTTGACCGTTCTGCAATTTCGTTTTTTAACTGATCATTGGTAGCCAGGAGTTTATTGACTGCTCCAATTAATTCTTCAGTCCGTTTCCGGACTTTACTTTCCAGCTTTTGGTTTAGCATCTCTACTTCATCCTTAGCCTTTTTAATCTGAGAAATATCGTGTATTACTCCTGTAAATACACGGCGATTCTCCAGATTGACTTCACTGATCGCTAAAAGAATAGGAAACAAAGAGCCATCTTTTCGACGCCCTTCTACTTCACGACCAACACCGATAATTTTTGCTTTCCCGGTTTTCCGGTAATTTTCCAAATAAGTATCATGATTTTCCCGGTGCGGTGAAGGCATCAACATCTTTATATTCTGGCCAAGCACCTCTTCCTTATCATACCCAAATAATTTAGCAGCGGCGGGATTGATCAACTCTACGCTACCCCGCTCATCAATAATGATAATTCCATCAATTACCGTATCAAATATTGACTGGAAGCGAATAGAGTCGTCAGACTGGGTATGATAGGTATGATTATTACTCTTCAATGTATTCTTATTAGGTTCAACCATATTAATAACAGAAGTAGCTACTAATATGCAAAAAATATTTCTTTATCATAAGTTTTTAAATAGGTTATTTCTTAAACCACCAAAAACAATAGCAGTTTTACAATAAAACTTTAGAAATACTTTTCTCTAAAAAAGTATTTTTCATTTTTTGGAATAAATTTTTTCCAAAAAATACGGATATCGTTCTTTTTCTTTTTAATTTAAAGGTAAATGCACCGGGCTTAAAATTACTCCTTATTACTAAAATAATCTGAATCTCTCTTATGAAAGAGTTGCTCGAGCTTGTACAAATTTTGAATCGGCAAAAAACGCGCTCCATCAACATTCTTGGTGAAAATTTTGACGAGGAGACGCATTTAGGCCAGTTGTACAGAGGTATTGCCAGCGGTGAATTTACCACAGACGAAGAAGCGGCCCAAGCAATCTCTGGAACGGATCCTTCCGACCGAAGGTACACCAGGCTAAAAAATGAACTGACGAAGCGACTCCGCAATACGATTTTCTTTATTGATGTTAAAAGGGCGGAGTTTAACGACTATCAACGAGCCTACTATACCTGCAGTAAAGACTGGGCTTCCGCAAAAATACTTCTGGGGCGGGAAGCCCGGAGTGCCGCCGTCAAACTTCTTCGAAAAGTATACTTAAAAGCCATTAAATATGACTTCACCGATCTTGTACTGGATACGGCTCGACAGCTAAGGATACATCATGGCCTGTACGAACGAAATAGAAAAAAATATGAAGAATATGACAACGTCGCTACGAAATACGAGCAGATTTTTAATGCCGAAATGCTGGCCGAGAAAGCATACACTAAATTTATTCTCGACTATACCATGGGGCAGGTAGATGAAAACTTACTAAATAATGAAGTCAAAGAAAGTGTCGTTAAACTAAATCAATATACCGCGAAATACGATTCTCTTCGATTACACCAATTAACTGCACTACTGGAGATTTTTTACTACATGGGGATAAAAGATTATCAAAAAACCATCGAAGTCGGAAAGCGCCGGATTGACTTTTTGGAAAGTAAGCCTTTTCACGCTAAGATCAATATAGTCTTGATCTTACAAAATATGATTACCTGCTACACTTATCTTCAGGAATATGAAAAAGGAAAAAAAGCTGCAGAAAAGTGCCTAAATATTCTTACCGATGGGCGGGCCAATTGGTTTAAAACACTAGAGCACTATTATTTACTCTGCATGCATACCGGAGAATACAAGAAAGCTTATCAAATTGTTGAAAAGGCTTTTAGTCATAAACGCTTTAATTTTTTACCTTCTAGTAACCGCGAAAATTGGGTACTCTTCGAAGCTTATTTACATTACTTGCAATTTATCAATGAGTTGCAGGAAGATCTCCCGGGGGTGAAGAAAAGGAGATTTAAACGGTCGAAATTTATCAACGAAGTAAATATGTATACCCAACAAGAAAGGGGACTGAAAATACCAATTTGGATCATTCAGGTATTATTCCTATTAGCAGAAAAAAACTATGATAAAGCCTTGACTAAAATCGATAATGCCCGCAGATTTGCCAATCGATATCTAAAAAGTGAAGAAACGAAAAGAAGTCATTTGTTTTTTAAAATGCTCGATAAAACCATAAAAAACGACTTCGAAAAAGTACCCACCGAAAAGGCCTCGAAAAAGGACTTTGAGAAAATCCATGCCCATCCTATTGATGTAACCCTCCAACTTCACCAAATAGAAATTATTCCTTACGAAGAATTGTGGCCTCTAGTCCTAAAAACGCTCGACTAGGGTATGCTCTTTGTACAGGAAAGTTTTTATTCCTATTGTGTTCAGTTTTCAGATAGTTGACAACGTATTTCCATACTTGGGGATGCCTCAAAACTCCTTTGATGTTTTGAGGCCCTACACTTTCTTCTTTAAGCGTGTTGTATTTCTCTGAAAAATGCTCAGTTAGAAACTTTGACCTCTACTATATTTTAGGAGGTCTGTTTTTACTAAAAAATTGTAATGTTTTAGTAAAAACAGACCTCCCAAAGAAGAAAGTTTGGTGGCTCCTAACACCAAAGGTGCTAGGAGCCACCCTCTAGAGTGATCTTTGGGACAGCCTTTTGAAAAAAGGATAACCTATCCTTACACTCCATCTATATCACCAATCACGATAATCTCTACAAACCGATTCGTATTTCCGTTTACATCTTTAACATCTAGTGTTACTTCATAAGTGCCGTTAGCTGAGTAAATGTGTTCAACCTGACCAGCTCCAGATCCGCTAGTTGAACCGTCACCAAAATCCCAATGATAATCAGCAATATTACCTGTAGATAAATTGTTAAAAACCATACGGCCTTCTACTGTAGTGCACTTGTTAGAAGCAAAATCCGCCTGGCAGGACTGCTCAGCCCCTACTACCGGATAAATTTCCGCTTGAACTGTTGAAAAAGAAACAAAAACTAGACAAGAAACAAAAAGTGTGAAAATAACATTCTTCAAAGTCTGCATGATAATTTAGTTTTTAATTTTAATAAAATTATTAGTGTAATAGATATATAACATCCTTATTATTAATAAATTAATAATAGAAAGGAGCTTCTAGATTAAATAAGGTGTGTAACGTGTTATGTTTGTAGTGTAACGGAGTTAAAATGCTTCTTTTCCGAGGTCATTGGGGTGTGAGAAGCTTGTTCGCTTCTAACTATCTAAGAGATAAAACTGACTAAACATGCAGGTTTTATTTAATATATTCCTTTAAAGGATCAGGTTTTTCCTATATTCATAGAAAGATTTCCTGTAACCTAAGCGACAATGTAATGCTCCATCCAATGAACATTTGTTTTCGCAATATTCATTGGATAGATGTATCACTAACTTTTCTGTTAGCTCCATGACAAAACCACTTGTTTGTAGCATAATAATGAAAGGCTATTGTAGATAGCTTTATCCCAATGCATTTCATGTTTCAGCCTTTTCGTTCGAGTACTAGTTCAACAGATAAATGGAATTATCCAATTGGATGGAGAATTTTTCGTTTGAATTACATCTCAAAAGTATAGAAAAAAAACGATCGTTGCAATTTAACCGTCATTTACTTTAAAAATTATACCTATATATTGGTACCTATGAAACTTCCAGAATAAATTAATGTTCTGAATTCGCTTGTCGTTGTTTTGCCTTAATCGTCTTTACCTATGCAAAATTATAAACTTCTGCTGTTTACTTTAGTCTTTGTCTACAGTCTTTTTCAATCTAAATTGTGCGCGCAATCGACTAAAGGAACGACCTTTTGGTGTGGATACATGGAAAATATTGACCTCTTTTTCAACACGCCACCTGAATTTTCATTTCTGGTCGAAACGGATGCCCCTACCAACGTTACGATTGAAGTTCCAGCGACAGGGCTGACGCTCAACTTTCCCGTTCCGGCCAACCAAATCACCGAACTTTTTCTTCCTGATGCTACCTGGTATACCTTGGGATCAGAAATCGCTGATAACCATACCATAAGAACAACTACTCTATTATAAGGTGTCAACTAACCGTTTAGCAGTAGCAATGTTAGTAGCCAGGGGGATATTGTGCACATCGCAAAGCCGCATTAACATATTGACGTCTACTTCATGGGGATGTTTACCCAGCGGATCTCTGAAAAAGATAACCATCTGAATATTTCCTTCTACAATACGGCTGGCAATCTGAGCATCACCCCCGTAGGGTCCGCTTTCCATTCGCTCAACCTCCAGGCCGGCTCGTTCAACGTGGGAGCCGGTTGTGCCCGTGGCTATTAGGGTGATATTTTTGGATTTAAACAGATCAAAATGATCTTTTATAAAGGCGACCATTTCGGCCTTTTTTCCGTCATGTGCGACTACGGCTATTGTCATGCGTAAAAATTAAATCATTGAAGATGGGTGCAAAGCTATTTTTTCCAAGCGGAAAAAACTAATTTTGTGGTTGAAATTACACGTTTTTTAAACCTATTCTTTAAAAAAAATTCAATTTATAATGAAAAAACTGATTTTATTCTGTCTTCCTCTTGTTGGTCTATTGCTAACCACAACTGTAGACGCTCAGATCGAACGGCCGATGCCAAGTCCGACCGCAAAATTTGAGCAAAAGGTTGGCCTTACGGATATTGTTCTTGAATTTTCGCGCCCCAGTGTTAAGGGCCGGGAGTTGTTTGTGGATGTAGAAAAATTTGGAAGGATCTGGCGTACCGGTGCAAATGCTGCAACGACAATCTCGTTCAGCGATGATGTTAAAATTGAAGGTAAAGAAGTACCTGCAGGAAAATACGCTATCTACAGTATCCCCGGTAAAACAGACTGGACAGTAATGCTTTATAAAGATCTTACTCTTGGCGGCAGAGTGGGTGACTATGACGAGAGCCAGGAACTTGCCCGTTTCAACGTAAAAGCCAAAAAAGTACAACATCCTCAGGAAACCTTTTTTATCGGAATCGACAATATCCGTCACGATGGAGCGGTAATTGCGCTTCAATGGGGAAGCTACCACGTTCCTTTAACGTTAAGCGTCAACCCAGATGAAAAGGTAAATGCCAGCATCGAACGAACCCTTGGCGGCCCTTCAGCCGGAGACTATTACGCCGCGGCTTCTTACTACCACGATACCGGCAAAGACCTTGAAATAGCTCTTGACTGGATCAACAAAGCCACCAATGTAGACGAACCAAGATACTGGCACTTAAGAAAGAAAGCGCAAATCTTAATGGATCTTGGTAAAAAAGACGATGCCATGAAAGCACTCGCCATGTCGACTGATGCCGCTCGTAAAGCAGGCAATAATGGCTATGCCGATGCCAACGAAAAAATGAAAATGAAGTGGATGAAGAAGTAATGTTGTGTTTCAAACCATCAACCTTTCTAATGGGCATGTTGCCTAAACTAAAAAAAATTCTGAGGATGTCTCATAACACCTTTGGTGTTACGAGCCACAAAACAGACCTCCCAAAATAAAAAAATCTCTCGGGGATGACTCATTAATAAATGAGTCATCCCCTTCTAATAAAACTCCTCTCCCAGATAAGAATAGACTGCATTTTGCCATTTAGGCTCTGAGATTTTCCGAAGCAATACCTGATCAATTTCTTCTCTCAACGGGCTATCGTTTGCTAATGCTATTCCCATATTGTTTTTTAGTAGCAGCTTTGGAGCGATTGCGAGTCTCTGCGGATATTTAGAATTATTCAGATAGAGTAAGACCGGCACATTGGATACCACGCAATCAATTTTACCGGTCAGCATCGCCTCTATGGCTTCTTCTACCGAATCATAAGCCTGGTGGTCAATCTTTTCTCTGATCAAAAATTCCTGACCAGAAGATTTTAACGAGGCTCCAACCCGCACATTAAGCAAATCTTTTTTCGTTTGGATGTGCGACTCTACCTTGGTAGTAGAAAAAATGGCGCTTGCATTTGCTGTAAATAGAGAGATCAAGATGATACTGGTAAAGATCCAGACCATTGCCAGTATTTTTCCAAGACAGGTTCTGGGAACCTTGTCTCCGTACCCTACAGTAGACATCGTTACTGCAGACCATCAAAGTCCATCAGCAAGGCCTGAAATTTTACGATCAAATTGAGAATGTTTACTGGTGAGCTCTACCAGCCAGACCAAGGTACCGGAAATCAATAATACCAGGAGTAATAGACCAATTAATCTCAACAGGCTAACTAGAATGGGTTTCCAATACAACTGAAAGGCATTTTTTATAGAATCTTTGGCTACGGCGATTCCCGTACCAGATGGATTGACCGCCTGGGTAAAATCGACTAAACGTTCCCGGGATGGAGTAATAGAAATAGCTCCCAAAGCAACATCAAACCGGCCATTCTGCAGCCCGCCCAGCAACCCTTCCATATCTGTTGCCTCGTATTGATACGTAAACCCCAACTCATCGGGAAACAGCCACTCCTTCAGAAACATTTGCCGTTCTATCCCTCTGGGAAGGTTCCCCGCTAAATAATTACGAAAAGAAAAAACGGACAGATGCCCCATCAAAAAATTTTCCTGGATCATATTAATTATCCCTTAACTGCCCGAAAACAAGGTTTGGAAGGAAAAAGCATCATTAAGTTTATGGTCGGAAAGACCGGCTCGATTTCCGAAATATCGCTGGTAAACAGCCCAAATGATGAATTAAACGAAGAGGCAATTAAAGTCTTTCGTCAATTAATAGAGACATATGGCCATTGGATTCCGGCAAGAAAAAATGGAAAAGCGACTTCAACTGTTTGCTATCTTCCTATCCAATTTTCCTTAAAATAATTAAAAACCATGAGTCATGCGAATCAAGGGCTTAACATTTATAGGGGCCTAACATAAAGCCGCTTTCGCGGCCAAAGATCGTAGCCTGAGGGTGTTTCAAAACACTATTCGTGTTTCGAAACACCAAACTTTCTTCTTTGG
>CAZHOV010000085.1:0-23754 GCA_964534315.1 uncultured Saprospiraceae bacterium | reverse complement strand
TAATAATATTTTGCAATTTTACAAATCTTTCGCTTGCGAAAGATCAGTTAATAAAATTATTCATTACTAATTATTCATTGAAAAGGTGTCCTCCAAATCAACATATCAATTAAGCCCGGGAAGTACGATCGACCAATATCTATTGGAAGAAAAACTCGGCGAGGGATCCTTCGGAGAAGTCTTTAAGGTGAAGGAGATCGATACGGGAAATACCTGGGCACTAAAAGTGCTAAAGATCTGGACAGTGCCGGAACACGCAAAGAAAAATCTCCTGGCTCGATTCAGGCTGGAATATGAAACCGGAAAGATCAATAGCCCTTACCTGGTGAAAACCCATACTTACGGAAACTTCAAGGGATGCCCCTATTTCACCATGGATTATTGCCCGAACGGGAGTCTTCGGGATCGAATTACTGAGGGGATAACCACAAAAAAAGGTACCCAAATTGCCAAACAACTACTCAAAGGCCTGAAAACACTCCATGAAAACGGAAAAATTCACCGAGACCTAAAACCTGAAAACGTACTCTTTGACCAGCAGGACAACCCCAAACTATCTGACTTCGGCATTGCGGGACATTTAAACGTGCAACTCACTGTTGTCAATGATGCCGGAAAACCTGAAAATGTACTGGGAAGCTATGTATATATGGCTCCCGAGCAGCTTTCACCTGTTCATCGCAACCAAACGTTGCTACCTGCTATCGACATTTTTACGTTTGGGGTTATTTGCTTCGAGTTATTCTCCGGTGGTCATTTTCCTTTTGGCCCATGGGAAAAACAAGCAGATATGGGGCCTTATTTAAAGCGCGCCAAACAGGGGATCATCACCCCCTTACAACAATACAACAAGCAACTACCTCCAGTCTGGCAAGAAATCATTACACAGTCACTTTGCAACGAACCGAAAAAACGATTTCAACAAATCGAACAGATACTTGAAAAAATCGGACACCGACGTACAGAGAAAGCAACGCCCACGTCTCTACAACTCCAACTGCAAGTAATGAATGGAGAAGAAAGCGGAAAGACTTACAACCTCTACCATCACCTGACGAAAAAAGAAAATAAGATCCTTTTGATCGGCAGAGCAACCGCTCATTTTCAAAATGATCTGAACATCAAAGAAACACTCTCCGCTTATATCTCCAGGCACCATGCGACAATGGAATGCCACCAGGATCAACACTGCTGGGTGATTCGAGACGGACAATGGCTTAAGGAAACGCGACAATGGAACCATTCCCGAAATGGAACCTTCGTCAACGGAATAAACATAGATGCTTCGAAAGGCCAACCGCTGGTCCCCGGAGATATCCTTACACTCGGAAATACTACGCTGAAAATTATTGAAATCAACTGAAATAAGTGGTTTATAAAATTACTTACAACCTAAAAAATAGATCATTATGGCTAAAAAAGAAATAAATGTGTTTAGTGTCTCCTTTCTCGATATTCTTTCAGGGGCACTGGCATCGGTGATCATCTTGTTCATCATCGTACCCAAGGTCGACATCGAAGATATGGAGCAACTTCGCGCCCTCGATGAAGCGGAAATGATGGTCACCGACCTGGACAGCCTTATCCATATGGTAAGCGCTACCGTTCCGGATTCCGAATACGTTGCTATCGTTGAAGTATCCAAAAAACTTCAGGCTACCATCGGCTCCCTAAAACAAGAAACCCAAACGCTGCAGGGGCAACTTGCCAGTAAATCATCTGAAAATAAACAACTGCGAAAAGAATTGGAACAGCTCAAAGCACAACAAAAACAACTACAAAAACAGCTGGCCAAAACACAGAAAACAACTAAATCAACTACTCCGGAACCGACCACCGAACAGCAAAAGGTTGAGGTCGATTCTACCCCTGGCGTAGCTGATTACTCGGTAGGGTTTAATGCCCCACTCACTGTACGGATCGATTGGGAGGATAGCAAAAACACCGTACACCTATACATGAAACCTGCTGAAGGAGGAAACTTTGTCTACTACAACCGAAAATATAGAATCGCTCCCTTCGGAAAATGGATGAAAATGCCGGGTAAATTCGATAAAGGGCCCCATGAAATGATCGTCCAACGAGACGAATTGGTCCCGGGCACTTACGAAATCCACGCCCACCTATCCAGACCAAGAAAAGAAGGAAAGGCAACGATCACCGGCTTCATAGCAACTAACCCTGTTGATGGAACGGGAATACCCGAAAAAGTAGAGTTTGGTGAAATAGAACTGGAAAGCGGCGCACCACCCTATTCGAATAAATCTCAAGGAGAAACGCTACTTGGTATACTCACCGTCACCGAAGAGGGTATACAATGGGAACAGCGGAAGTAGTGGGTAGTGGGTAGTGGTGGATAGTGAGAATAATGAAAAATAAATAGCACTTACGGTTATCTTAATCTTTAACAATAACATTTAAAACTTTCAAACTTAATAATCATGAACGAGCGACATATCAATTTATTAATCAGCGCAGGCGCTGCGATCATTTTAATCCTTGTCTTATTCCTTGGCTATATGATCACTCCCGAAGACAGTTGGGCGAGCCGGTTATTCACCATGTTTGGCGGCAGGCTGCCGGGCGGATTGATCCAGGGATTCTCTTACTTCCTTTTCTTCTACGGCTACTTCGAAATTAGAAGAATGAATAAAATGGCGAGCAATGAGGAAGAAGGTTTTAACCTCGGCTTGCTTCCGGAAACAGAACAATATGTACTCTCTGCTGACGATATCAATGAACTTAAACTTAAAATGATCGATGTAGAGAAAAAGCACCCGATCAAACTTGTCGAGATCATCAAGAAAGGTTGCACCAAATTCAGAGCCAATAAATCTGTCACCGAAACGCTGGGCGTTGTCTCTACTCAAGCAAATATAAATATGCGGGAAAGCGAGAGTGAGCAGTCATTGGTAAGATATATCGCATGGGCCATCCCTTCTGTCGGATTCATCGGCACCGTGATCGGTATCGCAGCCTCACTTGGCGCAGCTAGCGAAGTGGTCTCTACCGCAGGCATCGAAAAAGTTTCCAGCTTACTTAGCATCGCATTTGACACCACCCTGGTCGCCTTGATCCTTAGCATTATTCTGATGTACTATTTCCACGCCCTACAAGAGCGGGTGGAAAAGCTGCATTCCAGAATGGAAGACTACATCCTTGAAAATTTTGTCAACCGTATCTACCACCGATAACATGAATCACGCTTCTCTAACTATAGAAATTGCAGCTTGTGAAGATGTCGGAAGAGTCCGGGAACATCAGGAAGATAACTTCCTGACTTCCCCGGACCTTTCCAAAGGGGAATGGAAAAAAGGCAACTCTCCGAAGCAACAAATTCAACCCCTTGGTTCCTTGCTTATCGTTGCCGACGGGATGGGGGGAACGAAAGCCGGTGAAGTCGCCTCCAAGTTGGCAGTTGAACAGATAAAAACCTTTTTTGAAAAAGAGCGTGTCACCCTTTTTGATACTGATTTTTCACCCAAAACCCTTCTGACACAAGCCATCCACCAGGCGAATGATCGTATTCTCCAATATCTTCAGCAACATCCGGAAACCCAGGGAATGGGTACCACAATTGTTACAGCCTGGATTCTGGAGAATAAGGTCCATATAGCATGGGTAGGCGACAGCCGCTGCTACCACTACAATCCTGGATCGGGTCTCACCCAACTCACTAAAGATCACTCCTTGGTTCAACAACTCATTGACCGCGGAGAAATCTCCACTGATCAGGCATTCGACCACCCCCAGGGGCATGTCATTACCAAAAATCTGGGTAATCCCCAACAACAACTGGAAGTAGATTACCGGTCTTATCCGATTGAACACCACGACCAACTTCTTCTATGTAGTGACGGACTAAACGGACTGCTCCGCGATCAAGAGATCGAATTCCAACTCCAACGAAATAATACATCCCAAACCACCGCCCAACAGCTGATCTCAAGTGCAAACCATGCGGGCGGTTATGACAATATCACGGTCATTCTGGCTGCCATTACCGATAACAGTCGTCAGTCCTCCGCTACGCCGGTCGACGCCTCCCTAAAAAAGACTCCCAACCGCGGAAATAAACGAAACCTGACTTCATTAGCTACGACTATTATTATCTTTGTTATTGCTATTGGCGCAGTTGTGTTTTATCTATTTCCCCCGACAGCTACCGATCAACTCAAAGAAAACCTGGAGAAAAAATTTAATGAAAAATATGCTGATCAACCGGTAGCCATGAAGGATTCCATTATCGAACCGGATTCTGCCAAACAGGCTACTCACTCACCTAAAAAGACAACAGGTTATTATCTGATCAATCTACAAGTATTTAGCGACACGCTCGAAGCAGCAGATTCACTAAAGATGATTGCGGAGCGATACCCGGATAAGAACATACAATTGATAGCAGGGCCGGATTACTTCGAATTGATCATCCTCCCGTTTGAAACCAAGGCGATGGCTCAAAAATTTAAAGCAGAAAATGGGTTATCTGCAGAAAGTATTATTATCTTTCAAAAAAAGAATAAGAAGCATTAATTATGTATAAAGCCGGCCAGCTTTTTTACGATCGGTACGAACTAATGACGCTACTTGGAAGAGGTGGCTTTTCGGAAGTTTGGAAAGCCAAAGACACCAAGTCAGACGTTATTCTGGCCATTAAGATCTTTATCAAACAGGATGAAGAAGGGGTAAAACTATGTATGGCTGAATATCAGAAAACCCATGCCCTCAACCACCCCAATATCCTGACACCTGTATTCTTTGACGAATATCAAGGTGCCCCCTTCCTGGTCATGCCCTATTGTAGTGGCGGAACAATTGCCCAAAAAATGGGGAAGCTCGATCAAAAAGAACTCACCAAAGTAATTCACCAGATCGGTTCTGCCCTCAATTATCTCCATAACCGGACTAACCCGATCGCCCATGGCGATATCAAACCGGATAATATTTTAATTGATGAGGAAGGTAACTTCCTGCTCACAGATTTCGGCATTAGCGAACAACTCAAATCTAAACTCCATAAAACCTTGGCCACCCAGGGGATGGAACCAGCTCCTAAACAATCGGGTATTACCCCCCTTGCTTACCGGGCCCCCGAATTGTTCTTCTTTAAAGGACAACCTGCTAACCCGGCATCAGAAAAAACAGATATCTGGGCCTTTGGAGCCTGCTTATATCAAGTTGCCACCGGAGAACTCCCTTTCAACGGAGAAGGAGGAATCACCCAAAAAATTGCGAAAGCACAAGGACATGAAAATACCTTCGAGCTGATCGGTCCATTTCCCAAAACGCTCCCCAAGGGAGTTGCACAACTCATTCAGCAGTGCCTTTCACTCGATCAATGGTCACGGCCTACCGCCAGAGAGATCGCTCAATGGACTCCCGCGAAAAAAACCAAAATCAAAATCCAAAAACTGGAAACCAAATCTCCCAAACCATCCGATCTGCCGCTGGAAACCAAAATTGGAAAAGAATCTACGGATGAAAACGAAAAGGCATTTCCCTTTATATTTGTTTACGTTGGCCTGGGTGCCGCCCTCCTGATCATTATCCTACTTTCTATTTGGGTCACCTTCAACGGACCTGCATTCGATGCTATGAAAAACGCTACATCGCCTGATAGCTCCAAGGTACAACAGTTAACAGATGGCGAGATGGCCGATTCGCTGAAGCTATGGACAGAAAAGGCGTGGGCATGTTTCGACAAAGGGCAATTTATTTATCCGGAAAATAATTCTACCCTTTTCTACATCAAAAAATCACTGGAGCAAGACCCTTACCATGATCCCTCCCTGGAACTCGAAACGCTGGTGGCTGAAGAATTTGAAGATCAAGGCTTTGAAGCTTATGCCGACGATGATTATGAAAAAGCGATCGAACTACTCAATACAAGTCTTCAAGTAGTCCCTTACAATCCTTCCGTAGAGGAATTAATTGCTGAATGTGAGAATCGGTTGGCCGCTCAAAATGCCCAGGAAGAACAATTGGCGCAAAACAAAATCAAAGACAATACCCCTCCTAAGCCACTCACCCCAAAACAAAAGAAAACGGAGGATACCCCAACAACTACTTCTACCCCTGCTAAAAAGGATACCTCTACTGAGCCCCGTTCTAAAAAATCTCTGCAAAAGCCCAAACTAACAAAGGTCTCCATCGATGTGTTCTTCAGTAGTACCATCTATTTTCTACTACACCCCACTAAGACTATTACCTCCACCCAGGGTAGTGACCTGAAAGGCCAAACCGTTTCTTTTAAATTAAAGAATGACCTTATCCTCGATAATCAGGTAATCTTGCCTTCGGGTACTATTTTTTCCGGAGAAGTAGCCACTGTCCGTGATTTTTCAGGAAGAAATATTAAAAAAAGGGACTCTTCGATTAAGATAAATTTTGAACAAATTAAGATTCCTGGAAAAACCACTATCCCCATTTCTAAGGGTATTCTTAAAGAAACCAGCGATGATGCCGTCACCCTCCAACCAACCGAATTATATCGGCTAGAACTTGATGGCGACCGGGAGACCGATTTAAAAAATTATGTACTCTCTCTGCTCTAGCTTCCATTTTTATTAAATGACCCGGTCTAATCGTTAATTTTTTAATATTCTTTCTAAATTAGCTCCTAAAGGCATAATAATTGTAAGGTTATTTTCATTACAATAGCGGCTCAAAACCCAATGATATGGTGAGCCTCATCACTACTCCACTCTTACCTCCAGGTTGCTCTCTAAATCAAAGCTTGCTTAAGTGCTTTGCTACCTAAACTGACGTAGTTTTAGACTCGTTCTTTATCCAACATAATCAATCATACTCATCATGATGTTTCTTAAATCCCCCATTATTATATTGCTATTTGTACCCTTTTTTGTCCAGGCCCAACATTTTGAAATCGGCATACTTGCCGGCGGTTCCAATTATGAAGGAGATCTGGCTCCGAGCGCGTCGGTGATCAGCTTTAGCGAAACCCACCCCGCTTTCAGCCTCTTTGCCCGCTACGCTCCGGCAAAATGGTTTGCTCTTAGACTGAGCTATACTCATGCTACCATATCAGGAAATGACGCTAATGCAAACGATTTTTTTAGGAGAAGACGTAATTTACACTTTAAAAGCCAGATTAATGAAGTTGCCTTCAATCTGGAACTCAGACCAGCAGGCAATATTACACTGGGAGCAGGAAGTAGCCTCACCCCTTACGTATACACCGGAATAGCAGGCTACCAATTCAACCCTCAAGCGGAATATCAGGGGCAATGGCTTGATCTCCAACCTTTGACGACTGAAGGCCAGGGTACTTCCGTTTTTCCTGACAAATCACCCTATCAGCTTACGCAGATCGCCATCCCAATGGGTGCAGGAATCAAAGTCAATTTCTTGTATTTATTTAGTATCGGTGTTGATGTCGGCTTTAGAAAAACATTCACCGACTACCTGGATGATGTCAGCACCGTATACGTTGACCAAAATATCCTAAGACGCGAAAGAGGAGAACCCTCCGCCCAATTAGCTAACCGTTCAGCTGAATATTTAAATGAACCGATAAATTGGTCAACAGGTACCCAAAGAGGAGACCCTCAAGATAAGGATTGGTATATTGTAGGAGGTATTACCTTTGGAGTGAAAATTTTTAATCCTAATGGCAACCATGCTTTTAGAAAAAGAAGAGGTGTTAAATGCCCTTCATTTTGATTATATTTACCCGCATGAGCACACTAACGTCTAAAATCCGAAAATTATCAGAAACCTATTTCAGGGATGTGGTTGAGATCAGGCGATACTTGCATCAACATCCGGAATTATCCTATCAGGAAAAGGAAACGGGTAAATTTGTCTATGAGCAACTAAAAGAGATGGGAATTCCTTGCCAACATGGCATTGCAGAAAATGGGGTAGTTGGACTGATCAAAGGGCAAGCCCCCGAAAGCCAAACCATCGCCCTCCGGGCAGATATCGATGCACTCCCCATCCTAGAAGCAAATGAAGATAAACCCTACCGGTCAAAAAACGAAGGTGTTATGCACGCTTGCGGGCATGATGTACATACGGCTTCCCTGCTCGGTTCAGCCAAAATACTCAATGAGTTGAAGGATTCCTTCAAAGGAACCATCAAATTGATCTTTCAACCGGCCGAAGAAAAACTTCCTGGTGGCGCATCCATCATGATTAAAGAAGGAGTACTCCAAAACCCGGCTCCGAAGCATATTTTCGGGCAGCATGTACATCCACCCCTTGAAGCCGGTAAAATCGGTATGCGACAAGGTTACTATATGGCTTCTGCTGACGAACTATACGTCTCCGTTTTGGGAAGAGGCGGGCACGGAGCGTTACCTCATGACTGCGTCGACCCGGTTGTCATTACCGCCCAGATCATTACCGCCCTCCAACAGGTGATCAGCCGGAATGCCGACCCAACTGTTCCCTCTGTATTGACCTTTGGAAAGATTAACTCTACAGGTGGCGCAACAAACGTGATCCCCAACGAAGTCAAACTGGAAGGTACCTTCCGGACTATGGATGAAGCCTGGCGGGCTGATGCCCATCAAAAAATGAAAAATACTGCTGAGGGAATTGCCAAAAGTATGGGAGGAGATTGCCATTTTAATATCGTAAAAGGATATCCGGCATTATACAACCATCCAGACCTCACCCTTAAAACAAAAGCGTGGGCTATAGAATATATGGGTGAAGAAAATGTAGTTGACCTACCCATCCGCATGACAGCTGAAGATTTTGCCTACTATTCACATGAAGTGCCAGGTTGTTTTTACCGCCTGGGAACGGGTAATCCCGCCAAAGGAATTACTTCGCCGGTTCACACTAATACTTTTGATGTCGATGAGGACTGCTTTATGGTAAGTACAGGGGTGATGGCTTATCTTGCTATAAAAGGACTAGCGTAAAACTTATTCTTCTTCCGAATCTACTTTGACAATTTCATCAATATCATCCAGAAAGAGGGTCGTTCCTTTCTTAGGGTCGGAGCGGTACATCGTCTGAAAGCGATACCCTTCTTTTATTTCCTCCCAGGTGTACGAACTGGTAGAATGAACCGTTTGGGCAAAAGTTTCATCATATCCTTTGAGCTGAATGATGAACTCTACCTGCATTTCTTTCAAGTCGTTAAGCGATTTATCAAATAAGGGGCTTTCCGGGTCGATCGGATGAACAATATTCCAGTTGAGTGGAAAAAGTGTTATCCGCTCTCGCTCCAGTTTGAGATTTTCAAACCGTCTCGTCGCCACACCGTCCCTTCTGTCAATCCACGTTAGAAAAACCTTAGCTTCCACGTCAATGATCTGATTATTACGCATATTAACGATTCGAAATTGAAAACTATCCATCCCGTGGTAAGGAGTAAGCAGGGCAAAGCGACTATAACGTATTTGAGCTTTAGCTTTCGAAAAGCGAGCAAAAAACAAACCGGTAGCCAAGGCGAGAAACATTAATCCAGTAAGTGCATTGAACGTAGCCAACATATTAGCCCATACTCCGGTCGGGCTGATAGAGCCATAACCAACAGTGGTAAAGGTCTGAACACTAAAATAAAAAGCTTGAGCAGAATCTTCCAGGGAGGATCCTGGTTTACTACCAGGCAAGTTTTCGATGCCATTGAGTAAAAACAAAAGTCCGAATAGCCCATTTACGGCCAAATAGTAGATAATGACAACTAAAAAAACCGAAACCAACTCATTTCAACCAGCGCAAGATAGGGGTGCCATGCTGTCCGGCCGTGCCGGTCAATATTATAGGTGCCATCCTGATTAATCAGCCGGATACCGGCGTCCGTCATTTTAGTTCCAAAACCGAGATCGTCCTGGTCCTTTCCAGGCCGATTGATTAAAGATGAAAATCCTCGAATGCGCATGGTATCTTAATATGCTGGAAATGATCAAAGATAGCAGAAACTCTTTAACGCAAGAACTGGAAGGAAAGATTCTGATATTTAGACTTCTTTACCTGCTCTTTAAGATTAGTAAGGGTCTCATAAGGAATGTCTACTACACTCGAATTGGCCAGCCAGGAAGGGATAGAACCTCCGGGTTCTGAATGCACTTGATATTTCACCTCTACCTTTCCGTTCTGCAGAGGCGTCAACTCCCAGCCCCCCGCTGTTTCCTGTATCCGGACTACCCCCTCTACTTCTGGTAAATAGGTAGGTTTACACCCAACGTCAACCTTTACTTTATTACCTGTTTTTTGGACATTCATGGTATAAATACCATCCCGATCCGAAACCGGCCATGGGGCATTTGTTTTGATGTAATGGATCGTTCGATGATCCCCTTCTTTCTCTAAAACCCTCGCTTCAGCTGTTTTAGGCGACCATTCTGTATAACTATCAATATCCATCAACACCCCAATAATGCTGGAAAGAGGTGCGCCCACCTCGGTGATCCCCTTGAATTGCTTGAAGCCAGAGCCTTCGACAGCCCGGGTATATACTTTTATTCCCTTCCGCTCTTTCTTCAATTTCCAATCGTTTTGACTAAATGCCAATGGTAGAATAAGTATACTAATGATACCAACCAGTATGTATTTCATCCTTATGAGTTTAACTTATTAATAAAAAGGGAAAACATTCGGATAAACAACGAAAGCGGGAGTTAGTTTGTTTTCTTTCTTGTCCTTTCATAGATATTAATGAAAAAGCCGGTCACCAGTATTAGCCCTATCCCCACTCCGATACGGACCCAGTGAGTTTGTTCTGCCTTGATGCTGCTTTCGAAATAGGTAGGGTTGGGACTATTAGGGGTGCCCTGCCCGGCGATCATTTCCCAATTATCTATATCCGCATTATCGA
Organism: uncultured Saprospiraceae bacterium; assembly: GCA_964534315.1. GTDB lineage: Bacteria > Bacteroidota > Bacteroidia > Chitinophagales > Saprospiraceae > CAZHOV01. Next base: position 12,959 of record CAZHOV010000085.1, on the reverse strand, counting down.
GGCGAGGCATGATGAGCGCCATAGAAAAAGCAGTATCAGACGGCTCCAATTGATAAGAAAAGCTGTCGACGACTGCACCGTCAGGTGAGAATAGAGAGATCGCCTCTTGGCGCTTGTTTAAGCCAAAAGGTATATTCCCAATGTAGTTATACTGGTGAGGAAATGTCTTTTTAAAATCGGTCGTATCTTCGCAAATGACGATATAGTCTTTGGATCTAAGCAGGGCCTTGGGAATACGATAGGCGTGCTTCTGGTCGGTCAATACCCAATCGGTTAAATCAACCGGATCATTCGAATCATTGTAAAGCTCCACCCAATCGCCGGCCTTTTTTCCATAAGCATAAATTTCATTAATGACCAATTTATTCATAAGCGGGTGCTCATAGGGCTCAAACACCGCTTTCAAGCTTAGCGGCTTAGAAGGATCTAATGAAAGGGTTAATTCCCGGTTGGGATCGTTGAATTTCATTCCTTCCCAATGTGAAAACCGATAGCCATAACCGGGTACCGCTTTTATAGTTATCGGAATATTTTCAAAATAAACACCTTCAAAAACACGCCTGCCGATTTTCAGGTTTTCATTCAGCAAAATATGGCCGCCCTCCGAAGCGGTTAAAGCCAGTTTAGTTTCAGCTCCCGTATCGAACATTTCCTTCAGGTGTATTCGACAATAATCGGGTCTTTCTGTACCAAAAGTTTTCATCCGAGCTAAATGTTTTTCCCAGTAAATCCTCGACAGATTCCATCGTTGAAAATGACGATCGATTTCAGGATTGAGTATTTGATAGAGTTGATCGATTTTGTACAATACTTTCGCCGGATGGAAAGACTGATTTAGGTGGTCGCAGAAGCGATTGACGAACGAACGGCGAAAAGTTTCATTTTCCAGTAGCTTTCGTAAAATAAAGGTACTCCATGGCGGATTTGGCCAATTGGGCCCATGGGGGTCGGTATGAAATGCAAGCGTATTGAAGCGATAAGCGTCTTCCTGATGAAGCCCAAAACCCCAATCCGTGTCGTATAAAATCCAGCGCCAACGTCCACCCTCCTTCTGAGGCCTCCAAAATTTAATATTCCCACCGGCATCGCGGTTATCGAAATAGATCTGTGCAATTTGCAAATCCATGAAGTTTTCTACTTCCATTTGCCCATTGACATAAGCATAAGCCTGCGGTTGAGAAAGATCGTGCGCTTCTAAATAAGCCAATAGCTTCCGATAATGATAGGTACGTCCCCGCTTACGGGTTAGTTTGTGCTCTATCAGATCAATACTGTCTTTATCAACATCGTGATGCCCGGCTATGAAATACCTGTTGATCTTTTCCCGAATGTGATAAATCCCCCAATAATTTCCATTGATGTAAACGTGCGCCGGTCGATAATCCTGTTGTTCCAGATTCATCTCTTCAGCAAGGTCGGTCATGAGCACATCGCGCATGTGGGATTTTCCAAAATCAGAACCTGAATTTCTCAATACCAAAAACTTAAACTTCTTCAACCCATCTTCTCCGAAGATCCGGTGTTTAAAGCGCTTTTTACCATAACTTTTACGGGCAACCAGGGCAATAGACTTTTGTGGAAATAACCGACTCATTCCTCCGAATAACCTGAACCCGGTATGGCTACGAAAAACACAAGTCTGATCAGCTTCGTATATTTCGGTCTGTACAATCAGTTCATTGCGACTCCAGAAGTTAGCTCCCGGCAAGTGCCAAGAAGACTTATCCGCTTCAGGACCATTAACGAAAAGTCCTTCTTCTGGATCGAATAACAGAAACGAAGAGATGCCAATGGAAACAATAGGCAGTTGGGTGGTAGGCTCGTTAATGAAATAGGTATGACCTGCTGTAACAGGCTCTATTCCTTTTTTAATAGCAATGGCACGAACCATCGAAGTTTCTTCAATAACAAATGGTTCCTCGTATCTTATTCCATCTTTAGATGGAAAAGAACCATCAAGGGTGTAGTAGATTATTGCTCCCTTGCAATACAGTTCTACAGAAACCGGTTCTTGGTAAAAGCCACCTTCGTTAGAAAATTCAATTAGTAACGGTTCTTCTGAAGGTATTTCTATTTCCTGTGCCGCAACCATGCAACCAACGCAAATAAATAAAAAAACACACAATCGTCTCCTCACAATATATTGACATTAAAGTAGTTAGGGATTTGCAAATTAGGATATTCCCACCTTTTTCGCAACCTGCTTCTAATCTTTTAACTTAAAATCTTATTTTTCAGGCAGAAAACGGATTGGATTATTTTTCAAAACGTTTTCTGATTCTATTTGAACTATTGATAACAAAGTTGATTTAGCTCAACATAACCGACTATCGAACAGCGCCTTGCGCCACATAGTATTAACCAGTTGGTTTGATCAACTTTTTTAACTAACATATAATAACGGCTTTGACAGGTTTTAGATACAAAAAAACTGAAATTCCCCGGTTATGGCTAGAAGGTTTAGTACGCTAATTTTGAAATGGTTAGGGTGGAAATTTGAGGGGCGCTATCCACACAAAGTTGATAAAATGATCATCATTGTTATCCCGCATACGTCCAATTGGGATTTTCCACTTGGATTATTATACCGGGACCATTTGAAGGCGAAGATTAAATTCATTGCAAAAAAATCGCTGTTTAAGTTTCCTTATGGCTTCTTGTTTAAAGTGATGGGCGGCATTCCTGTAGACCGGTCAAAAAGCCAAAATTTCGTCCAGGCGGTAGTCGAAATGATCGGTACCAGAAAGAAAGTCCATATTTGCATCGCGCCTGAAGGAACCCGAGGGAAAGTACATAAGCTAAAATCGGGATTCTACTATATTGCCAAAGGTGCCAATATCCCTATTGTAATGGTAAAATTTGATTATGGAAAAAAGGTCCTCGGCATCGCAGAGCCCCTCTTGCCCCCTGATACATATGAAGAGATGATACCTATTCTAAAAAATTACTTCCAGGATGTCAGAGGAAAAAAACCAGAACAAGGATGGTATTAAAATGGAAGCAATCCGTCAAAGTTGAATTTTTCTCTTATAAATACTTAGAACTTTAGGTGAAATTGATAAACCTTTGGGGGGTTTAATTGTCACACTCCTGTCAAATCCATTAGACAATTAAAATCCTACTTTTATGAAATTTAAAATTATCTACACATCCTTTTTTTTAGGTTTATTGGCCTTATTATTTTTAGGTAACTCCAACGGCCGTGCTACGCAGGCCAACTGGGGCAATACCGGTGCTCCGGGCGATGAAACGTTTGCCAACGGCAACTCCCGCACCTGTCAAAGCTGCCACAATGGAAGTACTGCCTTCCAGGTGTCACTTGATATTGATCTGCTGGACGGTGATGGAAATTCCATTCTCGATGAAGGATATGTCCCCGGTGAAACCTACACAGCCCGGGTTACTATCGACCCGGTTATGGGTACCCCAAATGGATACGGTTTCCAGATGGTGGCGCTTGATTGCATCGATTGTGATGAAAATTCAGAAGATGTAGACACCTGGTCGGATCCCGCAGCTAATGTAAAAATTGCTACTGCCAACAACACCAATCGCACCTATATCGAACACAATGGTGTAGGCAACAATGGTATATTCGAAGCTATGTGGACCGCTCCCGATACAGAGGGGGTCACCTTCTATGCTTGCGGCAATGGCGTAAATCAGGATGGCAGCAGCGGAACTGGTGATAATTCAGATATCATGCAGGTTACCGTTCCCAAAGCAGTAGCCTCCAGCCAGTTGGAACTGGCAGCTGTTGAACAGTTTGAAGTCTTCCCTAATCCTACAAAAGGTGACATCAATCTAACCATTGAACTAGCTAGTGCAGGCACTTACAGCCTCAACCTTTACGATCTAACCGGCCGCAATATCCTCAGCCAAGAACTCGACCTCGGAACAGGCACCACTTTCCTTCCCGTCTCAACTGCCGATCTGGAAAGCGGTATCTACATGCTCCAATTGGTCGGGCAAAATGGCCAACTTACTAAGCGGGTTTTAAAGCAGTAAATAACTATTATGGCATATATAGGCCTGGATTCAGGCGTAATAATGCCCCACCTATAGGTGTGGCACACGTATACGTGTGCCACACCTAAAAGCAACACAACTAACTGCCTGAATTCAAATCGATTACATCCCACCCTCGCTGTTATAACGGTCACAATAAACACTCAGGCAAGGCTTTGAAATGTTTCTTATAAACCCTATCAAGTCTTTGGAAAGCTTTGCTAAATGATCAATATAATCCGGCTCGGAAAGACTACCTCGCATTCTTGAATCCTGTAAATATTTGCATTTAATGAATAAATAATATAGTTCAGGAAACTGCACACACCATTCATCCATATTTCCCTTGGCAAATAATAGTGCAGGATACAAATCTTTTTTCTCCAAAATAGCTCTTACTTCTTTATCAAAGGCTCTTAAACAACCCTCAAAATCTGAATCAGCTGCCGAATCGACGAGTTTTTCTTTTTTGAACAAGGCTCCATTTATCCCTTTCCTTACACTCCTCTCAATATTGAATGAATCTTTTTTCACCGTTATCCCTTCCTTAATCTTGGTCAAGAATCGCCGTTGCCAATTTGAGTCATAAGTGGGAAAAATACTGTTAACAGCGATTATCTTATTGCTAAGTTCGGTTATCCCGTTACTGATCTGCCGCATCGTCAAGGGAGCAACACTTCGCTTTTCATCTACCAACTTTCTCAATAGTGCTATACTCACTTTTGAAGAATCAGAAAGCTCTTGGAGATCAATAGAATGCTTATTCAGTATTTGTTTTAAATTATTTTTGGCCATAGCGCTGTTCTTTTGGTATTAAGGTTAAAAATTAAATCTAGCACTCCATTGCAAACAAACATATTATTTTTTTATCAATATTAAAGAATTTTAAATCCATTAATCACTTAGAAAAAAAACTTAATTTTGACCTTCACTATTTTCAACCAATAGCATCGATAATCCATGAGGTATTCCGCAGAAGATCAACAGAAATTATTTACCCGTTCTAAACAACTGCTCAACCAGCCTTCCGAACGTTCCCCTGAGGAAGCGATCAGCCAACTGCGGGAACTGATCGAATACCATGAATACCGCTATTATATTCTCAACGACCCCGTCGTAAGCGATTACGAGTATGACCAACTCTATAAACAACTAGAAAATCTCGAAGCGGAACATCCCGAACTGATATCTTCCGACTCTCCAACTCAGCGGGTTTCTGCTGACCTTACCGAGGATTTCCCTACTGTTACCCACCTCTCCCCCATGCTCTCGCTTGCCAACTCCTTCAACGAGCAGGATATGATGGATTTTGACACCTCTATTCACAAACTTACCGGAATTCCCGAAGAGCAACCCATCGAATATGCTATAGAACCAAAATATGACGGCGGAACGATCGTTCTCGTTTACGAAGATGATCAATTGATTAGGGCAGCCACCAGAGGAAATGGCGTAGCAGGAGATGAAATTACCGCCAATGCCCGGGTGATACGCTCTATCCCCCTTAAAGCAGCTTTCTCTGACTATGGCCTTAAAAAAGTAGAACTCCGAGGTGAGGTACTCATTTCTAAACATCTCTTTGCCCAAATTAACCAAAAACGAGCAGAGGAAAAACTCCCCCTCTTTGCCAATCCCAGAAATACCGCCACTGGCGGATTACGGATGAAAAACCCTAAAGAAACCGCCGAAAGAGGACTAGAAGCATTTATCTTCCAAATCAGCTATGCCCTTGATCAACAAAGTCAATATGCACTTCCTGAACTCAATAAGCATAGCCAAGCACTCGATATGCTGGAAAAACTGGGCTTTAAAATTCCCTCAAAAGAAAGAACCGTCGCATCCAATATCCAGGAGGTTATTCAATTTTATATGGATTGGGCTGAAAAAAGAGAAGATTATGACTATGAAATTGACGGCATGGTCATCAAGGTAAATAGCTTCGAATTGCAAGACAAGTGCGGTGCCACCAGCCACCATCCACGCTGGGCTATTGCCTATAAATTTAAAGCTAAACAAGCAACTACTCAATTACAATCAGTTGAATACCAGGTAGGAAAAATTGGCTCTATTACCCCCGTTGCCAAAGTAAACCCCGTTGCACTGGCCGGAGTAACCATCTCCTCTATCTCCCTCCATAATGAAGAGTTTATTACCTCTAAAGATATCCGGATCGGAGATTTTGTCGTTGTCGAACGAGCTGGTGACGTTATTCCCTACATCGTGAAACCCATCACCGATCTTCGTAAAGGCAATGAAAAACCAATCCAATTTCCCGAATTTTGCCCCATCAATAAAAAAGAAAAAGTTCCGCTTTTTAAAAATGAAAACGAAGCGGCCTGGAGATGTGTCACCTGCACATGCGGAGCTCAAGACCTCCAAAAAATGACCTTCCATGTTTCCAAAGACGCCATGGATATCGACGGTTTCGGAAGAGCATACATCGAGCGGTTTTACCAACTTGGTTTTATTAGGAATATAGCCGACATCTACAACATGGATTATGACAAGATCGCCGAACTGGAAGGTTTTGGTCAGAAATCTGCCGAAAATCTTAAAGAAGCAATCGAAAAGGCCAAAAAAAACCCTTTATACCGGCTTCTGCATAGCTTAAGCATCCACCACCTGGGGAAAAAAGCATCCAAACTTATTGCTCAGGAAGTAAATCATATACTAGATTTGAAAGACTGGACACTAGAACAGTTTACAGAGATTAAAGACATTGGTCCGGTCGTTGCCGAAAATGTGATGCAATACTTTTTTATTGATGCCAATATCGAATTACTACGTCAAATGGAAGAATATGGAGTAAACATGAAACCCACCGAAGAAGATCAACCCGTAAAGGTAGCTGACGATGCTCCATTATTAGGGAAAACCATACTTTTTACCGGCTCTCTGCAAACGATGACCAGAAAAGAAGCCCAGGAAAAAGCAGCTAAAATGGGCGCCAAAAATATCAGCGCCGTCAGTTCCAACCTGGACATTCTGGTCGTCGGAGAAAAAGCCGGTTCGAAACTAAAAAAGGCTGAAGCCCTGGGTACGGTACAAATTCTGACCGAAGAGGAATTTGCAGCACTTCTCTCTAATGGGTGACCTTTTTTTATAAACACAAATTATCTAAATACGCTTCAACCACCCCGCAATACTCAAACGGTCTCTGTTGGAGGGTTTAACTTCGTGCTCTACCAACTCACTTTTGAAAAAAACCGTCCTTCCCGCATTTGGATATAAAGTGATGGGCTTTTCATCGACATACAATACCAAAGCCCCGCCATCTTCCGGTTGCCAATTGTCATTCAGATAGGTGACAAGAGAAAATTTCCTGCCTGAATCTGTCTTGAATTGGTCCAAATGGCGCTTGTAAAAGCTCCCCCGGGCGTAGTAAGCATAATGGAATTCAACATCATTTATTCCTGTGTAACAAGTAACATTCAAATACGCAATCAAACTGTTGACCTGCTCCATAAATGCTTTTTCAAAAGGCTGGATGCTGTCTTTATCGATCCATTAATAAGCCTTAGCAAATAAAACCCGTTGTGCCGAGGGCTGCCTGGTTAAAATACAAGTCCCTTCCTCTTTTTCATTATCTAATGGTATACACCGAATAGTACCCTTAGTTAACTCCTTGATTTTCAATTCTGTCTCAGTAGTTCCATCCCAATGAGCAGAGACAAAACCGCCTTTCTCCTCCAGTACCGTCTTGAAGTCTTCAAAGTTATCGACTTGTGTAATATGTTCATCTCGGTATTTCTTAGCTCTACTAAGCAGGTTGTTTTGAATCTCGACTAATAAGTTTTCTAAGTAATCTGCTATGCCTTCCAATGGTTGGCTGGTCTTTTCTTTGGTATCCCGACGCGCCACTTCCACTACACCGTTTGCAAGATCCCGCTTCCCGATCCCCAGTCGTATCGGCACACCGCGCATCTCATATTCGGCAAACTTAAATCCGGGACGCTTTTTCAAATCCATATCGATCTTCGCGGTGATCCCTTTAGCTTTTAACTCTTTTACGATCTTGTCAGCTACTTCTGTAATTTCAGGAACAGGCTTTGGGATAGGAACAATGATAACTTGCAAAGGAGCAAGCTTCGGAGGGACGACCAGACCGTCATCATCAGAATGCGTCATGATCAATCCGCCCATCAAGCGGGTGGATACTCCCCAGGAGGTTGCCCATACATATTCTTCTTTCTGATGCTCATTCAGAAAAGTGACATTGAACGCTTTGGCAAAATTCTGGCCCAGGAAGTGGGAAGTTCCCGATTGCAATGCTTTTCCATCTTGCATCAACGCCTCTATGGTGTACGTATCTTCGGCTCCTGCAAATCGCTCATTTGCCGTCTTTACTCCCTTGATAACCGGCATTGCCATATATTCCTCCGCAAATTGAGCGTAAATATCCAGAATGCGCAACGTCTCTTCTTTAGCTTCTTCAGCAGTAGCATGCGCGGTATGGCCTTCTTGCCACAGGAATTCTGCGGTGCGCAAAAACATCCGGGTACGAAGCTCCCAGCGCACTACATTGGCCCACTGATTAATAAGCAATGGAAGATCCCGATAGGAGTTAATCCAGTCAGCATACGTATTCCATATAATCGTCTCCGACGTAGGCCGCACAATCAGTTCTTCTTCCAGTCGTGCTGACGGGTCTACCACTACCCCCCCACCGTCAGGATCATTCATCAACCGGTGATGCGTAACGACGGCGCATTCTTTGGCAAAACCTTCTACGTGCTCCGCTTCCCGGCTTAAAAAACTCTTGGGTATAAAAATAGGAAAATAAGCGTTGACATGCCCGGTTTCCTTAAACATCCGGTCTAGCTGAGCTTTGATATTCTCCCATATCGCAAATCCGTTCGGTTTAATTACCATACAACCCCTCACTGCGGAATGATCCGCTAACCCTGCCTTTCGAACAATATCGTTATACCATTGAGAATAGTCTTCTGCCCGGGAAGTAATTTCTTTTGCCATGAAATCTTTTTTTATTACGAATCAATAAAATCTGTTTACCTGTTTCCTTCAAAAACATTCTATCACACTATTATTAAAATTTTGTTAAAACTGTGCAATAGAGAGAAACTTGCGCTCTAAATCAGCGTCTTAAATAATGTTAAAACTTATTTTTAAAAACTTTAACAACACAAAATCCGACTTTAAAACAATATTAACTGAAAAATAAGCACAAAACTAATAAATTCGTGTTGTACCATTAGAAAAACAAAAGATAATAACTATATTAATCATTCTTTGAAAAAAATATTTATTATATCAATTGCTGCAGCAAAAAGAAATACTTGATTTTACCTACAAAAGATGATGATGGAATTAATTATTACTTGCAATTGTTGTTAATTACGAATAAACCTTTATTTTCAATAAATCGTTCTGCTATGCTAATCAAAAAATTAAATATAAATCTCTTTCTTATCGTCCTTCTCGTGATGGGGGTTTGTTCAACTTCATGGGCTCAAATCGATGATATCTATTACAACCCTGAAACTGATCAGACCTACAGCGAGGATAATTATAATACTGATTATGACAGTAATTATGATTATGATGATGCAGGTTATGATTATGATAATGATTATAATGATAGTCGTGCCAATCGTAACAATTACTACGAGGACGACTATGATTATTACTACACGTCCAGAATTAGAAGATTTCAACGCCCTATTGCAGGTAATGGATTCTTCTCACCCTTTTACGTCAACCGGTTTTTCTACGATCCATTTTACGATCCTTTCTTTGACCCCTTTATGAATCCAGGTTTTGGTTTCGGTGGACCAACCATCTATGTGTCTGTAGGCAATGTTTGGGGCTTCAATCGGTGGAACAGATGGAACAGATGGAATCGCTGGAATAACTGGGGCTGGAACAATTGGGGCTGGAACCGTTGGGGTTGGAATACCTGGGGCGGTGGCTTTGGAAATACGTTTGTGGTAAATAATTTCTACGGAAATGCTTTCTGTCCAACCAATACCTGGAATGATAATACGTTTGCTAGTAATTCAGTTTATGGACCAAGAAAAAGCAGAGGTGGACAAAGCATCTCTCCACAGCGTGTCCGCGATCAACAAACCTCTCAGGTCGCACCTAATGTGAATAGAAGCCCTAGCAGTCGAGAGGTAGAAAATGGTCAAACAACCAGAACTGATCAAAATGCGCAAATTTCAAGAAACAGCCGCGATGTTCAACCAAATGATGCTAATGTTGCTCGGACACAGGAATCTACCAATCGCTATAAGCGAACCATAGAACCTACTGAGCCAAAAAATGATAATCGATATAGACCGCAAGAGCGAAGTACTGTTGATCGCAATAACGATGTAAGGACCAGAACACAAGATACGCGAAGAAGTAGATCTAATTATAGTAACCGAGATGTTCAACCCAATTACAATAGAAACCGAACAACTCCTTCTCGAGAGTATCGTACTGATAGAAACAGATCAAATCAAAATAGCCGGACTTATCAAAATAATAATTCCCAGTCAAGATCAAATGATAGCTATAATAGAAGCCGCTCAAACAAAAGCTCTAGTCCTAGCTACAACAGATCAAGGTCTGATAGAAGTTCTAGCCCAAGCTACAACAGAAGCCGTAGCAACTCCTCAAGTTCAGGAAGCTACCGCTCTAACAGAAGCTCTAGCCCAAGCCGGTCTTACAACAGATCGAGCAGTGGCAGTAGTTCTTCAAAGAGTAGAAGCAGTAGCGGAAGCTCAAGATCAAGAAGAGGTGGCGGAAGATAATTGATGAGCAATTAGACCATTGACAAAATGGGTGGATGTTTTAAAAAATATCCACCCATTTTTATTAACAGCCCGATAACAAACTGAAATTGTTCTTAAATTACAGTTCGATGCTGTCAAGCATTACTCTAATTTTTCAGAAGAAACCTATTTCTTCCGACTCTTTTTAAAATAAAAAAATAATATCATGAAAAAAATATTGTATTTCCTCTTTTTTCTTTTGGCCTTTCTGGAAATACAAGGCCAAACTGCAAGCGATGCTCTCCGTTTTTCTACCTGGACCCCCGGAAGCACTGCTCGGAACCTCGGTGCGGGTGGTTCAATGAGCGCCCTGGGGGCCGATTTCTCCACCATCTCTATAAATCCGGCGGGCTTGGCGATGTACCGAAAATCAGAATTCATGTTTACCCCATCGGTCAACGCAACCTCCATTGATTCAAGATTGATATCAGGGGGAGGTAACCCTTCATTTAACGAGCAGGTCACCCGCTTCGCCCTCGAAAATATCGGTTTAGTCATTCATACCAACCCCGTAAGTGCGGACTGGAGTACCGTTAATATTGCTTTCGGTCTCAATAGGCTGGCCAGCTTCCGGCAAGAATTTTCCTATTCCGGCGTTTCTAATGGCTCTATCACCGATCGCTTCGTCGAACTTGCCAATGGCTTATCTCCAGATCAACTGGATCAATTTGAAGCAGGACTCGCCTATGATGTCGGCGCTATTTTTGAAGACTCTCCTGGTTCCAATGTCTATCTCAATGACTTTTTCGGCAATCCTGAAGTATTGAGAAATCAAAGCTTCAACGCCACCGGCGGAATTAACGAGCTAACCTTTTCTGTCGGCGCTAATTACAAAGAAAAGCTTATGATCGGAGCGACCATCGGCGTCCCCATTATCAATTACGACCAGGAAACAACCTATGGAGAGTCAGATACTACCGGAACCATTGAATTCTTCGACAATTTAAACTATCGGGAAGAACTGAGCACGTCAGGAATTGGCATTAATCTAAAGCTCGGTATTATTTATCGCCCCGTACACGCATTGAGAATAGGGGTTGGCGTACAAACCCCTACTTTTATGGGGCTTAGCGATAGTTATAATTCCTTTTTAGCCTTCAAATTTGACGATGAAAATCTGCCCTTCGAAGCTCAGTCTCCTGAAGGAACATTCGATTACTCTCTCCAAACACCCTGGCGATTGTCGGGTAGCGTGGGAGTGATTATCCAAAAAATGGGCTTTATCACCGCAGAGGTAGAGTATGTCGACTACAGCGCCTCCCAATTCAACTTTACCTCCAATAGCACTCAATTTGCTGAAGATGAGCGTTTCGTCAACAACAATATCCAAAACACTTTTCAATCCGGCCTGAATGCCCGCTTAGGAGGTGAGTTGGCCCTCAACAAAGCCCGCCTGCGCGCTGGTTACGGAATCAACAGATCACCGTTTCAAGGCGATAACAACTTCAACTCTTTCTTTACGGCCGGCGTAGGGGTACGAGAATCTAGTTTCTACATTGACCTGGCCTACCAGCGAAGACTAACAGAAGAAGGATTTGTACCCTACACCTTGCTTGATCCAGGTAACGAGCAAATTGTAGAAAATAACATTACCAATAACCGGTTCCTACTGACACTAGGGTTTAGGTTCTAGGTGTCTAGGTGTCTAGGTGTCTAGGTGTCTAGGTGTAAACTATTTTTTTGAAAAGAAAATCTCCAGTTTCACTGGAAATAATTTTCAATTCTTTCCAGTGAAAAAAGCCGTGACTACGCGACTACGTCACGATGCCACTACATTCCTCCCTTCTCCTCTTGACTTTACGACATTTGTCGTGTATATTTGCACGACAAGTGTCGTAAAATAAATCTTATGTCCATACCAAATCAGCCTAGTGAAGCGGAACTGGAAATTTTAAAAGTGCTTTGGAAGTTTCCGGAAGCTACCGTCCGCACCGTTCACGAAAAAATCAGCGAATTAAGGGAAGTGGGTTATACCACGACCCTCAAACAAATGCAGCGCATGCAGGAAAAGGGATTAATTGCCCGATTAGAAGGCAAAAAACCCCACCACTATTCTGCCGCAGTTAAGGAAGAGGACGTAAAAAACTCACTCTTTAAAAAATTCCTCCATAATGTTTTTGTATCCATCAACCCCACCCCATCTTGCCTAATTGCTAAATTTTTCTTTCCTTT
>CAZHOV010000084.1:21267-23838 GCA_964534315.1 uncultured Saprospiraceae bacterium | reverse complement strand
AGGACACCTTCTCTGCTAGGAATTGAACTTGTGCAATAGATATATAATCAAGCTACGCGCTTACTTGAAAAACGAGGACACCTTCTCTGCTAGGAATTGAACTTGTGCAATAGATAGATTTTCTTGATCTGCGCTTACTTGGAAAACAATGGCTTCTTCTCCGCTAGGAATTGAACTTTACGGGATATCTTAAGCTCTTTGAATATCCGCTTTTAATAAAGCAGGCTTAAAGTAGCCTGGATAGTTGATCGATCATCATACACGTTGTAGATTCGGTATTCAGGATTGAATGAGCTGTACCGAATGCTAAAATGCCATTCGTCAACACCCTTTTTCCCGGAAGAGCCTGTTCGTTGAATCCCGATTTCAATGATTCCTTTTTGTTGGATCATTGGCTTTTGGGCTGAATTTTCCCGTATGATCGCCCGAACAGATCTCTCTTCGGTAGGGGCCAGATCAACTTCGAATAGATTTATTCCAATTCCTACAAATGGCTTTAGCTGATCCGTATCTACCACATACCGGACTAAAGCGTTTACAGCGGAGTTAAAGTGGTATGTATTGTTGAAAAAGGGAACTCCATTAATGGTGTTCAGCTCTAAATTAAACAGTTCTAAGCCAGGCATGGCAACAGAGGTATAAATGTATTCCAGATTGGGCTCCCCAACACCGGGAGTGTTCATTAGCTGATTGCCCAGGTGATTATGATACCACACTCTCCGTTGATAAAATGCCTGAAGTTCAGATTGCTCCATTTGTTCTTGTACGTCCAGTTGCTGGATTTTTTCTAATCTGACTGGAGCATGCTCTATAGCCAGAATCTGGGAATCTAATTTCCAGGAGGTTTCGCTTTGATTTAAGGACTGGCTCCATAGCAGGTGACCATACAGAACGAATAGAAGGATCAAAAGAATTCTCATCGTTTTCATGTTTTTTTGGATGTAAACGTTTGCCTATTTATTTCGTAAAGTGGCAAAAGGTAACGGTTTGGATAAAAAAAGGGTTGTCCAAATTTTCTTTTGAACATTCGAAGGGGAGTATTTTATTGTGGGAGGAGCTCATTTTAATAAAAAGAACTCCTCCCAAAGAATAGTATTTTGGCAACTATTTATTTACAATATAGGGTTATACAGGGCTACCTCATACTTATTAATAATTATCGTTGTATGACAAAACTTCGTCGGGCAGCATTGCCGCCTGCATTCTGTAATTCAAGTATATAGACCGCCGGAGCAAGTTTGCTTGTATGGATCTCTATTAAATCAGCTCCGGGTTCCAGTTTTCGTTGTAAGACGACCCTTCCCCACATGTCAATAATCTGAAGATCCTGAGGTTCCGCAATTGGCTGATCAAATTGGATATACAATAGTTGATCAGCAGGGTTGGGGTAGAGGGTGTAACCTTTAGCTTCATCCGGCAGATCGTTGTTTTGAACTAACGTCCTGCTCAGGCATGTCATTCCGGAATCATCAGATCGACTCACTTCCATAGTGACCACAAATGGAGGATCATTTGAACTAATTGGTGGTAGATCGTCCCAACAAACAGTTTCAGAGCCTATGCTTGTTTTTGTGGGATAACCGTCTATTATCCAGGTGATCTGATCGCAATCTGTAAACAGTGCTCTGGGAGTCAGGCAAAACGAGTCAACATTTCCATCGGGGTCATAAATGAAACCATCTTCAACCCAGCCTTCCCATACCATTGGATCAGGCTGGCAACAGATATCGCCATCTCCACAATTCTCAAAGAAATTCATACTGCAACCATTATCAATATATAATTCTGCCTGGTCATCCCCGTCGATATCAACAAACCTGGGGATAAAGAACTCACCACAAACTAGTAGTTCGGGTATGCCTGCCGGATTTGCAGTATATTGAACCGTTTCCATATCCGGTAAATTACCTGGTAGAATAATGGTCCCATTGCTATAGTTTTCGAATAACCATACTTCAGAAGCAATGGTATTATTGGAATTACAAGCTACAAACAGGTCATTATCTCCGTCGCAGTCAGCATCGAAAAGTTCTATCGACGGGAATTGCTCCACGGTAAATGGTAAATCTATAAATGGAGCAGTTGAAGAATTCCCGGCTAATTGGAAACAAGGTGCCAAAGATGATGCATTGCCGCACCATGTTAAGGGAACGTGTTCGTAATAGATAATATTCAAATCAGGTTGTGCCCAATTATTAGCGACCAATAAATCCGGCCAAGTATCATTGTTCAAATCACCAATAGCGATCTGGGCGCTAAAGGTTAAGGTTACACCGGTGAAAAAGCCATTAAATCCGACGGTGTTCGCTACAGCCTGATTCTCATAATAATAGACATCCCCACCTACCATTGCAAAGAAATCCTGGTACCCATCTCCGTTGTAGTCATACATATAAGGCTTTGTGGCAGCAATATTTAGAGAAACAGGATTGTTAAAATCAAACAAAGGAGTAGTGGCTGTACCGATGTTCTCATAAAAACCTAATGAAGACCCAATCTCGGTCAGTAAATCATAATCACCATCATTATCAACATCAATAAAATCCTCCTCTTTGTAGAAGTTAAAGCCAT
>CAZHOV010000084.1:0-21257 GCA_964534315.1 uncultured Saprospiraceae bacterium | reverse complement strand
AGCCATCAGCTGGTAGATTAAATGGATCAACAGCGGTCAAACCGTCAAACTCCAGACAACATGGTTTTGGTCCGCAATTTTCATACAAGAACATATCGAACGCATTATCTACGAATGCCTCCGCTTGTCCGTCATTGTCAATGTCTACAAAACGCATCATAGCATTTTCAAACCCTAGTGGCCATCCATTGAATCCAAATGGATCTGAAACGTAAATGGTGTTTTCTACATCTGGTAAAGAACCACTTGCTACACTTCCTCCATAGTTTTCAAAATAGCGGATTTCATCATTTCCAATACCGCCCATAACTACAAATACGTCCTGATCCCCATCACAGTCTCCGTCAAATAACTCAATCTGTAAGAATCCTCCGGGTGGTGGGAAGGCAATTTCAATAAACGGATTGTTGTAGTCATTAGCTGCTAAAGCAAAACAAGGTGGTGAAGAAATACTACAATCTCCGGCTGGAATATGCTCATAGTATACTACTGTTAAACCTAAGCCGCTATCGCCATTTACTACTAGTAAATCGGGAAGACCATCATTACTGACATCACCAATGGCTATTCCATCCTGGAAATTAGGTATAACTACGCCTGTAGGATATGAAGTAAAACTCACCGTTCCCGTTGTTCCATTATTTTCATAGTAAATAACTTCAAATGTAGTTTCATCAACGGCAAAGAAATCTTCAAAACCATCCTGATTGTAATCATACCCGTAAGGGAAATAGGCGTCTATTCCCATACTTACTGGCGAAGCGAAATTAAAGGCAGGATTAGAGGCTGTTCCCGTATTTTCATAGAAGCTTAATACAAACCCATCATAAGCCACCCAATCAAAGTCACCGTCATTATCCGCATCAATGAAATCACCCCCAAAAGAGAATCCTCCATCGGTACCAAATGGATTGGTAGCCTGGATACCTGTGAGATCTAAGCAACAAGAAGTGTCCTGACACATGATCTCAAAAGTGATAATGCAGGTTTCGCAACTATCTTCGCCGCACTGAGTATTAAGTTGAAGTTCATAAGTGCCTGGCCCGGATTCATTTGGCGGATTCATGCCTGGTGATAGATCCCAGCTTAAATTGATATTATTTCCATTACCGACATTTCCGGTACAAGGACTCACACAGGTTCCTCCTATTTTGACCAATGTCCAGTCATAAGAGGCATCACAGGTATCAGGGACACAATTGATCAATCCATCCAAATTAAATTGGTAGGCGCATTCCGGTAATACTACATGATCTCCACACTGCACCCCAATGATATCCATCCAATTCCCATTAGGATCAGAAACGGTGAATGGGTCTAAACCATCGCAAACGCAGTCTCCCTGGCACGGAGGAAGTTGGAGTGTATCCAAAACACTTTCATTACAACAGGAATCTCCATTCGCATATTTCAATCTAAAGGCTAAGGGAAGCTGTCCATCGGGATCTGGGAATGGACTAGTTGTTACCATGGTAGTTACCGTAAGTGGTGGATCACCAGGATTTAGTCCTCCTGGAAGCGGGATCGGATTAGGAGAAACGGTCACCCCTCCTTGCAAAGGCAAAATACCCAAATTGGTTGCGGTAAATGGTGGATTTGAAATATTCTCCACATTAAAGGTAATCGCGTATTTACCCTGATCTTGCACACATTCAATATCCATATTGGAAATCAGTAAGCATGAATTGTCCACTGGTCCCGGACATTCATAGATCAGGTTTTCCTCACAGGCAATTGAATCCGTTCCATCCGAAGCAAGGGTATAATAGCTCACCTTGATGACTTGAGGGAATTCTCCAACATCAATATCATCCAGGCAGAATTGGAAGAAATCCAAATAGGTGCCGGGAGGAATAATACCGTTGTTGTTTTCTACGCAAACTTTACTTGGAGTTGCACCACATACAGTCCAATTAATTGGATCTCCTAAGAAGTGGGAGCCAAAGATGACTCCTGAGGTCAATACTTCAAATTCTACTTTTGTGAAGAAATCATATTGACAATCATTGATCAGATCAAGACTGTGGCAGCATTCTGCAGAGTCAACTACCACTTCATTAGATACGATTTCAATCGATTCACACGGATCACAACAAGGTTCCAGTACAACGCAGTAATCGGTACTACTGTGGCAGCATTCAGACAATCCTTCCAATCCAGCTTTGAAACAAACAGGTGTTGGGGTAAGGATTTGGGAATTGGAAACAATTCTAACGCACATCTGGCCTGAAGTCTGTGAACTTGGTAATGGTGTCGGCGAAGGTGTAAGATAAATAGGGTCATTCGCTACACCACCAGCACAGTTTTTAAAACTAAAACCAGAAGGCAGATCCTGAAGAATAACCTGATAAGCGTCAAATGGGAACAAGTTTGTATTGGTTACGGTGAAGGTCAGTTCATATTCAAATGGGTTGATTGGGTCGCACTCAATCAAGAGATCAGAAAGCGCCAAACAGGTGGAGTCTCCCGGGTTGCTTTGACAATTCAACGTTACGGTATCTACGCAAGCCACTGGTTTTGCTCCGTTTATTCCGGGTTCAAACCACTTGAACAAGAGGGTCTGGGTATTGGAAGCTCCAGGCATCAAATCCGTCAGACACATTTCAAGTAAGGCAGAAGTCGTACCTTTTGGAATATTTCCGGAGGTATGCTCTATACAAAACTTACTGTTTGAAGAATTAGACATTTGGAATCCATTAGCTAATTGAACACTAGAGGTATTGATTATCCAATCAGCATTGAGTAGTTCTACTTCGATTTTACATACATCAAAGCCTGCATCATTTTGAATATCAAAGGTGTAACAACAAGAATCCTGATCAATAGGGTTAGCAGAAACTGACAGGTCTTCACAGCAGGCCTCATCAATTGCATCTGCAGGACAAGCGCATCTGAATTTTCCAACATAAGCATTTGCTTCCACAAAGGCATAATAAGGATTATGATTGGTTGCTCCTGCTATGTAAATATTTCCATCATGTGTTTCCATTCCGTAAGAAAGATCAGGAAGTTGTCCTCCAACGGTAGTTACTGCAACGAAGGTTGGAGGAGTATTGCCATTATTCAGATCGGTATACTTAGCAATGTAAATATCCCCCTCGATATTGGGTGAAACCATGGCATCCGAATTGTTCGGATCATTTGGATCAAAGTTGATGTTTGGTCCTCTTACATGACCCGTAATGATGAGGTTCCCCATTCCATCCAGATCCAGGTCATGGTAATTACTGGAATTCGTTGGGATACCAAATACCCATTGTAAACTATTTGGATTAGTTGTCGGATCACTTCCAATGTCGTATTTAGCAACATAAGTCCCTCCTTTATTGTCATTCAAGGTAGGAATAGAGCCAGTGTTGGAAGGGTCAAAGTAATTTAATCCCAGAGCGGTATAATCACCAATGACAAATAAATTCGGGTAATCAATCTCGATAGCATGAGCAATTCCGCCTCCTTGAGGATTCATCAATTGATTGGGATCATCATCAGTGATGTCAAAAGCCCATTGAATAGCTCCATTAACATTCAGATTGAGGACGTAACCACTAGTATTGTAGTAAGATTGCCCCATTGCTGGAGAAGATCCTAACTGCACCTGGGCATTAAATTGGCCGGATACAAATATACCTCCTACAGGGTCGGTTTCTACCGTCCAGGCATTATCATCATAATCAGGACCACCAAAATCCACGGACCAATCCTCAACCCAACAATCTGGATTTTGGCCATCAGGAATATATCGAACAATAATATTATCGCGCTGATTAGAACTAGATTGGAGAACCGATCCTACTACAATGATATCATTATTCTGAAGGAATCCAACATCCATGATCTTATCTCCAGGGAAGATACCATACCATAGCAATTCGAAATTGGCATTGTAACGGGCAACAAAGTTTCGAAGTCTACTAACCGTTACCGTAGAAGGCAGAGCGCAAGCACCAGAAGCAAATCCATTTACATTAAAGTCAATCTGTGAGCCAATCTGATCATCACCATTAAGGCGTCCGCCAATAACAATATCCCCATTGGGTGCAATTTTGATTACCTCGCCCCGATCGTCTCGATCTGCTCCAATGCTGTAAAAGTGGTTATTGAGGATATTCCCGGAGGGATCTAATTTAGCCATGAATACATCTCCATCATTATTTACACTGTTGAGGGTCAGTCCATCTTTGGATAAGGTGTTACCAAAGTTTCCAATAACAAAGAGATCTCCATTTTGGTCGACTGTTAAATCGGAGGTCTTATCCCAACCAGTCCCTGAAAAGGTTTTTTCCCAGACTGGTACAATAGCGTCTTGATCGCAGGTGTCACAAGTGACACATATATTCCAGCAAGTATCTTTTGAAAAGCAAGGTATCATATTCCCGTCTAGTTCTTCAATGGTCACACAAATAGAGTAATCGCCCGATCCTGTGTAGGTATGGGTATTGGTAGAGGTTCCAGATAAAGGTCCGTTTTGATTTCCATCTCCCCAATTAATGGTGATTTGCTGGCAAGAGTCCAGTTCATTGGAAGTAATTTCTACTGAACATTCATCGCGGATTACAGAAAAGCCAGCTTCCACCTTTTGGCAGAAGAGGTCAAAATTAGCACAGCAACTATCTATCGGGGCAACACAATTCCCAAAGTCCAATCCACCTACAATGCCTAAGGCAGAAACCGTTACGGAATAACTAGGCATAGTTGGCTCTGTTTGAACATATCCTGCCTGATTTACTTCTTTAACGATGTAATTGCCGGGTTGGACATCGGTAAAGAAGTACCTTCCGTCGACACCAGTCGTTTGGGTTGTTACAATATTTCCATTAACATCACACAATTGAATTTGCCAGCCAGCTAATCCCGGATCATGGAGGAACCCATTCGGATTCAAGGGATCATCACGCATGCCGTCACAGTCTTTATCCAGGTATTTAACCCCTGCAATTCGGCCATTTGGATTGCAGCAAAGGTCGCTTTCTACACTTGCACCGTAGATAGATCCTCGAATATTGAGTCCCATTTGACTTCCATCCGTATTCCACATTTCCGCAACAATCTGATATTGGCCTGTTGGCAAGAACAAGGAATTGGAAGAAGAATTTGGTGTAGCAAAATTGGCATGATGTGTTGGGTCAGGATTTGTCCAATTGCAACCATGTGTTGCCAGTGGACTTACGGCCACATTATTCGATGCATCCCATAAGTATATATTGGCATAGTCATCCGCTACGAATAAAAATTCAATGGTCACGCTGTCATCATCACAAACGCAGAAATCTCTTCTAAACTCATATATCTCCGGAATACAAGGGGGACAACTTCCTCCTCCACAATTATTCTGCGTAAAGGAAGCGGTGGGTTGCCCGGAAATCCATCCTTGATCATTAAATAAGCCATTAGGGAAACCGGCGATAGGAACATCCCAGGCGCCATTAGGTGCAATGGTGAATGACGACATCGGAGTTCCCCAGTTCACTCCTGTTGGCACTTGCGTCAGGCGCCACAACGGATCATTTCCGCCTGCCGGAATAAAACTACCGGTATTGGGATCCCATCCGGTACTAATATTAATGGAATCTACCTGGCAATTAATATCACAGTTAGAAGTATCTAGTTTGACTTCAATGTCAAAGTTACAACTAGCCGAATTTCCGCTGTTGTCTGTTGCTGTACAATTGACAGTAGTGGTGCCCACTGGGAAGAAGTCTCCTGAGGTATGGGTACATATCCAGGTCGCTCCGCAATTGTCGGTAACCGCAGGGTCACTGAAATTGACGTTGGCTCCGGTGGCAGGGGGCAGTACAAATTCGCATATGTCATTGGGGCAAAGGATGGATGGGGGAGTGGTGTCTGCTACACAAACAATTGCTTGGCAAGTATCACTTGGTCCATCAATGAAATCGATGATAATTTCAACGGTATGACATCCTAAACCGACTTGGGTTCCAATTGGAGGGTTCTGGGAATAAGTATAAGGTGGAATAGTCGGGGGCAAATCACAGGACTTAATTTCTATAGAATCTTCCAGGTTTGGAATCCTGCCAAAACAACTAGCATCTGCTACCAAAAAGGTTGAATCTGGGCAGCATACCGTATTGGTATCCAATACCGTTAAACAACTTGTACAAGAAGCCGAATTCCCTGCTTCATCACTTACCGTCCAATCAACACAGGTGGTTCCCAATGGCCATGGGCTGTTCAGAGATTGTCCATCGCTCCGAACACCAAAAAATACAAAGTTTGGAGGCATCGTACAATTGTCCGTCGCTGAAGGCTCTGGAATAGTGAAGTTGGCCATACAGGTAGCCGGATCAGCGGTTACCTGATAATCCTGACAATTCACCTGCGGATCTTCATCATCGATAACGGTTACGGAGGTTGTGCAAGTGGTGAAATTCCCAGCCTCGTCTGTAGCAGTGATCGTCACGGTTGTTGTACCTTCCGGCCAATTGGCGTTAAATGGTGCGCTATCACTTCTCTGGAAATCTAAAACGATATCTCCTTGTAACGTACAATTATCCGTTACAAACGGGAAAAAGTTAAAATCTGCTTCGCAAAGTCCGGGATCGGTAAAAACGGTGAACGGGCCGCCACAACCGAGACTAGGCGGTTCAATATCAATGATAGTGATCGTGTAGGAGCAGGTTTTTACATTGCCATACTGATCCGCTGCACTACAGTTAATCGTTGTTGTACCAACCGGATATGGGGCAGTCAATAATCCACCATCGCTTCTATTACAAGTGTAAAGGATCGTTAAGCAATTTGGTGCATTTATAGTGGGTTGAGTTACGGAAACAGTAGCTGAACATTCCCCGGGATCATTGAATGCGGAAATGCCAGTAGGACAGATAAAATCAAAATCGGGAATAAGCACTGTAACATCCTTACAGATCTTCTCCATACAACCTTCTACCGGATCTGTAACCGTTAAACAAACCTCATACGTACCTGAGATTGGAGAGAATGTTATGGTTGGGTTTTGTTGAGTAGAAGTGCCCCCCGGATATTCCCAGAAATAAGTTAAACCGGTTCCTGTGGATTGATCGGTAAAATTAAATACCCTGCAGTCAGTGGGCGATTGCATGAAGTTGAAATCTGCGACAATATTACAGCATAGGCAACTTCGTTGATAAATAGCCGTATTTGATTGAGTACTCGTTGTAAAAATTGGATTGTTCTGTGGGATCAAGGTTGGGTTCTGTCCCATAAGCACATTGTATTGGACTCCCATCGCTATGGTACTATCCACAACGACCAAACAGCTGTCAGTTGTGAAATCTGTTGCCACTAAAAGAATATCCCTGTTTCCTAATCCAGAAGTCGTATTTACTCTTGTATCTGCATACAAGATTTTTCCGCCAGGAATTAAATCAATTAATGCAGATCCATAAGTCAACTCCCCGTCATCCAAATATCGGGTCCAATTATGGGTGAGGGTAGCACCATTGTCTGTGAATAGGTTCATAAATGGACGCGCAACGCCATTGTTCCCTCTTCCGGTAATCCAAAGCTCACCATTACCCGAAGTTTTGATTTCATCAAAAGTAGATTGGCTTGTGAGCTCTGCATTCCAGATTAGATTGTAATTTTGATCCATTTTAACAATCACAGCATTGCCACTGGTAAAATCTTCTCCGACAAAAATTAAACTTCCATCAGCTAACTCAACGGCATCATTGAAAAAGACATTTTGATTAAGTCTAATAGAATTTACTGTGTTGCCTAAGCTATTGACTTCAAGGATGTGATTTATCAAGTCTCGTCTACCAAAAAGGATTAAATTATTGCCAGTTCCAGCTGCTCCAAGTTTTGGAATCAAACCTCTGGAAAAATCATCGTCAATTAAGTGATATCTCCGCTTAAAGTTTACATTGCAATTCTCATCAATATTTAACAAAAAATTATCATCAAATCCTTGTATAGGATTTACACAATCATTTTGATCCGTTTCTTGTCCCGAAATGTAATAAGGGAATTGGCTATTCCCAGGCATCGGATGCCGAATGATACGGAATAAAAGTTCACGACCACAATTATTAAAAGTCCTGGAAGAAATTAAATTTCCGTTATTGTCAAATTTGGCGATGACCGATTGATTGTCGATTCCGAAGCCATAAGGTAAGGTATGGCCAATAGCTATATATCCATTAGGCGTTTGTACAAAATCTCTAAATTCGGATGGGAAATTTAAAGTGGTGGTAAACAGATGCGTTCCATCCGTATCAAATCCACTAAAAGCACCTCTTCTATTATTGCCATTACCATGAGATCCGACCAATAAAAATTGGTTATTGATGAATTGAGTCCTTCTTACCACCTGATCTAATGAGTCTCCAACCAAACATTTCACTTCTCCACAAAACGCATCTGGATTTAAGGTGACATTCACACAGCTTTGACAACTACTGGAGTTGCCCGAAAAGTCAGTTATTGTCCAGGTAATGCAAGTTTGTCCGATAGGGTAAAGGGCGTTTAGCGGTAGTCCGTCGTCTCTAACGCCCACCGGCGCAAATAAAGGACTATTGTCGCAATTATCGGAGAAGAATGGAAGGTCAATATCTACTTCTGCTGAGTCACAATTTCCAGGTAGGGTGGTGGCCTGAAAATCATTACATATGATTTGAGGAGGCTCATTATCCTGAACCGTAACTGCAGTGCTACAGGTCGTCATATTCCCGCTTTCATCCGTCGCTTTAATAGTAACTACGGTGGTACCCAGCGGCCACGGATCTGAAAGTAGCCCTCCATCTGATCGGGTAATGTCTAAGACGATATCTCCTGGCGCAGTACAATTGTCCGTAACTAACGGTAAGAAATTTAAGGTTCCTTCGCAGGTGCCCGGATCAGTAGATATAACAGCTGGCGGGGGACAGGTTAAATTGGGGGGAGTGGTATCTTTTACACAAAAGGTGAAATTACAAGTTTGTGTATTTCCTAAAGGATCGGTGTAAGTCAAGGTGACGGGATGACATCCCAAATCAACTAGAGTACCAGGTGCGGGCGATTGAACGAGTGTGGAAAGCCCTCCGGGAAATAGTAGTACAGGAAAATTTTGGTTTATATTATTTCCAATACCTAGTTGTCCTACACCATTATTTCCCCAAGAATTTAATCCTACTGGAGTATTTAATTGCGCAATCGAGTGCGATCCACCTAGATTTAGTTGGTTCTTATCAGAAATGAAAGTGGTGAGGACGGGAGAAGTTTGGTTAGTATTGTTGCCAAGACCAAGTTGTCCAAAAAAATTCCAACCCCAAGCCCAAACGGTACCATCTGATTTTATTGCCATAGTGTGAGCTCCTCCAGCCTCGATATCTATCCAATCAGAATCAATGCCAATTTGAACCGGAGTATTTTGATCAACCATGCTTCCAATCCCCAACTGCCCTGCGTCATTAAACCCCCAGGCCCAAATAGTTCCATTCTGTTTCATGGCTACAGTGAATCTTTCCCCAGCATCAATTTTGACCCAGTCATTATCGGTCCCGATTTGGGTTGGAGTATTCCTATTGATAATATCCCCTAATCCTAATTCACCATAATTGTTATTTCCCCAAGACCATAGGGTGCCATTGGCTTGTAAACCAATGCTATGATAAAATCCTGCAGCTACCGCCGTCCAATTAGTGGAAGTACCTACTTGAGTAAAAGTATTTTGGTCCGTATTATTCCCCAACCCTAATTGTCCATATGTATTTCGGCCGGATGACCATAGGGTGCCATCTATTCTTAAAGCAATTGTATGGAATCTTCCTAGCGCCGCTTGATGCCAATTAGTGCCTGAACCTACTTGGGTAGGTGTGCTAACAATAACTGTATTATGCCCTAACCCTAAATTTCCATTACTATTGGAACCCCAGCCCCACATAGTTCCATTAGTTTTAATCGCTATGCTAGATTCTGAAATAGAACCAGCACCAAGTTTTTCCCAATTCTGTTGAGTACCTATTTGGATTGGAATGTTCTGGTTCGTAGTAGAACCATCTCCTAACTTTCCATATGTGTTTTCACCCCACGCCCATAATGTTCCATTACTCCTAAGGAGTAAGTTGTGTTTATCATAAGTTTCAAATTCTTCAACAAAACAGGTGCTAATAGAATCTCTAAAATCAGGTAGTTCTGCTTCGCATTCGGTTGCAGCACATATAGTATCTGTTGTAGGACAAGCTAATTGATAACTAACCGCCACACACTCTTCACAGGTACTGGAATTTCCAAAAGGGTCAGTTACCGTCCAGGTAACACAGGTAGTTCCGATTGGCCATGGGGCGTTGAGGTTTTCCCCATCATCCCGAACGCCATTAAATAACAATAATCCTGAACCCTGACAGTTGTCGGTAGCCTGGGGATTCGGAATGCTGAAGTTTGAAAAACATTCTCCCGGGTCAGCCTGAAGATCATAAAACAAACAACTTAATACCGGTGGTTCAACATCAATAACCGTCACGCAAGTTTGACAACTAGTGGTATTTCCGGAAGGATCAGTAGCCTCAAAAGTTATACAAGTAGTACCGATTGGCCACGGATCGGTCAGGTTTTGATTATCATCTCTGGTGATCGTGTAATTGCTTATTGCGCAATTATCTTCCGGGTCTGGAACACTGATCAGAGCTTCCCCTGTACAAAGCCCGGGAGAAGTCGCAATAGTCTGGTTGGGAGGACAAACCAGGGTAGGGGCTTCGGTATCAAATACCTCTACCTGGAACTGACAATCTTCGCTATTACCGTATTGGTCGGTACCTACACAATTGATGGTTGTAACACCAACAGGAAACGGAGCATTTAGGCCCTGACCATCAGTACGAATACATTCAACCTCCACATCTAAACAAGACGGGCCGTTGACCGTAGCTGAAGGGAGGTTGCTGATTAGGGCATTACAAACACCAGGATCTGTAGAAACCGTAAGATCTGCCGGGCAAGTCAAGGTAAAGGTAGGAACACTCACATTGATGGTGTCACAATACGTATCCATGCATTCTCCATTGTCAATCGTAAGACATACGATATGTGTACCAGGAGATAAGGTGACAGAAATCGACGGGTTCATTGGGGAGATCGGGGCACCGTCGATTTCCCAACTGTAGTTTAAATTATAACCAGTGGACTGACTAGTGAATTCAAAATTCAGACAATCGTTTGCAGAAACCGCATAAGTAAATAGTGCAGAACAAGAATCGCAAAAACATTCCCTCATCGGGCCCCAGGTAATTGCTGCAGAGTCTTGAGCTACGCCTAAAGTAGTATCATTATCAACAGAGTTATTATCTGAGTTAAAAGAAAAAGTGAAATTTGAAGAATTGACTGTAAGATCTGTTGTATAACAAGAAGTCAATTCACTATCTGTTAGCAATAAAAGGATGTCATCATTCTGAAAGCCCTGACCCGGTACTGTCTTTGCATCGGTGTAAATAATATTTCCTCCGCCAAGGACGTCAAAAAAGGCATCACGGAAGTCAACATTTCCGAGGTCATCGGTGGTGCGGATCCACTCCACTGTTGCTGTGGCGCCGTTGTCATTAATTTTATTTACATAGGGGGTATTTGTCGATAGATCTCCTGCAATGGTGTAAATATTTCCGCTATGATCAATTTCAAGCTTTTGCGGTTCACGCTGACCGGGGAATTGTACCCCCCAGATCAAATTGAAATTTGCATCCAATTTTACGACAACGCCAATTTGAGGACTACCGGAACGCGCAGCTAATATAATTTCACCAGTATTCAACTGTAAGCCGGTGCTGATATTTCTCAACCCACTTCCTGAAAGCGCCTGAATTAAATTACCATCTTCGTCTACTTCTACCAAATAAGCTGCTCCACTAATATCTCCAACCAATAGCATGTGTCCATTTTGAAGGACAATGATATCTCGCCCATACTGATTATCTTGCTCATCATTAATCAATTTTTTCCAGTTTATGTTGCCATCCTGATCAATATTGTAGAGGACGACTTCATCAATTTGGTTAGTTTGGCCGGATGGATTCTGAAAACCAGAAACATAATATGGAAAATTGGGATCGCCTGGATTAGGGTTTTTGTGGATGCTGACGAATTGCTCCCTCCCAGGATTGGAATATCTCCGGGTCCATTGTAAAACGCCAGAGTCATCGATCTTCGCAATTACGGACTGATTATCGCTGGCACTCCCAATGATTGGAGTTCGGCCAACGATCAGGAATGTCCCGTCGTCAACTCGTGCAAAATCCCAGATCCTACCAAAAAGATCTAGCTCTACCCCCCATATCAAATTCCCACTCATATCGAATTTACTAAACGTAGGATTCGCATCTGCAACTCCACCAGTCGGGCTATTGTCCCCTGCCAGATAAATAGCGCCATTAAACCACTTTACTCGCTTGGGCTTATTATATTCACTATCCCCATATAGACAGTTAAAGTCGCCACTTTGATTGAAAACTTCGATCATCTTACAACATTCGAATAAACAACCTTCCTCAGTAAGACCGGTATAGCAAATTTCAAAAACACCTTGGTTTGGAAATGCATAGCAAAAGTCCTGGTAGATACTGTCTGAATAAGGGATAATAGTATCTCCATCGAGCGTTACCCAATTGTGCGTGAGGGGTATAGGATCGACGCCCCCATAATCAATTTCAAAACAATATTCGATCTGCCCAATGGAGTCCAACCCTACATATTCACATAGTAAAATATCACAATCCTCAATAATGATATCCTCACAGCATTGCCAGTCTACTGAAATGTCAAATTGGCCAAAAGAACCATCCCAGGCTTCTACGACGATATAATGAATCCCTGGAGACAAGCCAGGAGCGATGATCTGTTCTGAAATGCCGGCTCCGCTCTGACTGCTGAGGGCACAGTCCAGTTCATTGCAATTATCCAAGAGCAATAGATCAAAATCCTGATTATTGGCAATATTATTTAATTCGATGGTTACGTCAGCAACATCCGGTAGGTCAATGAAATAAACCATTTCATTACCAGTGTAACCGGCAGATACCCCATTATCATCACAAGCAAAAATACTGGTGTTATTATTGCCAAAAAAGTTATTTTCCTGAAATAAGTAGTCGCCACACTCCAACTCGGTTGCGTTCCCGCAATTCAGATCGCCACAAGTGACGGTGATTTCAAAACCATAACCATTCGTATTGCTTGCCCCGTCTACTACAAGGGTATAATTGCCTGCGGGTAGAGGAGGATCCGTATCAAAAATATATTCAAAATAAGATAAAGGAGTGCCGGCTGCCAGACAGGTGCCACCACACTGGTCGAACAGGAAAACATTAAGGTCAGAAGCAAACGGAGAGGCGAGGTTGACCATTAAATTACCTTGGCTGGTGGGTTTATTGATCTCAAATAATTTGTCCGGGCCATTGAATGAGGCGCCTCCATTATAACAGCCGCTATAATCTGAGGCATTGAAATCATTGGTTTCATTGGTGGTTGCTGAGAAGGCGGTCACTCCGCAGAGAAGCTGTTCCGGTTGATCGCATGGACTACCGCAAGTTACCGAGACGGTAAAGGTATTGCCTTCCAGCAGATCCGGATCATTAAAAGGATTCCAGTCTGCAACGATCAGGTACGTACCAAATGCATTGGGAATAATAACTTCCTCTGTACCTGAGTTTGTTTGAGAAAAGCCTACGCAATTCTCCAGAAAACAACCTGAAATACAGTCTGAACAGGTCTGAAAAACACCCAAAAAATCTCGATTTTGCTTATTGGAAAGCATTGATATGGTAATATCTTCAGGGCTGGTGATCGTGAGCTCAAAAACTTTATCCTGCCCCGTCATATTGACGGTAGGGCCATTGCAGCCTGCCAGGTCATGGAAATTAAAAACATTAGAGAAATTATCGGTGGTAAAACTATTGGTTTGATCGCAACTGATCGGAGCAGGGTCTAAACAATCATCTCCCTGCTCCAGAAAACGGAGGTTTATAAAGTCACCGCAGGGGTCACCGAAAGGAAATTGAAATTGGAAATAGATCGGATTGCTCCCGGATACAGGAAGTAACTGGGTAAAATGATCTCCGCAAAAATCCGTTCCACAATACTCCCCGGTAGGGATTAAAGTCAGTGGATTTACCGGACTGCCATTGATGCAAAGGTCGTATACATCATACAATAGCCCAAGCTGACAAAGCTCTACAACTCCATCCGTTGGAGGATTAAATTGATACCAGCCGGCTCCATAACTCTGCCATGAAGCGTTCAATGTTACATTAGTGGCTTGATTACACTGACTATGAACATTTAAATACAAGAAGGAACAGATTAAAAGAAAGGCTAATTTTTTCATAAGTAAGTTGATTTTTAATAAAAGGCTTTTTGAATGTGAATGAGGTCTTTGCACAAATTTTTATGTGTCCTAAAGGGATATCAATAGGTGGGACCATTGGTTACCCCCCTTAGCTGATATGGTGATTTATTGCGGAAGTGGAAAAAGGTAACGGGGCGCGAGAAAAAAATTAGAAAAGTTTTTTATAAATTAACTTCCGTAAATAATTCATGTGGAAGATGCACCTCCTAAAAAATAAGCTACTTTTCTGCACCTTTTTCGTGGTGATTTCAGCTATGGGTATCTCCATATGCCAATCTTTGGACAGAATCGCTCTCCTGATCGGATTAAATGAATACGAAGAAAACACCCAATGGCCCTCCCTACATGGAGAAAATGACCTGGAATTATTGCATAAAACACTCCTTTCTAAAGGATTCTCTGATGAAAATATCTACCACCTTCGAAGTGCAAAAGCGACCAAATCGGCGATTATTGAAGCCATCGAGGAAAAGCTCCTGAAAAATGCCCGCAAAGGCGCTATCCTCTTTTTCCACTTTTCAGGCCATGGCCAACAAATCAAAGATGATAACGGCGACGAAATCGACGGATACGACGAGGCATTAGTGCCTTACAACTCTCCAAAGTATTACCAAAAAGGGGTGTATGAAGGCGAACAACTGATCCGCGATGAGACACTCGGAAAGCTCTTCTTTCAAATCCGTAAAAACCTAGGACCCAAGGGTCAATTTATTGTCTCCCTCGATGCCTGCCACTCCGGTACGGGCACCAGAGGGTTGACCACCGTAAGGGGAACTGATGTTCCCATGGCCGATAAGGACTATATTAAAAACTACCCTCCTGAAGAAACGGAATCCAACACCTGGCGAAGAGAAGTACAAAAGAAATCAAATCGTCTGGCTCCAATGATCAGCTTCTTCAGCTCTTCTCCTCAACAGCTGAGTTACGAATACCAAACAGATGACGGCACACCTTACGGATTGTATACCTATCTGCTCTGTAAAAACCTGGTGTCTGCAACTTCATCTGCCAGCTTTCAGGAGGTTTTCGACCGGATACGGCTGGAAATGGGGTCCCTTACCTTCCGGCAAATTCCACAGGCTGAAGGGGATCTGGAAACATTGCTCTTCAATGCCCAAAAGAAAAAAACGGTTGATTATTTTCTGCCTAATAAGCAGATTGATCAATATACCCTCGAAATAAACGGAGGAATCTTAAATGGATTGAACGTCGGTAGCGAGCTCCGACTTGCATGGGATGACCCGGATGCTCCTGCCGCTATGAGCGGAATTGTCGATTGGGCATCTGTTACCGAATCCAATGTAGTCTTTGAAAAACCGCTACCCAAAGTTATCTTGACACGGGCCCGCCTTGAAGTAGAGGCCTACAATTACGGCGATCTCGTAGCTGATATAAATTTGTCCCTACCCGAAGGAGCATTAAAAAAAGAGTTACAGCAAACCATTCAGGAAAGTAAATTGATGAGATTGGTAAAGAAAGGTGGAGATGTGTGGCTGTTGTGCGATGACGACCAGCAAAACATTTCGATTGTATGCTTCGATGGTACAGTGCTGATGACTGCTCCGCTTGCTCCTCAGGAAACTTATTCCACGCTTTTGATTAACATTCGAAAAACTATTTTTGCCTATGCTCAGTCAAAGTTTCTGAGAGAACTGTCTGTTCCTCACCCGTTATTGAAAGGAGCTGTTGAGCTCACCGGTAAGGAGGGTAGGCTGTTTTTAAACACATCGGACCCTGTTCTTAAATGCGGACAGGAAGTTTTTCTAACGGTAAAAAATACAGGAGAAGCCCCATTTTATTTTAGTCTGGCTGATATTACTCCCAACCATGAGAAATATGTCGTTTTTCCCATGCCAGGTAAAACTCCTGAAGATTACTACCTTGAGCCCGGAGAAGCCTTTCGGTTTTCCGAAGGATTGGTGGTAGAGCCCCCCACAGGCCTTGAAGTTCTCAAATTGATCGTTTCGACAACCCCTCTTAATCTGAAAATGATCGAACAAACCCGCGGAACTGACTTGAATAACCAGGAGTCACCCCATCCCCTGGAGATGCTCCTAAGGGAAACCTTATCGGATAATTCCCTTCGGGGAAGTGGATATACGGCGAATATCCCCGTTGGTTCGGCAGGGGTCTATTCTTTTGCATTTGAAATCAAAGAGTAAATTTGTCTTATATTGAGAACAACTAGCGACATACTGTTACCTATTCGATAAATCTGCTATACATGTCAAAAGAGATTTCAGCCTTATCTGATCAGGAAATCTTAGAAGAACTGAAAAAGGGATCTTCTGATACCGTAGGGTATCTATACAAACAGTACTATCCGATGGTTGCTCGCTTCGTGTTGAAGAATAGCGGGACCGAAAACGATGCGCGGGACCTCTTTCAAGAGGTGCTGATCGTCGTTTATAAAGCGATCCATAAAACAGATTTCTCCCTGACTTCCAAGTTGAGTACCTACATCCATTCTATTGCTAAAAGAATGTGGTTGTACAAACTTAGAGGGAAAAAAGACGTTCAACATATGCAAGGCATTTCTATCCAATTGAAAGAAAATACACGGGACGTTCTCGAACAAAAAAAACAATATGAAGAACGCCATTTGCTGGTATCCGAAATGCTGCATCAATTAAGTGAAGGTTGCCAAAAAATCATACTTCAATTTTATTTTCAAAAAAAGCGGATTAAGGAGATTGCGCGGGAAATGGATAACTCAGAAGCAGCTGTCAAGGTGAAAAAAGGAAGATGTTTGAAAAAAATGATCAAAATGATCCGGGAACATCCGCGCTATCTGGAGCTTTTAAACGAATAGAATATGGACAATAACTACACCAATATAGAACTCATCGAAAGATACCTTCATCAGGAAATGACGGAAGCGGAAAAAACGGACTTTGAAAAGCGACTGGTAACCGATACTGAACTTTTTCAAGAATTTCAGATACTGAAAGATATTCAAACTGGAGCTGAGCATTTTGGAGAACAGCAATTCAGGGCGAGTGTAGACAAGGTAGCTGACCAACTGGAGGAGGAAGCGTTCTTCGAACGTACGCATCAGGAAATAAAAAGTGCGAAATATCCGGCATACAGAATTTTCGCTCTGCTTGCCGTTGCTGCTGCTATCCTGACGGTAGCTTTTTTTTTATATCCCCAGGTACTAAATCCTAAAGGGGAGGGGCACCCGGCTTATGCCCGTTTTTTTACGATTCAAAACGAACAGCTCACCGATATTAGAGACCTGTTATCCGCTCAAGGTATGGCAGATCCAAAAAAAGAACAGAAACAACAACTTTTGGAGGCTTTGAATGCTCTGCAAGACCAACAAACAGAGAAAGCTTCCAACCTGTTGGAGCAATATGCCCAACAATATCCGCGAGATTCCATTGCCTCCTTCTATTTGGCTTTGTGCAGGATGGAATATAGCCAATACCAGGATGCCCGGAAGATTTTACAAAGGTTGAATGAATTATCTCCCTATCCCCTGGCCGACGATGCTAAGTGGTACCTTGGACTCACCTATTTGCAGCTATCCAGGCTTCAGGAAGATCAAGAACTGGAAAGCAAAGCCATTGATCTGTTTAAAGATCTGGTCCAAAAAGAAGCTCCGATCTATTCCCAAAAAGCAAAAAATATCCTCCATCAATTAAACCAATAGAACCTTATGAAACCGCTCATGCTTACTGCAACTCTGCTCTTTGCCCTTCTAGGAGCCACTCGGGCTGAGAGAAACGATCAGCTCATTGTGGCGGAGCAGACACTCAATGATCTTTACAACGCTTTTGGCCACTTTTATCAACCCATTCCTCTTGTGAAGATCAGTGAACAGACCCTGCAGGGAGGAGCTCAATACCGGCCCCTATCTAACACGATTGTACTTGATGAAAAGGTGTTTGATATTTGTAGTCAATTTGGACCGGATTCCTTAAACGCCCTGGCTTTCATTCTGGGACACGAGCTGGCACACGCGTTTCAGAATTCGGGCGAACAGAAAGTGGTCACTAATTTTTTGGCGTTTGACAAAGCCCCTGGTGCCGATTACCATTCTGAAAAGGCTGCAGATATTCAGGGATTGTTTGGAGCTTACCTGGCAAACTATCGGTCTGATCTGGTCTTTAGAGAGGTGATTCGACAACTTTATGCAGCTTACGGGTTAAATAAAAAAAAACTTGAAGGATATCCTCCTTTTGAAGAGCGGTTGGAAACTGTAAAGGAAGTTGAGCAGATCATCGACGAACTGATAAGTCTCTATGAAATATCAAATTATCTGGTGGCAATGGGAGAATACCAGTTTGCAAAGGCATCCTACAGCTATATTACCAGTTACTTCCAGAGTGCGGAATTGCTCAATAATTTTGGTGTTAATTGCCTCCTGTGGGCGATGAACTTATCCGATAAAAGCCCGGATCTGTTTGTTCTACCCCTGGAGTTAGACTGGAATTCGAGGATAAATAAGCCTTGGTCGAGAGGGCTGGAGCAATTGACCCCAGAAGAAATAGAAAGTCGCCAGCTCTACATTGACTTGGCCGGAGAGAGCTTCGCAAGAGCGCTAGCCTTGGATCCTGAGAACCCGATGATTTTGCTAAATACGCTTTGTGCGGAAGGGGCTAAAGGGCGCTGGAAAGAGGTGGCAACAAAAACGGAGGCTTATATCATAAGCTTTTCAGAGCCATTTAACGATAAGTTTAGGTTGTTAAAAGCTGTGGCACTAGCCAATTCGCCCGATGCCGGAGAGCGGTCAGCAGCAGCTTTGATTTTTGAACGGCTGTCAGCCCATTCCAATACCGGTATATCAGCTCAGGCCCAGACCAACAAGAAAGTATTGGAGCAGGGCCTGTTGGAAAGGACTGGTAGTTATCTAAACAAAGAAAAAACAGATTCTTTATCCTTTTTTATTTCTGCAAGGGTTGATCAGGTTGTCCTGAATCGCTATTGCTATCAGGTCGAATCTGCACTGGATGAAGAAAACGGATATTTTCGGGAACATCACGACCATTCGGAAGTATTCAATTTTTTGAGCGATAAAGGGCGTTCGCTCGTTCTTCAGCGGATATGGAAAGAGCCGGTGTCTGCAGATTTGTTTCAGCAAATGAAAGATTGCAGAAGTATGCAACTAAGTGGCGAAAGGACTCTCTTTTTATGTAAAAATGTTCAAATCGGGGGGCTAGTAAAGGGAAGGGGGGAATTGGTAGAGTGGATAAAATATCACATTAATGAATAAAAATAGGTATCTTTAAGATTAGGGTCAACGAACTTCGATGGCTTCATAATTTTATTCGATGATCAATACGACCTTCATAAAATACCTTCAATTTGAAAAGCGTGCTTCCAAACACACGGTTGAGGCTTACCAAAATGATCTGAAACAATTTGCTCAATTTGCTGAGGAAGCTTTTCAGGTGACGGATTCCAGCAGAGTAGAGGCTTTTCACATACGTTCCTGGATTGTGTCGATGATCAATGAGGGCATCAAGGCCCGGTCGATCAACCGGAAATTGTCTACGTTAAAGACGTATTTCAAATTTTTATTAAAGCGAGAGTTGATCGAACAGAATCCAATGTTGAAGGTGATTGCTCCTAAGACGGGGAAGCGGTTGCCGGTATTTATCCCGGAGCAAACGTTAAAGCCGCTATTTGAGGAAGAGCAATTTGAAAATGATCATGTAGGTTGGAGAGACCGGCTGGTATTGGAATTGTTGTACGGATGTGGCCTTCGGCGGTCTGAATTGGTCGGTCTGAAGACCAAAGATATCGATTGGTCGAATCAAAGCCTTAAAGTTTTGGGAAAGGGGAATAAAGAGCGAGTACTGCCGTTAAGTTCATATCTTATAACCATACTGAAAAACTATCTTGAGCTAAGGAAAAACACCTTCAAATTAGAAGTCGATGATGATATACTTTTACGAACAAACAAAGGCGCTCCGATCTATCCCAACCTGGTGTATCTTACAGTTAAGAAATACTTGTCTCAAATTACAACTGCCGAGCAGCGGAGTCCGCATGTATTGCGTCACTCTTTTGCTACCCATCTATCAGAGAATGGGGCTGACCTGAATGCGATTAAAGATCTGTTGGGGCATTCCAGCCTGGCAGCTACCCAGGTATATATGCATAATACCATTGAGCAATTAAAAAAAGTATACAAGCAGGCCCATCCAAAGGCCGGAGATGATGAAAAGTAAAAGCTTATGGGGAAGCGAAGTTTACTATTAATTTGAAATATAAGGCCAATAAAATAGAAAGTTTCAAAATTTTGTGTTGTAGAATTGAGATTATTCGAAAAAATTTTTATATTTGTTAGGAATGTTAATTGAAAAAATTAAAGAAATTGAACCTGCCTATGATGTAGAACTATACACAACGTTTTAGCATCCAATTTTTTAACTTAAATGTGAGTTATATGAAAGTAATCACCCAATCCGTACATTTTTCTGCTGATAAAAAATTATTGGGCTACATCGAAAGAAAACTAAAGAAACTTGTGCAATTTAATGACCGGATCATCGATACCAAGGTGATTTTAAAGCTAGAAAATTCTGGTCAGGTCAGAGACAAAATCGCTGAAGTACAGGTAAGCATTCCCGGAAGCATTTTGTTTGTTAAAGAAACCAGTAAAACATTTGAAAATTCGGTTGACAAAGCCATCGACTCCCTCAAGCGTCAACTCGTAAAATACAAAGAACGTCGAAGGGCATCAGCCTACTAGGTATTGTCTTCCGTACAAAAAAGAAAAGGGGTTGCACGATCGTGCAACCCCTTTTCTTTTTTAATGATTTTTAGGTAAATCTTATTTTTTTTCTAAAAAATGGATTTAAAGAGAATTTTTTTAGAAAAATTTGATTTAATAATGTATCTTTGCAATCGCTTTCGAAAAGAGGGGGCGAGAAAAGTTGATCAGCCAGCATAGCTCAGTTGGCCAGAGCAGCTGATTTGTAATCAGCGGGTCGGG
>CAZHOV010000083.1:14712-24649 GCA_964534315.1 uncultured Saprospiraceae bacterium | reverse complement strand
CAACGATTCAACGATTCAACGATTCAACGATTCAACGATTCAACGATTCAACGAAAGATAAAGGCAAATATACGAATAATTGGTTACTTTTTCTTGAGCACCCCAATTTGGGTGGCGTTGATAGGGAAGGTATTGACTTCCGGGATGGCGGCTCCATCTATCGTATCTCTGCCGGTGGTGCTTATGGGGCGATCTTTTCCGGCAATGATTTCCATTTGCAGGGTTTGGGCATCTTTGAGTTCATAGGATACAAAAATCAGATTTTGGCTGACTTCGTACCAGCTCATCAATTTCCCATTGACGAAATAGGATTCCATAAGTATGGAATTTTGTTCGTCTATAAGGTAAAGCCCTTTTGCGGTATTTAGTTCAGCCAGTACATAATTTTTTTCAACAGCATTCTCTGCTCCCGGATTGTAATTAGTTTTCCATTCATAACGACCTTCCTCATCCGTAGTGCTGATAGACATAGACATCGGTATTTTTGCGGACTCAGTGCCCGGCTGAGAAATGGTCATGGTGCCCTCCCATTCGCCAAGCCAGTCGTCGGGGAAAGTGGGGGTAGTATCTTGCGCTATCAGAGGGGCAAGTATTAAGTTTAACATTGAGCATAAAAGGGCAATTCTATTCATGATAATTAGTACTTTTGATTATAAAACGCTTTAAAAAAAGAAAATATGCAATCAAAATTTATATTCCTTTTTCTTTTACTTTTTTTCTTTTTCCATACTAATGCGCAGGAGAAATATTGGCAGCAAGAGGTTAATAGTCAAATTGAGGTAGAATTATTTGATCAAACGCATCTCTTGAAAGGGAATATAAAGATTGAATATATAAATAATTCGCCTGATGATCTGGATACCTTGTATTTTCATTTATGGCCAAACGCTTACCGTAATCGCTCTACAGCTTTTGCCGAGCAGCAACTTCAAAACGGCAGTACCGATTTTTATTTTGCAGCAGATGAGGACCTGGGATATATTGATTCCCTGAATTTTCAGAGTGGCGGGAAGGAACTTCAGTGGATGTACCATCCGGATTTTATTGACATTGCTTTGATCTTTTTACCATCTACGCTCAACAGTGGTGAGAAGATAAGGATCGAAACGCCTTTTTTAGTGAAGATACCGGCTTCTTTTTCCCGGTTGGGACATGTGGGAGAGTCCTACCAAATTACCCAGTGGTATCCTAAACCTGCCGTTTACGATAAAAAAGGGTGGCACCCCATGCCTTACCTGGACCAGGGGGAGTTTTATTCGGAGTTTGGTAGTTTTGATGTTTCTATAACGCTTCCCAAAAATTATGTAGTGGCGGCCACCGGGGAGTTGAGAACCGCATCAGAATATGACTTTCTGGAGGAGCGTGTAAAGGAGGCGAATATCAGGATTGACCGGGGCTTTAGCCGTAGAAATGGTATCCCGCCGTCAAGTCCTGAGAAAAAGACGATCCGGTTTGTTGCCAAAGACGTGCACGACTTTGCCTGGTTTGCGGATAAGCGGTTTTATGTTCAGAAAAGCAGTGTGCAGATGCCCTCGGGAAGGACGGTGGATACCTGGGCCTATTTTACGAATGACGAGGCCAATTTATGGAAAGATGCGACCACTTACCTAGACCGGGCGGTATTGTTTTATGCTCAATATGTAGGAGAGTATCCTTACCCGCACGCCTCAGCGGTACAATCAGCTCTAAGTGCGGGCGCCGGAATGGAATACCCGATGATTACCGTTATCGGTTTGTCGGGAGATGCTGTTTCTCTTGATCAGGTGATAGCGCATGAGGTGGGGCATAATTGGTTTTACGGCATCCTGGCTTTTGATGAGCGCGCGCATCCCTGGCTAGATGAAGGAATCAATTCTTATTATGAAAAAGGGTATATGGATGCCTTTCACCCAAAGCAAAACCTGGATTTTTTGCCGAGGATCGTAACAGGAGGAATAGAATATGATCTGGATGATCTGGGCTATTTGTTTCAGGCCAGGAGGCGGCTAGACCAACCACCTACAACGCATTCGGCCGACTTTTCATCAATCAATTATTTTATTGGTGCCTATTCAAAACCATCCAAGGCACTGAAAGTGCTGGAAGAAAGTGTCGGAGCAATTCAGTTTGACTCCATCATGCATACCTTTTATGAAAAATGGAAGTTTAAACATCCGCAACCAGAGGATTTTAAAGCACATTGGATGACCAACTGCGATCAAGATTTAAGCTGGTTCTTTGATGGTATGATCGGGTCTGCCAACCAGGTGGATTATGCCATTTCAGGCATCCGAAAAAAAGGGAATTATTATAACCTAACTCTAAAAAATAAAGGAAAGGTCAATCTGCCAATATCGCTCACTTCCCTGGATAAAGATAAGGAACCAATAGAAACGGAATACCTGGAAGGGTTTACGGGCAAGCAGGAAATTCAGGTTCCGCAGAATGGCAATGAACGGTATTTTATACTTGACAATAATTATTCTACTCTCGACGTCTATCGATACAACAATCTCATCCGTACAAGAGGGCTTTTTAAAAAAATTCATGGATTGAATCCGCGGGTTTTAGGTGGGGTGGAAAATCCGGAGCGGACTTCTTTTTTCCTTTTTCCGGCATTAGCCTGGAATAACTATGACAAGTTACTGTTTGGAGCGGCCATCTACAATAAAGCGTTGTTAAATAAGCGGCTGGAGTTTGGGGTCATTCCCTTTTTTAGCCCACTCACCAGGGAGATAGCAGGTATTGGCGAAGTTCGTTATAACTGGTATTTCAATAAGGGCGCTTTTGACCGCATCCAGCTAGGAATGACAGCCCGGAGTTTTCATTATGAATATACCTGGCAATTGCCTGATCCGGAGGTCGATAAGTATTTAAAGTATGAGCGTATTGCTCCTTATCTTGCTTTTTATTTTGCCAAAGCGGCTAGGAGCAGGACTTATCAGGAGTTGAGGTTGCGACCGGTTTTTTGGTGGCAGGACGACCATGTATTTTCAAATGATGGGAAAACCGTCAGCAAGGAAAAAAACAGCAACTGGTCCTTTGATATTAATTATGTTCTTACTAATCGTTCTAAGATCAATCCGTTCAGGCTTCAACTGGAGGCGGAATATTTGCAGACCGACTTCATTAATCAACAGGATTTGAATGTTTTAAGGACTTCTCTGGAGTTTATCCAGCATGTCTCCTTTGCGGAAGGCCGTCGCTTTTCTTACCGCATTTTTGCCGGAGCGATGCCGGTCAATGAAGTGGGACATGAGACGATCTTTGCTCAGTCATTTGCGGCTACTTATGAGGGGTTCAATGATTTTAACTACGATCATTTCTTTTTTGGCAGGAGTGATCAAACCGGCATTTGGACACAGCAGGTGATGCTTAGAGAAGGCGGGATGAAAACCGCTTTTGGTTCGCCTTTTGCCAATCTAATCGGTCAGTCTAATGACTTCCTGTTGGCCCTAAACCTGAAATCAGAACTACCGCTAAGGATGCCTGCCATTTTACCGGTAAAGCCCTATTTTGATATGGTGTTGTATGATAATACGGTAGACCCTGAGCAGGCTACTACTTTTTTGTGGAGTGGGGGACTCAGCCTTGAGTATGGTAATGGTGTATTTGGAATTTATTTTCCCATCATAAATTCAAGTGAGATCAATGATATTTATGGCATGCTAGACAACCGCTCGTACTGGCGCCGGGTATCTTTCACTCTGGATTTAGCCAAGCTTCATCCGTGGCGGGTGGTAGAGCGATTGGAGTTTTGATTTATTTATCAGTCAGGTAGTATAACTCGGAGCAATTCTCTTCCGTTAGGATCTCGTTGGCCATTCGGTGAATATCCTTTGCCGTCACTTGCTGGTAAAGCATCGCTTCTTTATTGATCAAATCTGCATCATTAAGGAGCTCGAAATAGGCCAGGTTCATGGCTTTATTGAGACTATTGGTTTCTGAGAAGATCAGGTTTGCTTCAATCTTATTTTTGATCTTTTGTAATTCTTGTTCTGTAATAGGTTCTTTCTTCAACAGTTCAAGTTCTTTCCATATGGCGGCCTCTGCCTCTTTTATGCTCACGCCCTCTGCCGGTTTACCTTCTATGATCAGCAATCCGGGATCGAGGCTTCCGGTGATGAAGGCATCGATGTGGGTAAAGAGTTGTTGTTCCTTCAACAGTCTACGATAGAGTCTGGAAGAAGGCCCGTTGCAGAGCACATCGGAAAGCAGATCCGTAGCATAGTAGTCTTTAGACCAGCGGTCAGCAGTGTGGAAGGCCAGGTAAAGGGCATCGACAGGCACTTTGCCTTTTTGGACCTTTTGTTTCAATTGCACTTGTTTGGGCTCGCGCGGCAACGTTCTGGGAGCTACCTTTCCTCTGGGAATATCTCCGAACCATCTTTCTGAAAGATTTTTTACCTGGTTTTCAGTTACATTACCGGCAACTACTAAAATAGCATTATTGGGGCGATAGAAGCGGTAAAAGAATTCTTTGACATCGTCCAAAGAAGCTTCCTCTACGTGTTGAGGAATCTTGCCGATTGTTGGCCAGCGATAGGGGTGCACGTGATAGGCAAGGTCGGCTATGTGATGCCAGACATCGCCGTAGGGTTGATTGAGGCAGGTTTCTTTAAATTCTTCCAGGACAACTTTCCGCTGAACTTCCAGGTTGTGCTCGTCAAACCGGAGTTGCAACATACGGTCTGATTCCAGCCAGAAAGCGGTCTCTAGATTATGTGCCGGAAGGATATCGTAAAAATTGGTGATGTCGTTATTCGTAAACGCGTTACTGTCTCCGCCGGCTTGTTGGATAGGCCCGTCAAAATCGGGGATGTTTTCAGAACCGCCAAACATCAGGTGCTCGAACAAGTGGGCAAAACCAGTCTTTTCGGGCAGTTCATCCCTGGAGCCAACATTATACAATACATTAACCGCAGCCATTGGGGTGCTGGGATCTTCGTGCACCAACACCCGCAAGCCATTGTCAAGTTCAAATCTGGAAAAATTTATCACAGTCTCTTTTTTTTATAACTCAAAGATAGGTGAATCCCACGGGGAAAAGCAACTTTTTAAATTTATTTCTTTCGGCCATTCAACCACCAAAAATGGAGTGAAATGGCATC
Source organism: uncultured Saprospiraceae bacterium (assembly GCA_964534315.1). Classification (GTDB taxonomy): domain Bacteria; phylum Bacteroidota; class Bacteroidia; order Chitinophagales; family Saprospiraceae; genus CAZHOV01. The sequence continues at coordinate 19,559 of CAZHOV010000083.1, read as the reverse complement.
TATATGATTAATTCGGTAGTTTTCGACGATGGCGGTGCCTGTGTATGCAGGGGCCGCCTTTTTAAATGGCTTGATATTCTGAAGCGTTATTTTCATATGGAGATGTTCGAAATTAAAGACTCAGAGAAGTTTACCAATTCAGTATGTCAAAGATTCTACCCTCGGTTTGCCATTCACTGTTGACATTTTTCTATATTAGTCAAAAAAAGCAGTCACTATGGTTAAACGTCCTGATTTTTCAAAAATACAACTTTCCAAACCCCAAAAGAAAGCAGTTAATAGGTCTTCAAAAAGCTGGATGACGAAAGAACAGATACCCTTAAGAGCGGAGTATACGGAAGAGGAATTAAAGGAGATGACTCACCTGAACTATGTATCGGGGATTCCGCCTTATTTGCGAGGGCCTTATGGCTCTATGTACACGGTACGTCCCTGGACGATCCGCCAATATTCGGGCTTCTCAACAGCTGAGGAGAGCAATGCCTTTTACCGCCGCAATCTGGCAGCGGGTCAGAAAGGGCTTTCTGTCGCTTTTGATCTGGCTACTCACCGGGGGTATGATTCTGATCACGAACGAGTTGTTGGTGATGTAGGAAAAGCGGGAGTTGCAATCGATTCGGTAGAAGACATGAAGATCTTATTTGATCAGATCCCTCTGGATAAGATGTCGGTATCCATGACGATGAACGGCGCAGTGATCCCGGTGATGGCCTTTTACATTGTGGCTGCTGAGGAGCAAGGCGTGAAGCCGGAGCAGTTGAGCGGGACTATTCAAAATGACATTCTAAAGGAGTTTATGGTGCGTAACACCTTTATCTATCCGCCCATTCCCTCGATGCGTTTGATTGCCGATATTTTCGAGTACACGGCTAAAAATATGCCGCGGTTTAACTCGATCAGTGTGAGTGGTTACCATATGCACGAGGCGGGAGCTCCAGCAGATATTGAGCTGGCGTATACGCTGGCAGACGGTGTAGAATACATCCGGGCCGGGTTAAAGGCCGGATTGGGGATTGATGATTTTGCTCCGCGGATCTCTTTCTTCTGGGGCATTGGCATGAATCACTTTATGGAAATTGCGAAGATGCGTGCCGGCAGGTTGCTTTGGGCAAAGTTAGTCGGGCAGTTTGATCCGCAAAACGTTAAGTCGATGGCTTTGCGTACGCATTGTCAGACCTCCGGATACAGCCTTACGGAACAGGATCCATACAATAATGTCGCCCGTACCTGTGTCGAAGCACTGGCTGCCATCTTTGGGGGAACGCAATCCTTGCATACCAATTCGTTTGATGAGGCATTGGCGTTACCTACTGATTTTTCTGCTAAAATTGCGCGGGAGACGCAATTGTATCTCCAAAAAGAAACGGATATTACCAGGGCCATAGACCCTTGGGGCGGTTCTTATTATATAGAGTATTTGACGGATGCATTAGTCAAGCGGGCATGGGAGCATATTCAGGAAATTGAGGGGCTCGGCGGCATGGCTAAGGCGATAGAGAATGGCCTTCCTAAACTTCGGATTGAAGAGGCGGCAGCACGCAAGCAGGCCCGTATTGATAGCGGGCAGGATAAGATCGTTGGGATCAACATTTACCAAACGGATGAAGAAGAGGAGATAGAAATTTTGGAAGTAGATAATTCTGCTGTTCGGGAATCACAGATCAAGCGGATAAAAGAGGTCAAAGCCAATCGCGACGACACGGCCGTTCAGCAATGCTTAGAACGTATTTATGAAGCCGCAAAATCGGGCGAGGGTAATTTGCTGGCTTTAGCGGTCGATGCGGCTCGTGAGCGGGCTACGTTAGGGGAGATCTCCTATGCGATGGAGCGTCAATACGGGCGGTTTATTGCGGATTCCAAGATGGTTTCCGGGGTATATTCTCAGGAGGCTGAGAAGGATGTACATTTTCAAGAAGCGCGTCAAATGGCTGACCGGTTTGCTTCGAAGGAAGGTCGGCGTCCCCGTATTATGGTAGCCAAATTGGGGCAGGATGGCCATGATCGGGGAGCGAAGGTCATCGCCACCAGTTTTGCAGATCTTGGCTTCGACGTCGATATCGGAGCCCTTTTTCAAACTCCGAAAGAAGCCGCTCGTCAGGCAGTGGAAAATGACGTCCATATTTTGGGTATATCTTCATTGGCTGCCGGTCATAAAACGTTAGTCCCCGAAACTATCGCCGCACTTAAAGAATTGGAACGCGAGGACATATTGGTTGTCGTTGGTGGTATTATCCCGCCTCGCGATTATGATTTCTTATTCAAAGAAGGTGTTGCCGGCGTATTCGGCCCCGGAACGGTGATCCCGATAGCGGCGAAGCAACTACTGGAGATTTTGCTGGATTGAAGTGGTGAAGTGGTGAAGTGGTGAAGTGGTGAAGTGGTGAAGTGGTGAAGTGGTAAGAATTTTAGCTATGTAAGATATAAAACTAAATTGGCATGAAAAAGAATTACAAGTATTCCTTTGAGAGGTTATAGGTTTGGAATAACTCTAGAGATTTAGTAAAGATTTTATATAAGACTACTCAGGGATTTCCAAAATCTGAATTATTTGGGTTGGTAAGCCAAATCAGAAGGGCTGCCATTTCAGTTCCTTCTAATTTGGCAGAAGGCTCATCCAGAGGATCGTATAAGGAGCAGGCCCGGTTTACCGAGATAGCCTTTGGTAGCTTAATGGAGTTATTGAATCAATTAATAATAGCTGCTGATCTTGGTTGGATAAGCGATGATGACTTAAATGAACTCAGAATACTAAAAAACGAAATTGCGAACAAGTTAAATGCTCTTAAAAGAGCTCAACTTAGGAAAGCATGTTGAAATTTCCATAATCTTCAACAGTTCAACAGTTCAACACCTCAACAAATAAACTCCTCAACACCTCAACAAATAAACACCTAACCCCCCTTCAATATCTCAACAAAAGCATTAGCGCCTGCCTCACAGCGACTTAAACCAATCCTGAAAATAATCGCCGACGACAGGGAGCGGTTTCATTTGATCCTGTATGGCGGAGATCAGTCCGAGTAGCCAGAGGACAAAAATGAAGATACCGACTACCCAACCTACAACAGGTATCCAAACGACCACCCATGATACAGCTGATAGCAAGTGGATACCGAGTGATTGACGGATGTGGAAAGAGCTGAATTCCGCTTTGCTGTTTTGTTGGAGGATTAATGCGGCTAACCAACCTACGAAAGTAATGTAGGAAATAATCGCGATTACTTTCGGGTCTGTTTTATTGTCATTTGGCATATTATCGTGGTTTTGAGTTTCTTCAATATTGTTGGTTTCGTCAACTTTTTTTTCTTCTGACATGATGGAGACGGATTTTAGGTTAATGAAATTGGAAGTTTTTCTTCTGTTCGAAAAAACTTCATACATATAAATATACTGATTATTTATTTCAAATACGAGTGAGAAAAGTCACTACTTTTTAATAAAAAATGTGGAATGTTTGTCCTGCCAAAGATAGTTTGACTGCATTCTTTTTTAGTATTTATTGATCGTTGAACTATTATACTTATTATTGAGTTGAATAGCAATAAAAATAGACCATCTTATGGAATCTCTTGACTTTCAGAAACAAGTATTAGATAAAAGTTTTGACAAACCGGTATTAGTGGATTTTTGGGCTCCCTGGTGTGGGCCTTGCCTAATGTTGGCCCCCATCATTGAAGAATTGGCCGAAGAACAGGCTGATAAGTGGGATTTAGTAAAAGTAAATACGGATGAGCATACGGAATTGGCTACGCATTACCGGGTGATGGGGATTCCTAATGTAAAAATGTTTTTCAAAGGGCGAGTCCTGGCCGAATTTTCCGGTGTATTGTCAAAGGTGGCGATCCAAAAATGGCTGGAAGAAAAATTGCCGAGTCCGCAAAAAATAGCCTTATTCGAGTTGCTGGAAAAAGAAACTGTTATTCCCGACCCTGAATTGATGAAGTCCTTAAATGAAATCTACCTTCAACATCCGGAGCTGAAAGAGGCGAAGATGGCCCTCGCTCGCCATCTCGTTTTTTCAGAGCCGGAAGAGGCCAAGGCGCTATTAACGGATATCCGCCTAGGCGACCCTCTTCATCCTTATAAAGAAGATATTTTCTCTCTTTCTACTTTAATGGAACTGCAAGAAGATCAGGAAACACCTGTTGGGAAGGCGCTTGTCGAAGCTAAACTTGCCCTTCATGGCAGTGATCCCGAAACGGGTATCCAGAAAATTATCGAAGCGACTTCGATTGACAAGTCTTTTTCTAAAGAAATGCCCAGGAGAGCAGCTATCGCTCTATTCCATATTTGGGGAAATCATCACGAACTAACTAAAAAGTACCGAAGGCAGTTTGATATGGTGTTGTATTAGGGCGATATAATGAGGGAGCGAAATAACGACTTAACGGAATAGTGAAAATGATCTCTGATCATTTATGCAGTCGAAATCTAGATTTATTATTTCATTAAATTACTATTTCTAAATTATATTATTGCTAAGTCGCCAAGAATGAAACCAACAATTTTTATCACCGGTATTTCTAGTGGGCTTGGAAGAGCGCTGGCCTTCGAATTAATGGATGATTATGATGTGATTGGGTCTGTTCGGATTTTTAAGTGGCTTCCCTATTCCTGGATAGAGCAGAAGATTATCAAGCAATTGAAGTTGGGGCAGAAGCCCCGTTAGTCTTAAGAGAAGACACTGGTCTTCTGGTCCTCCGGTTCTAGGGGCGCTGTCGCTTAGTTAAGGGGATGTCAGTCCTTCAGACTGCTCCGGTCCTCCGGTTCTAGGGGCGCTGCCGCCTAGTTGAGGGGATGTCAGTCCTTCAGACTGCTCCGGTCCTCTGGTTCTAGGGGCGTTGCCA
>CAZHOV010000083.1:0-14612 GCA_964534315.1 uncultured Saprospiraceae bacterium | reverse complement strand
AGGGGATGTCAGTCCTTCAGACTGCTCCGGTCCTCTGGTTCTAGGGGCGTTGCCACCTAGTTAAGGGGATGTCAGTCCTTCAGACTGCTCCGGTCCTCTGGTCCTCCGGTCTTCTTGTCCTTCGGGTTTACTTCGTTAGCCAAAAATTATTGATCCCTACACCTTGTATGATGTTGACTTGTTGCAAATTAAGTAGCTCCAGAAGGGCAAGAAAAGTGATGATGGCGTGCATCCGATCTTCGCATACCTGGAAAATATCGGAAAAACCGGTTTTCTTTCCCTTTTTTATTTTTGATTGGATATAGGATTGCTGTTGCTGAATGGTATAATTGTACTTGTATATCCGGTGGACCGGTTTAGGGGCGGTTCTGGATTGATAGCGCTCTAAAGAACGTTCAAATGCTCGTAGTAATTTGAATAGGGTAACCGATTCTAACTCGATATCTACGAGTGCTTTGGTAGCGAGACTTTTTAATTCGGCAGTTACATTGCCCCGCTCTTTTTGCTTGCCTCGCTGTTCTTCCATCACGCGCATTTCTTCCAGTACACTTTTGTAGCGTTTGTATTCGAGCAGGCGTTGCACCAATTCCTCCCTTGGGTCGATCTCATTGCCTTCTTCATCCAAGGGCCTTCTAGGAATTAGCATTTTGGCTTTGATACGCATTAGTGTTGCAGCTACCAATATAAACTCGCTGGCCAGATCGATATTCAGCGCTTCCATAGCCTGAATGTAATCTAAAAAATCTTCTGTTATTTTTGCAATAGGAATATCGTGAATATCGAGTTCGTCCCGTTCAATAAAGAACAGAAGAAGGTCGAAAGGACCCTCAAACTGGGGCAACTTTATGGTATATGTATTATCCATTACGTACTAAATAAAACGAATTTTCCCGAAACCAAAAAAAATTAAATCTATGTTCGAGAAAAATGAAAAAACGAAGATAAGCAGATTAGCTGACAGGGGACATTATGATAAGGAAACTATTTTTAAAATCCTGGATGATAATATGCTTTGTACGATTGCTTACACCAAAAACGATCTGCCTTTTGCCATTCCGACCGCATACTGTCGAATTAATGAAAAACTATACATTCATGGTTCCTTCAAAAGTCATTTTTTGAGCCAACTACCGCCTGGAACTCCTGTTTGCCTTACCGTTACAGCACTAGATGGGCTGGTCCTGGCGCGGTCAGTATTTCATCACTCCATGAATTATCATTCGGTTGTCGTTTTTGGAAAGACGTTTTGGGTTGATGATCCGAAGGAGAAAAACGATATCCTTGAAGTTTTTACAGAGAAAATCCTACCCGGCCGCTGGAGCGATGCCCGCCAGCCTACAGACGGGGAGCTGAAAGCGACCGGTGTGGTGGGAATCACGATGGAAGATGCTTCCGCAAAGATCAGGACCGGACCTGCGAGTGATGATAAAAGAGACCTCGATTTACCCGTTTGGGCAGGGGTATTGCCCTTTAAGAAAGGTTATGAGGAGCCAATAGCTAATCCGGATTTGAGCGATGATATTGAATTACCGGAGTATGTTAGAGTGGAAAGTAGAAAGTAGAAAGTATTGAAGCTGGCCACGAACAAGGCTTAGCTAAGTTAAATGGGAATGAGCTAGGGGAATGAATATTTTGACTCGTATTCGTCACGATCAAACATCGTGAAAACATTTAAATTCCATCGTAAAAAAACGCAGAGGTTAGCATAAGACGCGAGACCTTGTCGCCAAATTTAGTTTTGATAATCGTATTTTTTTATAAAAAATAGGTTGAAAAATTGTATTTTTAACAAACAAATGATTACTTTTAACGTTAAGTTAACAGAAAGTATTAGGTATAAACTATCTTTTATGAAGATTCTAACGGTTCTGATCCTTGTTTGGGTCATCTCAGATAAAAATTAAACTTTCTTTTCATCTATAGTGGACATTTTTTGGCGATACCTGTTGTTGCGTATCGCTTTTTTTTTATTCCTACCCAACCATAATAGCAATCTTACCGTGATGGAAATAAAAAATATTTTAGTTATAAAAGTTATTTACTTTTTCTTCCTGCTCTTGTTTTTTTTATCCAATTTTACTGAAAGTTTAGCCACTTCTCTACGATCAGGCGAGATTAATTACCGCCAAATTGGAGATCAGCAAATTGAAGCCACGGTAATCATTTACATGAAGACATCTATAGTACTGAGCCCATTCGCGATAGTATTCAGTTATGCTGGGGTGATGGTAGTTGCGATGTTATTTACAGGATCAACGGCCCTTTGAATACCGAAGGATTTCCTGCCGGAGAGTTAATCAGCCCCAATGTTAGGAAAAATATTTACCGAGACACGCACAATTATGCTACTACCGGGACTTATACGCTTTCGTTCCAGGGAACCAACCGGATTGGGGGTTGCTTAAACATCAATTCGCCTAATTCTGAACAAGTCCCGATGGCACTCCAGACGCAGTTTACGCTTAGTAACGAGCCGAATGAGGGCCCTGTTTTTTCCGGGGAGTTAGTGGATTTTGTGGTAGTAGGGCAACCTTACACCTGCAATCATGGAGCTACTGATGTTGATGGGGATAGTTTTAATTATGTATTGACCATGCCTCTTCAGAGCCTGGACTCACCTGTGCCGAATTTTTTATCTCCGGAAATGATTGACCCCGGGCCTGATAATACCTTAACCCTCAATTTGGAGACAGGTACATTGGTTTGGGATGCCGCCCAAATACCAGGTGTTTATAATATTGCTTTCGAGGTTACTACCTATCGAAATGGGGAGGAAGTGGACCGGACGGTGCGAGAATTACAACTCATTGTAGAAACGATGACAACAAATATACCGGATTTCCAGACGGAGGTACCACAAGTAAAAGCCTATCCCAATCCGGCAAGCGGAGCATTCCTTTATTTAGATACTTCCAATTTGCCCAACGAGATCACGTCTTGCCAATTATTCAATGTCCAAGGGCAATTCATGGGAGCTTTTGTCCTAGATCCTCAAGACGCGAGAGTCTCCATTGCAACTCTTCCCAAAGGTGTTTATTTCCTTAAAGGTGCAGATCGCGCCCTGGATTGGTCAGTTTCTTTTATCAAAGAATAAAATAAAAAGGAGAAAAAGTTTGAAAAACTTTTTCTCCTTTCTCCCTTGCCTTTTAGTAGTTTTGCGCTATAACTAACCCTGGCATGACTACAAATAACTCAATACGTTCCTGTTTAGCATCCTTCATGCTTCACTTTTCATGCTTTATTTTTGTTTCCTTTCCATTATACGGTCAAGGTTCCGGACTCCCTTTGGATAATCCCGCCTATCATATGCTGAACCGTATGGAGATCCAAAGCGGCATTAGACCGCCCTTTCATGCCGCCCTGAAATTTTACACCAGAAAACAAGCGACTGCCTACGCTTTACAAATGGATACCTCCACCATGAGTCAAAAAGACCGCTTCAACTGGTGGTATATCATGAACGATAATAATGAATGGCTGGCAACAGCAGATTTTCCGACAACACTCGGAGGTCCTGATCAGAGGATTATTTGGGATAAGGATTCCCTTCCCCAGACTCAGGTAGAGGCCAGCCTGAAGAGCCCCTACTACAAAAAAAGAAAAAAGCCTATTTTTAAAATCTTTTATCCAACCCCCGCCAACTTCGTAGAGGTTAATGATAAGTTTTTCCATCTTAGGGTCAATCCCTTGCTCAACCTGCGCTTTGCAAATGCGAACGATGAGCAGGAGCCTGTTTTTTTAAACCAACGGGGAGTAGAATTGCGGGGCGGTATTGACGACCGGGTATATTTTTACACCAATATAATTGAAACACAACAACGGTTTCCGGATTATGTCAATGACCGGATCACCCGTGATTTGGCAGTGCCGGGCGCCGGATTTTACAAAACTTATCAGAGTACCTTATTCGATATTACGAATGGGTATGATTACCTGAATGGACAGGGGTATATCGGATTTAATATTTCCAACCACATTGGGCTGCAATTTGGGCATGGACGTCATTTTATCGGCAATGGTTACCGCTCGCTTTTCCTTTCTGATTTTTCTAACAATTACTTCTATCTCAAGCTCAACACTCAGGTTGGCAGGATACACTACCAAAATCTATTTGCTGAGTTGAACGCCACTTCTGCAGCGGCTATTCCGGGCGATAATGCGGTACCTAAAAAGTACTTGGCAGCACATTATCTGGGCTACCAGATCAATCCCTCTTTGTCGGTGGGGCTATTTGAAGCGGTCGTTTTTGATCGGGGTGATCAGTTGGAATGGCAGTATTTAAACCCCATAATATTATACCGTACCGTAGAGCAAATGGTGGGAAGTCCGGATAATGTATTGATCGGACTGGATGTGAAAGCTAATCTGTGGAAGCGTTTTCAGCTATATGGCCAATTGATTTTAGATGAGTTTAAATTTGACGAGTTGTTGCTGGAGCGGCGAGGGTGGTGGGCCAATAAATTTGGGGTTCAGGCTGGGGTGAAATATATCGATATGTTTGGAATTGATCAGCTCGACGGGCAGGTAGAGATCAATACCGTGCGGCCATATACGTATACGCATGGAGACAGTACGGCCAATTATGCGCACTATAACCAGCCGTTGGCCCATCCGTTGGGGGCTAATTTTAGAGAATGGATTGTTCGGTTGCGGTATGTGCCGTTGCAGCGATTATCCTTTGAGGGCCGATTTATTCAAGCGACGGTAGGTGAGGATGAGCCGATGCAGAATTGGGGGAATAATATTCTGCTGCCCAGCGGCACCAGGGTTCGGGATTTTGATAACGCTCTTTTTCAGGGAAATGAATCAACCATAAGGATAGTAGGACTACGGGCCAGTTATCAGATTTTTCACAATGGATTTATTGAGTTGGAAGCGTTCTACCGAAAAAAAGAAACAGAACTTCCTGCCGAGAATCAGGAAGTCTTTTACCTGGGAGGCGGATTCAGGATGAATATTGCAGACAGGCGATATGATTTTTAAAAAGTTAATTAAAAATTTAATTGATACGTGTGAAAATTACAAAATTCTTTAAGTAGAGTTAACACTCAATTAATTGTTGATTCATAAAAAACAGTGAAATTGTGATTATTCTACTTGTTTTTCCTTCTTCTTATTGGTTATTCAGAATGAATAGCTAAAATTGTTGGCCAAGGTTATGTTGCTCAAGCATAACCTTGTTCTTTTTTATTTGTTCTTAAGTCAACTAAAACGTATATTTTACCGCCTAGTTAAACAATTAACAGGATAAGTCTATTTTGTCTTTTACATGAAACTTTATTTCTGATGAAAGCAATTCAAACTTTACTTAAAGATCGTATTCTGGTTCTGGACGGAGCAATGGGAACGATGATCCAGCGATATGACTTAACCGAAAGCGATTATCGGGGAGATCGGTTTGCTGAGTACCACAAAGATCTTAAAGGTAATAATGAGTTATTATCGCTGACTCAGCCGGGTATCATCAAAGCTATTCATAAAGCCTACCTCGATGCCGGTGCGGATATTATAGAAACCAATACCTTTAGTAGTAATTCCATTTCTCAAGCCGATTACGATATGGCATCATTGGCTTATGAGATGAGCTACGAGTCGGCAAAGTTGGCAAGGGAGGCTGCAGATGAATTCAATAAGGGGAATGGAGAAAATCCGAGATTTGTAGCTGGGGCTTTGGGGCCTACCAATCGGACCGCTTCCCTTTCTCCCGACGTTAACAATCCAGGTTACCGGGCCGTCACTTTTGACGATTTGAGAGCAGCCTATTATGAGCAGGCCAAGGGGCTGATGGAAGGCGGGGTAGATATCCTATTGGTGGAGACGATCTTTGATACGCTCAATGCCAAAGCGGCCCTGTACGCTATTGATGAGTTGTTCGAAGATCAGGGAAAAGAGCTGCCAATTATGATCTCCGGGACCATAACGGATGCCAGCGGCAGGACCTTATCGGGGCAGACAGTGGAGGCATTCTGGATTTCTATTAGTCATATGAATTTATTGAGTGTTGGACTAAACTGTGCATTGGGAGCTCAGGAAATGCGACCTTATCTGGAAGAATTATCTACCATTGCCGATTGCCATATTAGCGCTTATCCAAATGCGGGGCTTCCCAATGAGTTTGGCGAATATGATCAGGGAGCTGAAGAGATGACTGAGTATATTCGCGATTTTGCCAATAGTGGTTTTGTCAATATAATCGGTGGTTGTTGCGGGACTACTCCCGAGCACATCCGCGCAATGGCTGAAGGCGTTAAAGGGGTGGTACCAAGGTCTATTCCTAAAGTGCCCGGGTATGCAAAGCTTAGCGGTTTGGAGCCATTAGTGATTAGGCCGGAAACCAATTTTGTAAATATTGGAGAACGGACAAATGTAACGGGTTCACGCAAATTTGCCCGCCTGATCCGGTCGGGCGATTATGCCGAGGCGCTTTCCGTAGCCCAGCAACAGGTGGAAGGGGGCGCGCAAATGATCGATGTGAATATGGATGAAGGCCTATTGGACTCCAAGGAGGTGATGGTTGAATTTCTTCACCTGATCATGTCGGAGCCAGATATTGCCAAATTGCCCATTATGATCGACTCTTCCAAGTTTGAGGTGATCGAAGCCGGCTTAAAGTGTGTACAGGGGAAGTGTGTGGTAAATAGTATTTCCCTAAAGGAAGGAGAAGAAGCCTTTATTAAACAAGCTAAAACGGTGAGACGTTACGGAGCCGCTGTCATTGTGATGGCCTTCGACGAAGAAGGTCAGGCGGATACTACAGAACGCAAAGTAGCAATTTGCAAACGTGCTTATGATATCCTCACCACACAAGTAGGGTTCAAACCTCAGGACATTATTTTTGATCCTAACATTTTCGCCGTGGCGACCGGGATTGAAGAACACAATAACTATGCGATTCATTTTATTGAAGCAACACGTCAGATCAAAGAGCAATGCCCGGGAGCGATGATCAGCGGAGGGGTAAGTAATATTTCCTTTTCCTTTAGAGGGAATAATGCCGTTCGGGAAGCGATGCATTCTGCGTTTCTTTATCATGCGATTAAAGCCGGAATGGATATGGGGATTGTGAATGCCGGGATGATCGAGGTATATGAGGATGTTCCAAAAGAATTGCTTACCCTTGTAGAAGATGTTTTATTCAACCGCAACCCGGATGCTACCGATGCATTAACCAGTTATGCGGAGCGGGTCAAAGGAGGGGGCAAGATGATCAAGAAAGATCTGAGCTGGCGGGAGGCTGGTGTGGAAGGTCGGTTGTCTCATGCGTTAATAAAAGGCATTACCGAATTTATTGAAGAAGATACCGAAGAAGCGCGTCAAAAGATCGATGAGCCCCTGGCTGTTATCGAAGGTCCATTGATGGATGGTATGAATAAGGTGGGAGACCTGTTTGGTTCTGGTAAAATGTTCTTACCACAGGTTGTAAAAAGTGCCCGCGTCATGAAAAAAGCGGTGGCTTATCTTACTCCATATATAGAAGCTCAGAAAGCTAAAAAGGGAAGTAGAGCAAAAGGAAAAATTTTGCTGGCTACGGTAAAAGGAGATGTACACGATATTGGGAAGAATATAGTTGGAGTAGTGCTGGGTTGCAATAATTTCGAGATTATCGATTTAGGGGTAATGGTTCCTGCTCAGAAGATCCTGGATGCAGCTAGAGAACATGACGTTGATATCATCGGGTTGAGCGGATTGATCACGCCTTCGTTGGATGAAATGGTGCACGTTGCCAAAGAAATGGAGCGGCAAGGTTTTGATATCCCGCTTTTAATTGGAGGGGCTACGACTTCAAAGACTCATACTGCTGTAAAAATCGCTCCTCAGTACCACGGGCCTGCCATTCACGTTTTGGATGCTTCCCGAAGTGTCAGTGTTGCTAGTACGTTACTCAGTGAAGATGAAAATGCCCGCAATAATTTTATTCTGGATACCAAGTCTAATTACAAGAAGATTAAAGAGAACCGGGCCAATCGTCAATCCAATAAGAAATATATCTCTTTAAAGAAAGCTCGCGAAAATCGTTGGACCATTGATTGGTCGACATATACGCCGCCGGCTCCTAAGCAACCGGGCGTTCATATTTTTGAAGATTACGCTATCGAAGAGTTGGCAAATTACATTGATTGGACGCCCTTCTTCACCAGTTGGCAATTAAGAGGTAAATTTCCTAATATTCTGGAAGATGAGGTAGTTGGGAAAGAAGCGCAAAAATTATATAACGATGCGCGCAGCATGCTACGCCGGATCATTGATGAAAAGTGGTTAACCGCCAAAGGAATTATCGGATTGTTTCCTGCCAGTGCTCTGGAGCATGATCAGGTGGAGATTTTTAGTAATGGTAGTATAGAAAAAGCTGATTTTGTGCTTAATTTTTTGCGGCAGCAGAGAGAAAAGGCACCAGGACAGCCTAATTTTTCATTAGCCGATTTCATTGCGCCCAAAGGGGTGCGGAAGGATTATATAGGTGCTTTCGCCGTAACCACTGGTGTTGGTATTGAAGAGAAGATCCGCGAGTTTGAGGCAGATCACGATGACTACCAGGCGATTCTATTAAAAGCCCTGGCAGACAGGCTGGCAGAAGCTTTTGCCGAGCGCATGCACGAGCGGGTACGCAAGGAGTTTTGGGGGTATGCCACCAATGAGTCGTTTGATAATGATGCCTTGATCAAAGAACAATATCAGGGCATACGTCCGGCCCCGGGCTATCCGGCTTGTCCTGAGCATACAGAGAAAGGTATATTGTGGGAATTGTTGGACGTTGAAAAAAATATCGGTATAACGTTGACGGAAAGTTACGCGATGTATCCGGCGGCTTCCGTCAGTGGTTGGTATTTTGCCCATCCCGATTCGAAATACTTTGGGCTGGGCCATATTTCCAAAGATCAGGTAAAAGATTACGCTCAACGCAAAGGGATGACTCAAGAAACTGCCGAAAAATGGCTGGCCAGCGTGCTGAATTACAATGTCTAGGAAATTGTGCCCCACCTATAGGTGTGGCACACCTATACGCCTAACCCGAGATTTAATACAAAATTAACCCTACAATTTTTGTTTTTTTCTTATATTATTGAGTAGTTTTGCTACTCAATTAGTAGCAATGATCGAGACGTTGATTTCGTCAAAAACCCGGATAAAATTGTTGCTGAAGTTTTTTTTAAACAGCAACACTACGGCCTATCTCCGAAGCCTGGAGCAGGAATTTGGGGAATCTACCAACGCCATCCGTCTGGAATTAAACCGCCTTGAAGGGGCAGGTATGCTTACATCACAAATGGAAGGCAATAAAAAAATTTTCCGGGCTAATATTAGCCATCCTCTATTTAAAGAAGTCCATAGTATCATTTTGAAACATATCGGCCTTGACCGCATTATCGAAAATGTGGTGGAGCGTTTGGGCGATGTGGAGCGCGTCTTTCTAACCGGGCGATTTGCCAAGGGGCTGGATAGCGAAATCATTGATTTGATCTTTATTGGCGATATCGATACCAAGTATTTAATTCAGCTTATTGAGAAAGCTGAGCAAGTGATCAACCGGAAAATCAGGTATTTGATCTATTCGGAACAGGAATGGGAAAAGAAAGATCTCCGTCAATTTGATCCGGCTCCGCTCGTGCTTTGGGCTAAGGAGAATTAATAAAAGTGATAAAATAGATATGTCTAATTCAAATACATATGATATTATCGTGATCGGAGCAGGCATCATTGGCCTGGCAACGGCATTTAAGCTCAAGAAAGCACACCGCTCCTTGAAAATAGCGGTGTTGGAAAAAGAAGGTGCGGTTGCTGATCACCAGACTGGTCATAATAGCGGGGTGATCCATTCGGGAATTTACTATAAACCCGGAAGTTTGAAAGCGGTGAATTGTCGTGACGGGTATCAGCAGTTGGTAGATTTTGCAAAGAATTATGATATTCCTCACGAGATTTGCGGCAAGGTAATTGTCGCCACCAGCGAAGATCAGCGTCCGCTTTTGCACCGTATTCTGGAGCGAGGCAGCCAAAATGGCCTGGAAGGCATCCGCCTGATTGATCCCGGCGAGTTGAAAGAAATTGAACCGCATGTCAAAGGAGTAGAAGCGATCTATGTACCGCAATCAGGGATCATCAATTACCGGAGAGTAGCGGAAGCATATGCCAATCTATTTGAGGAGATGGATGGAGAGGTCGTTCTAAACTGTAAAGTAGAGGGGATACGACAGCGTTCAAAGGAGGCTGTGATTGTCACTACCAATGGGGAATTTTCGACCAAGGTGGTGGTCAATTGCGCGGGGCTTTATGCGGATAAGGTGGGAGAGATGACAGAAGATGACCAGCCTGTACAGGTAGTGCCCTTCCGGGGGGAGTATTATGAATTAAAGAAAGAAAAAGAGCATTTGGTCAACAATCTGATTTATCCCGTTCCCGACCCCAATTTTCCCTTTTTAGGAGTACATTACACCCGGATGATTGACGGAGGTATTGAGGCGGGCCCCAATGCCGTATTGGCTTTTAAGCGGGAAGGTTACAGCCGGTGGGATTTTGACTGGCAGGAATTTTGGGAAACGCTTCGCTTTCCCGGGTTCAGAAAATTAGCGGCAAAGTATTGGAAAACGGGGTTGGGAGAATTGTACCGCTCGTATTCTAAGGCTGCTTTTGTGAAAGCCTTACAGCACCTCATTCCGGAAGTGGGGATGGATGATTTGGTGCGGGGGGGAGCGGGAGTACGAGCAATGGCTTGCCGGGTGGACGGGCAGATGGTCGATGATTATCTGATCACAGAAAAAGGACATATTGTGAATGTCTGGAACGCACCCTCGCCCGCGGCGACCTCTTCTCTGGCCATTGGTGACCGTGTAGCAGAGCGGGTATTTGAACGATTGGAAATTCAGGCTAAAATTTCAGAGTGAACCGCCTATGGAAAAAAAAGATTATTTCGTTCACCCAACGGCCATCATTGATGAGGGCTGCATTATTGGAAAAGGAGCTAAAATATGGCACTTCAGTCATTTGATGCCTGGCGCTGAAATTGGAGAGCAGTGCAATATCGGCCAAAATGTTTTTATTGCAGCGGATGTCAAACTGGGTAGAAATGTAAAAGTACAAAACAACGTAAGCATATATACCGGTGTTATTTGCGAAGATGATGTCTTTCTGGGGCCTTCGATGGTGTTTACCAACGTGATTAATCCCAGAAGCGCGGTGAATAGGAGGGGCGAATATATGAAAACGACTGTAGGTCAAGGGGCCACTATCGGAGCAAATGCAACTATTGTTTGCGGGAATCCGATCGGTGCTTATGCATTTATAGGAGCAGGTGCAGTTGTGACAAAGGCCGTGCTTCCTTACGCATTGGTCGTTGGAAATCCCTCCCGCCAGATCGGTTGGATGAGTGAATACGGACACCGGCTAAATTTTAATGAAGACGGAGTGGCCACTTGCCCTGAAAGCGGGGAACGCTATAAACTGAAAAACGGAAATGTTCAAAAAATAGAATTGTAATTAGCTGACCAAACTGTGTTATATGTACCAGGAATTATTACGAAAGGAGAAGCTTATTTGTGTTATTGGATTGGGCTATGTTGGATTGCCAATTGCCCTCGAATTCGGAAAATACTTTAAAGTTATCGGATTTGACATCAGTGCTGATCGGGTTGCGTTGATGCAGCAAGGTATTGACCCTTCCAATGAATTGGAAAATAGTGTTTTTGAAGATAAAGACATTGTTTTTACCGCCAATGAGGAGGATATTCATGCCGCTCATTTTTTTGTAGTCGCTGTTCCCACACCGGTTGATGATCACCGGGTGCCTGATTTGGGACCTTTAAAAGCGGCTTCCACGGCAGTGGGGAAGGCGTTGAAAAAGGGCGATTATGTAATTTTTGAATCAACCGTCTATCCCGGCTGTACGGAAGAAGACTGCTTGCCGATTCTGGAAAAATTATCCGGAATGAAGCTGGGAGAAGATTTTAAGATCGGCTATTCTCCCGAGCGCATTAATCCGGGAGATAAAAAGCGGACCATCGATAAGATCCTGAAGATCGTCAGCGGCTCGGATGAAGAATCCCTGAAGGAAATTTCAAAAGTTTATGGCCAGATCATTACCGCCGGCATTTATGAAGCTTCCTCTATAAAAGTTGCAGAGGCAGCTAAAGTGATTGAAAACACCCAGCGTGACCTGAACATTTCCTTTATGAATGAGCTCTCTATCATTTTCGATAAAATGGGCATTGATACCTATGAAGTGATCAAAGCGGCCAGTACAAAGTGGAATTTTCTGAAGTTTTATCCCGGCCTGGTTGGCGGTCATTGCATTGGGGTGGACCCTTACTATTTACTACATAAGTCTAAAGAATTGGGGTACGATCCTCAGGTTATTTTGAGTGGGCGCCGGATCAATGATGAAATGCCCCGCTTTATAGCCAAACGATTGATTCAGATCATGCTACATAAAGGGAAATCCCCCCAAAACTCAAAAGTATTGGTGATGGGCATTACCTTTAAAGAAGATGTGGCTGATATCCGGAATTCAAAAGTCGGAGATCTGGTGCATGAGTTGATGGATTATTCTATACATGTTCACATCGTTGATCCCCATGCTTCGCCCAATGAGGTGGCCTCGGAATATAAATTCAGTATGGTAGATCAAATTTCAGATGGGTATGATGCGGTTATCATTTCGGTAGCCCACAAAGATTACAAAGCCTTGAAACCGTCTTATTTTAAGGAAATATGTAAAGAGAATGCAATTATTATGGATTTGAAAGCCATCTATGATCCGGAGGGGTTTGAAGGGTTAATGTATTGGAGGCTTTAATTGATCAATAGAGTTGAAAATGACGATTTACAAATGAATAGAACAGCTATGCGGCCTGAAAATCATTTGCAGGACTCTCAATGTAGGTGGTTTGCTATTTACACCAGGTATAAATGCGAAAAATTTGTGGTAAGAAAACTACAGGAGCAAGGCATAGAAGCATACGTACCGCTGCAACAGAAAATCCGGAGATATGCAAGTAAAGTTAAAAAGGTGGAACTCCCGCTGCTGAGTTGTTATGTTTTTGTATGGATCACTAAAAAAGAATATATCCGGGTATTGCGAACCGAACACGTAGTTGGGTTTGTCAAAATAGCGAATAATTTATTGGCTATTCCTGAAAGAGAAATTGAAATCTTGAGAAGAGTGGCGGGCGACGCTGTTCCGGTCGAGGTTGAAAAAAAGAGTTATCTCTCTGGTGACCGTGTTGAAATTATTGGAGGTCATTTGACGGGACTGCAAGGGGTTTTTAGAAGCCAAAAAAGTAAAAATAGCTTTGTTATTGAATTAGAGCATCTCGGCGTTGCTCTTTCTATGGAAGTCGATCCGAAGTTGCTGATTAAGGTAGAGTAATAGGTTGTCAACCAAGTTGCCCGGGTAGAAGCGATTAGTTAGTTCTCCTGATTTAATAGGCGCAACTTAAGACAAACCACCTAGATTCCTGAGATTAAGTTCCGACTTATCAAAGGCGGAGCCGTAAAAAGCTAAAAATGCGTTTGGGTCTGCGTTATCGAGAAAATGAGCAATTCATGCAGGTAAATTTATAGAGGATGTTTACTTTTGCATATTTGCTTAGAAATCTCGTTAATAAATGGCAACACAAAAAGAGTCGCATACCAGGAGTATTCTCAAGGCAATTACCTGGAGAGCAATTGCCACATCAACTACGTTTATTCTGGCTTACACGATTTTCAGCACAACTGATTGTGATGAGGTTTTGGAAAAGTCGACCTTAGTAGCAGGGCTGGAGTTGGTGCTAAAGCTGCTCATTTATTATTTGCACGAGCGGGCCTGGCAAATGGCTCCAAGAGGAGTGATCCGAAATTTATTTAAATCAAAATAGTCTAAAGCTTTGTCAACCAATATACATCCCATATTTGACCGGCTAATTCAGCGTGAAGACCGGGAGGAACGTCTTGGTCAGCGCAGTAAGGTGCTCTGGTTCACTGGTTTGTCGGGCTCCGGCAAGAGTACTATTGCGCAGCATCTGGAGCGCAGGCTTTTCAATGCAGGTTATTTTGCTCAGGTATTGGATGGCGATAATATCCGTTCGGGTGTCAACAACAACTTGGGATTTAGCCTCGAAGACCGGAAAGAGAATATCCGTCGTATCGCTGAAGTTGCCAAATTGTATCTGAATTCAGGGATTATTACCTTAGCGTCTTTTATCAGTCCCACGATCGCTATCCGGGATTTTGCGCGTTCGATCATTGGCGAAAATGATTTTCTGGAAATTTATGTCAACGCCCCGCTCGAACTTTGTGAATCACGTGACGTCAAAGGCCTGTATGCTAAAGCTCGTAAAGGAGAGATCAAAGGATTTACAGGGATTGATTCTCCCTATGAACCTCCCGTTGATCCCTTTTTGGAGCTAAAAACGGGGGAAATGAGTGTACAAGAGGCAGTAGAGATGGTTTTTGAAAAGGTTGAGGCGAAGATCAGAATGAAATCGTGATTTGGACTTTCGTCTACACAAGCAAAGATATGGAGGGTTTAAAAGGGTGCAGAGGGTACAAAAGTGCAAAATTAAGTAGTGTGGACGTTAGTCAACACGAATGAAGAATGAAATTAATAATAATTGTAAACCACATATGTTCAAGAGGCC
>CAZHOV010000082.1:432-25087 GCA_964534315.1 uncultured Saprospiraceae bacterium | reverse complement strand
TTTGGCAATCATGCAAGAGCAGAACTATCGCCGTAGGCGATTTCGTTCAACATAAACTAGACGCCCATGCTAGTTCACCATAGTATGATTGACTCAAATCTATTTTCTATATAACTTAACCAAGAAACACTAGCACAGCCTCTAGCTAAGCGTTACATACAATTAAGAAAAATCAATATATGAGGAGGAGAAACTAAATCCTTATCTTTGGGTGTTTAAGAAAGTAAAGAATTATTAAAATGCAAGCAGCAAAAAGATTAACGAACCTTCAACTAGAACTCTTAAAGGTTTTTAGCTATGATCTGAGCGAAGCTCAAATTATAGAGATAAGAGATCTATTAGCTAAATATTTTGCGGAAAAAGCCACAAAAGAGATGGACGACTTGTGGGATTCAAAGGGATGGTCGAATGAGACAATGGACGAGTGGTTAAACGAACACATGCGGACAAAATATGAGTAAGCATGAGGATCGTAATGGATACCAACATTTTAATTGTTTCAATTCCCAAAAGGTCTAAGTATCGGCCAACATTTGATGGTTTACTGAATGGCGACTATGAACTGGTAATCAGTAACGAGATTTTAAATGAATACGTTGAAATACTCGAAATTAAGGCCAATGAAATAGTGGCTATTAATATTGCAGAAGCCTTACTGAATTTAAGAAATGTCATCCCGAAAGAAGCTCACTTCAAATGGAGACTAATAGAAAAAGATTATGACGACAATAAATATGTGGATTGTGCAGTGATAGGTAATGTTGATTTTATAGTTACTAATTGATCTTTCGCAGGCGAAAGATCAATTATTAAGATTAATGAAAAAAATAAACCCCCTTATTATCTCTTTCTGCTTTAGCTTGTATCAATCGTTACTATGAGGATAACCCATAAAAAATATTTTAACAAATACCTTGATAATCTGGAAATAGATATGGAGGACTTTTTTTCCTCCATAGATTTTTCTGATGGAAAAGTAAATTTAGACTACAGGATTAAGGCTTCTGCTGTTTTTTCCTCAAATATTGAAGGAAATTCTGTAGATCTAAATTCCTTTATGAATTCAATGATCAGTAAGGAACAATTCAAACCCAGAAAAGAAATTCAAGAAATTCAAGATTTAATCAAAGCATACGAATTTGCAAAAGAAAATGAACTTACTGAAAAGAACCTCTTAAAAGCACATAAAATATTAAGTCAAACTATCTTGATAAAGGATAAGAGAGGTATCTACAGAAATGATAGAATGGGAGTATTTGACAATACCGGATTGGTCTATTTAGCTATTGAGCCTCAATATGTGCCAGATAAAATGAAGGAATTATTCCAGGATATTCATTTCTTATTTGAAAAAGAACTTTCAATACCTGAATTATTCTACCATGCATCGCTCATTCACTTGAAGTTTGTGCATATCCATCCATTTTGGGATGGTAATGGAAGGAGTGCCCGCCTATTGGAAAAGTGGTTTTTGTCAAAGAATATAAATAGTAGAGCATGGAAAATACAATCTGAAAAATATTATAAGGATAACTTAGAGCAATACTACAATACTATCAATTTAGGGATTAATTATTATGAGTTAAATTACGATAATTGCATACCTTTCTTACTCCAACTGCCTCGTTCCTTGGAAGAAGAAAAATAAAACCAAAGCTCCCCAAGAAGAATATTTGATGGCTAAAAAAAACAAAGTTTTTCCTCTCTCAACCCCTCCTATTTATTTTTTTTTCATTCCTTTTCATTCCATACCTTTGCTCCCGAAAAAACGAAATTCAACCCATGAAGCAAGACATACTGATCAAAAATCCAACCATCGTAAACGAAGAAACATCTTTTGTCGCTGATGTGTTAATATCCGACGGGCGTATTCAGCAAATTGGAGATATTGACCCCGGCCCCAATCAAAAGGTCATTGACGGAACAGGTAAACATCTGTTCCCCGGTATCATTGACGGACAAGTCCACTTCAGAGATCCGGGACTAACTCATAAAGGCGACCTGTATACCGAAAGTAAGGCAGCTATAGCTGGTGGAGTAACCTCCTTCATCGATATGCCCAATACCGTCCCGAATATACTGACGGTTGAAAGCCTGCAAGAAAAATATGAGATCGCCTCAACCAAATCGCTAGCCAACTACTCCTTCTTTCTCGGGGTAAACGGCGATAATATTGACGAGGTCGTCAAATTAGATACCACCCAATTTATTGGTGTCTCCGACGACGGGCTTTATTTTACCAAAAAAGGCAACCTGCTGGCAGATAATCCGGACACCATGGAAAAGCTATTTGCCAACTGCAAATCCATTATTGCCATTCATTCGGAAAAAGAAGCCATCGTAGAAGAAAATGAACGGACCTTCAAAGAAAAATACGGAGACGACGTTCCGGCAAAATACCACCCTGTTATCAGAGGGGTCAAAGGTTGCTACGAAGCCACCAAACGCGCCATCGAGCTGGCCCAAAAGCACAACGCCAGACTGCATATCTTACACCTGACGACAGAAGCGGAAACCCACTTGTTTCGAAACGACATTCCTCTGGAAGAGAAAAAAATCACCACCGAAGTGTCTGTACATCACCTCTGGTTTTCAGACAAAGACTATGAGCGGTTGGGCATGCTTATCAAATGGAATCCGGCCATAAAATTTGAAGAAGATAAAAAGGGGTTATTGAAGGCACTTCTCGATGATCGGATCGACCTCATCACGACCGACCACGCCCCCCATACCCTGGAAGAAAAGCAGAAGCCCTATTTTCAGTCCATGTCCGGTGCTCCAATGGTTCAGCATTCGCTCAATTGCATGTTGGAGTTCTATAAACAAGGCCAGATTTCTTTAGACAAAATAGTCCGGAAAATGTGCCACAATCCCGCTATTCTTTATCAAATGAAAAACAGGGGATTCATCCGCGAAGGCTATTACGCAGACCTGACACTGGTAGATCTGAATAGCCCGTGGACCGTTGCCAAAGAAAACCTCTTGTATAAATGCGGCTGGTCGCCATTAGAAGGAACCACCTTTCAAACAAAAGTTAAACAAACCTTTGTGAATGGCAATTTGGTCTATGATGACGGAGCGTTTTTTGAAGATGAAAAAGGGAAAGCCATTGAATTTGGTTCATAAGCAAGTGCCTGACAAAAAAGTTGACCAATAAATACTTCCACATATTACTATTGTCATTAATCTCTTTGTATTCCTGGGGGCAGGAAAAGATATTGACTGCCTCCAGGGCAAATGAAAAGATAGTTATCGACGGAAAGCTTTTAGAGCAAAATTGGGCGACTGCAGATGTGGCCACCAATTTCTTAGAGCTTAACCCAACGGAAGGAAACCAACCTCGCTTCAAAACAGAGGTCAGGGTATTGTTTGATGATAATAATATCTATGTACTCGGTTATTGCTATGATGACCATCCAGACAGCATTTTAACGCAGCTGGGCGAGCGCGATGATAATTTGAATGCAGACCTCTTTACCGTTTCATTTGACACCTACAACAAGATGTTGGATGCCTTCACCTTCTCCGTCTCTGCTTCTGGTGTTCAATCAGATTCCAGGATTTCAGATCGTTCATTTAATGCCGTTTGGGAAAGTGCTGTACAGATTGTGGATGATGGTTGGATTGTTGAAATCAAAATTCCTTACTATGCCATCCGGTTTCCCAAAGGAAAAGAACTTGTTTGGAGAGTGCAATTTCAAAGAGAAATCAGACGGACCAGAACGGAGCTACAATGGTCATTGGTGCCCAAAAACGTAGAAACGGAACTTAATTATTGGGGGCTTTTGAAAGGCCTGAAAAATATTAAAGACCCTCTGCGCCTATCACTATCCCCTTATGTTTCTTCTTTTGCCGAATTTAGCAATGACGAAAGCACCATTGGCTATGGTGCAGGAGCAGATCTTAAACTAGGGTTGAACGAAAGTTACACCCTCGACATGACCTTGCTACCAGACTTCTCCCAGGTGCGTTCAGACAATATCATTAAAAACCTGGGCGCTTTCGAAGTCGTTTTCGAGGAGCAACGCCCCTTTTTTCAGGAAGGAGTAGAACTATTTAACCTGGGCGGTCTATTTTATTCCAGACGCATTGGCAGCGTTCCCAATCGATATAGCCAGGGTTTTTCCAATCTGGATTCCACAGAAGTAACGATCGAAAACCCCGCTAGTTCCAGACTCGTAAACGTTGCCAAGGTTTCTGGCAGAAATAAGAACGGCCTGGGCATAGGGGTCATGAATGCCATTACTGCCCCAACAAATGCTTTAATTGAAAATACAGCGAATGGAGACACCAGAGCAATACAAACCAATCCTTTGGTCAACTACAGTATCATCTCTTTTGATCAAAACCTCAAAAACAACAGTTCTGTCTATTTCATCAATCTAAATACGATGCGAGCCGGTGATTTTGTAGATGCCAATGTCTCGGCAGCCGGACTGAATCTGATATCCAAAAACTCCACCTATCAAGTTTCAGGAAACGTCAAAGTTACCCAAAGAGGCAAAAATTTGTGGGGGAATATTTTTAAGGCGAATGAAAACGACGGGATTAGCTACGCTATAAATATCGCCAGAATCAAAGGGAACTTCAAGTTTTCCCTGTCCAGCGAAAGTAAATCTCCCAACTATAATCCTAATGATTTGGGTGTAAATTTCGCCACCAACATCCGAACGCATTCCTTAGGTCTTCAATACAATAAATACAACCCCTTTTGGATCTTAAACAGCAGCTATAACCGGTTTACCGTTAGTTTAGAACAAGACTATTCCACTGGCGAAATACTGAAGAGAAGGTACAGCGGCCGGTTCTTTTTCCTTTTTCCAAACTTCAATGCGATCTTCATCAATATGAGTTCGCAAATTGGCGATGGCATCGATCTCTTTGAATCCAGGGTAGACGGACAAAAATTTATTACTCCCGAATTTTATTACAATGGTATCGGGATCTCTACGGATTATAGAAAACGCTTTGCCTTAGATGCTGAAATTGGTTACGGAGAAGGGTATTTTACAGATTATGTGGTTAATAATTATTTCGAAGTAAACGTCTCCCCTATCATCCGTTTAAACGACAAATTTACCTTAACCCCCTCTTCAAATTATTCTATTTTCCTTAATGGAGCGGGCTTTGCAGGGTATTTCGACGGTCAGCCCAAGTATGGCGTAAGGGATGTCAGGACGTTGGTCAATATTTTGCAGGGAAGGTTTTTATTCAAAAATAACCTTTCATTGACGCTCAGGATAAGACATTACTGGTCTTACGGGCTCTACGATTACTATGGCGATCTCGATCCGGAAGGCTACATCATTCCCGATGATTCTTTTTCCGGCAATGCAGACTTTAACTTCAACGCATTCAACACCGATTTGATCTTTGCCTGGCAGTTCGCTCCGGGCAGTTTTCTGAATATTGTTTATAAAAATGATCTGCAACGAGACGAGCAGGATATCCGATTATCTTACTTCGATAATTTAAGTTCTGTCTTTGAGCAAGGCCAACGAAATACCATAACTATGAAGGTTGTTTACTTTTTTGATGTCGTTTCTAGCTATAATAACTTGTTTAAATAATAGCGTATCTAAATTCAAAGGCTTTAACTTTGAAAAGGTCATCAAACCCAGGGGCAGCACTGAAAATGGGACGTTTGAATTATGAAAAAAAGAAAAAAGACCCCATACTAAAATTTCTCTCCTCTGTACCCAAAGCAGTAATCCTTAATGTCGAAGATAATTCCAGACCTACCTTTGAAAAATAGTGGTCAATTAATATCTTTATAGCTCACGCTAAAACATTATCCACATGCTGCAAAAAAGATTTGAAAAAGTCGTACTCGATAATTATCCGGATGCGCTCGACACCCGCGATACCTCTATAAGATATCTTGGCCTGTTGCAAAATGGTCACAATATTGATATTTCTAAAATGCTTATGGCTACCAGCTTATGTTCTGATGACATTAATATCCCGTCAACCTCCTTCTTTAGTGTGGTTTTGGGCCCTTTTTTCCTTGGCGGATTAGGAGGCCTGCCCTACGCCGGAATAACCGGATTGACGGCCTTTGCCCATCATATCCCCGATAACGGGACGGCCTTTATTTTTTATGGCCCGCACATCGGAGTTACCCTGGAGAATGAAGTCGGAAAAATGTACCGCCCCCGGCAAGAAAATGCCGGCGCCTGCTGCGGTGCCCTGATGCTGGCGCTGGAGCGATTTAAAAATGATGCCTATACGCCTAAAATCAAACAGGAAGATTACCAGCAAACCTATTTGGAATCGCTGCTTTACCCGAGAAGAGAAGAAATTATTAACGACGAATCCCCCCAACGAAAGATCACCGAATGCACCTTTGAGCTCATCGATAAAATGCTCCACGAATACCTGAAAAAAGTCAAAGGCGAGTTTAAAGTAGATAAAATCGGCCTGTTAGGAGGCATCGTTATTAATACCGACTTTGGTATTGACGATTATTTTTCTGTGAGGAATTTTGAAATCATCAGAACAAAATATTTGTAAAAATAAAATTGAGCTAAACATAGAAAGCAATAAAAAATCAGGGCTACCTATCCTTGAAAAAGGAAACGTGTTCTGCCGCTTTAGGTATCAACAAATCTAACCGTGATCTTCATCGCAGGAATTAGTATTTCACTTTTCATTTCGGCACTACTGCTGAATAAAAAGCATAAATCAACATCTGACATCTTTCTTTTTATTTGGATGCTCGTATTGGCCGTACATTTATATCTCTACTACGTCAATTTTACCGAAACGCGCTTTCAAATCCCTCATTTATTGGGGATAGAGATCCCCTTGCCGTTGATCCACGGGGTACTATTGTATTTCTATGTATCGGCTATCACTAATCAATTCCCAAAGAAAAACTGGATAACACTGCTACATTTGCTCCCAATAAGTATAGGTTATCTCTATCTGATTCCTTTTTTTCAATCCGCTGCAGAAGTAAAAATAGCGGTGTATAAAAATGGATTTGAAGGGTATGAACTATTTATGAAATACGGATTATTACTGATCTTTCTTTCGGGAATTGTCTATGTAGTATGGTGCGCCATGTTGCTGCATAAGCACAAACGAAATATCCGAAAACATTTCTCAGCTATCGAAGAGGTGAGCCTAAGCTGGTTACAGTTACTCATTTATGGACTGGGAGTCATTTGGTGTATCGTCATTTTCACCAATAACGATGCCTACATATTTTCGGGCGTTACCATTTTTGTAATCCTGATTGGATTTTTTGGCGTTCAGCAACGGTCCATTTTTGTCAGTCGAAAACCGGCATTGGTTAAATCGGCGAAGGAAACGGCTGAAGGTGCAGAGCAAATAAAAAAGTATGCGCGTTCAGGCTTGAAAGATGATGTAGCTGATGATATTTACAAAAAACTGATGCACCTTTTCACCCATGAAGCCTATTACCAAAAAAACGAACTCTCTCTACATGAGCTCGCTGCCGAACTAGACATCCATCCCAATTATTTATCCCAAATCATCAACGAACGAGAAGCGAAAAACTTCTATGACTTCGTAAACTCCTTCCGCGTAGAAGCCTTCAAGCAGTTGTTAACCCAAGAGAAAAATCAGCAATTCACGCTGCTGGCTTTAGCCTATGAGTGCGGATTCAACTCCAAATCCTCCTTCAATCGCTATTTCAAAAAACACACCGGCCAGACTCCCTCCGCCTTTGCCAAATCCGTTCAGAAAGAAAAATAAGGAAGTAGCTAACTAAAATTACTTGAAATAAGTGTCAATTGGTAAGATGAACCGCTTCAGACCCCTCCACAAGCTAGATTTGCTCAAAAGTTAAAACTGAATAATTATGAGAAATCTAAGATGCTTTATGTCAACCATTATGTTATCCATTTTCCTATTTCCTCCATTCATGGTACAATCCCAAAACATAGCGCCGGAGGTTTTAGCCGCCAGTGAGGCTATTGATTACGATTACTTTTTCAAGCACCTCCAATATTTATCCAGCGATGAATTAGAAGGGCGAGGCATTGGAACGGAAGGCTACAGGAAGGCGGCCAACTACGTTGCCGGGGAATTTAAAAAAAGCGGGCTAGTTCCTTTCGGAGATTCCGGAACCTACCTCCAACAAGTGCCGCTCTTAAAAACAACGATTAAAGCAGGTTCTTTTAATCTGCGGATTGAAAAAAAATCGGAGTTTTTTACAACCGATTACGGTTCACAAATAAGTGTCGTGCTAAGTCCGAAAGAAGCAATAGTAGATGAACAGCAGGAAATGGTTTTTGTCGGTTACGGAAACATCATTGCCGAAAAAAACATCAACGACTACGAAGGTGTCGATGTAACGGGGAAGACCGTCATTGTGGCGTTGGGCGGCCCCAAAGGGATAGAGCACCCTGCCTTCAACGATCGCAATGCAAAATTTGAAAATGCCATCGCCAACGGAGCTGACGGCCTCCTTCTTTTCTACCCGAAAGCCAATCTCTTTCAAAAGATCATTTTCAAGAAAGTACACGGATTCTTGTCTACAGAAATGCTTGCTCTGGCCGATACCCGAATCAAAAGCTCCATTGGAAATGATGAGCTAAAGCTGTTGTTATTTGCCCAAAAAGGGTTTGTGCGAAAGATTTTCAAATTGAATGGCCTTCGGCTAAAGAGCGCACTCCGGAAAATTGCAAAGGGTAAGCTCGCGAGCAGAGCATTAAGTTCTGAAATCAATTGTTCCTATGAGCTAAAAAATGACAGCCTTGAGAGTCATAACGTCGTTGCCCTATTGCCCGGAACGGATGCCCGTCTGAAAGAGGAGTATGTCGTAATTGGGGGGCATCTTGACCATTTTGGAATCGGAAAACCGATGAAAGGCGATTCCATCTACAACGGCATGCTGGATAATGCTTCAGGTGTTTCCGGCATACTGACTATTTCGAAAACGTTTGCTGAATTAGCGGAGCGCACCAAACGATCTGTAATTTTTGTTTGTTATACAGCCGAAGAAAACGGCCTTTTAGGGTCCAGCTATTTTGCAAACAGCCATAAGGTGACAGCTGGCAAAATCGTTGCCAAGATCAATATCGACATGCTTGCCCAAACCATTGAGACGGAAGATATGGCTCCATTGGGATATTCCCACTCCAATCTTTCGGAAGCTACAGATGCCGCAGCACGTGCATTAAACTTAAAAATTGATGACAACAGACAAGCAGAAGTAAGCTATATGGAACGAAGCGATCAGATTTCCTTTATCAAAAAAGGTATCCCCGCCCTTTTTATCGCTGCAGGATTTACAGCGGTTGACCCCAAGAAAGATGGAAAAAAGGTATTTGACAAATGGATGAAAAAAACCTACCATACGCCATTCGACGAATTGGATCAGGACTACTCCGATCAAGCATTCTTAACCGCTATAAAGTTTAATTTTCTGACGACCTATTATATTGCCAATACGCTAGATGTCATTCAGTGGGACAAAAGCAGCTGGTTATTTAAAAAATATGTTTTAGAAAGGTATTAATTTTTTGATTTATCGTTATATGAAAAAGGTTGATTGAACAGTACCCCATAAAAAGAAAAATTTGTAAATTGTTCAGTAGTGGATTTGAGCTTTTTTTTTGAGCAAAAAAAACGAACTGCTAAAAAATAATTAGAGGTTGTCTCATTGGCGAATGAGATGGCCTCTAAATATTTTACCCCCAAGGTGTCGATCTTAAACTTTAAAAAGTACAGAGTATTCAATGAAAGATAGTACTTTCGCCACTCGTTATGAAAGCAGCCTCTTTTAAAAAACCTTGGGAAATCCCTGAAAATAAAACCAACTGCTATGCCCTAGAATAATACTTGCAGCCCATAGTATTTGGGCTATTTTCCAGGACTCAAGAGGGCACTTTTGGTATGGAAGTAATGGAAAGGGCGTTTATCATTTTGATGGAAATTCATTTTTATGGATTAAAAAAAACTGTCAAGACTTGAAGATGGTCGAAAACCTGGAGTACGCTCCATTCTTGAAGACACAGACGGCCATATCTGGTTGAGTAATTTCAAAATAAATAATAAATCAATCACATGAATTACAATCCATGGCACATGGTTAGCCCGGGTGATAACACCCCTGACATTGTAAATGGGATTATCGAAATTCCCAAAAATACAAGAGCTAAATACGAATTAGATAAAGAATCAGGACTGTTAAAAATGGACCGGGTTATTTATTCATCCATGTATTATCCGGCTAATTATGGTTTTATACCAAAGACCTATTGTGATGATCATGATCCGCTTGACATTCTTATTTTATCACAAATTACGATTGTCCCTATGTGCATTGTCTCAGCAAAGGTGATTGGAGTCATGCGAATGCTTGACGGCGGTGAAATGGATGATAAAATAATTGCCGTTGCGGAAAATGATATGAGTATTAATCACATCAATGACATCACAGAACTACCAGAACACTTTAAGAATGAATTGCAAAACTTTTTTGAGGATTATAAAAAGTTAGAACATAAAACCGTAGAAGTAGAAGACTTTCAAAACGCTACTATTGCAAAAGAGATCGTCTTGAAGAGCTTCGAAGATTATGAAAAGTATATCCAGAGCGCTGACAAGGTTTAATAAGGGAAAAAAGTAGTACATTTAAACTGTTATTCAAAAAGTAGGTTCTACTATCAAAATAATTACATCATGTCCATACGCAGCGAACACATTTTATCTCTCACCGGAATAGATACCTCCGATCTTTCAAAAGAAGCACTATCCTCCTTATTTCGCAAATACCTAAAAAGCGGTATCCGCGGGCTTTGCTTTAGCTCCTATGTAGACGGGCAAGAGCCGGGCGCTATAATCACTGATGCGCAGATCAGGAACCGGATGGAAATAATCGAGCCCTATACTTCCTGGGTGCGCACTTTTTCCTGTACCGATGGAAATGAGCTAATCCCGGCTATTGCCAAAGAACATGGACTAAAGGTTATGGTAGGCGCCTGGTTAAGCGATAATAAAAAGCTCAATGAGAAAGAAATTAATAATCTTATTGAAGTGGCCAGAGCAGGCCACGCTGATCTGGTTGCTGTAGGTAATGAAGTGCTATATCGAAAAGAACTGACCGAAGAAGAATTACTCAACTACCTTCACCGCGTTAAAGAACAACTCCCAGACCTTGACGTAGGCTATGTAGACGCCTATTACGAGTTTAATAACCGACCAGCGATTACCGAAGCCTGTGATGTGATCTTTGCCAACTGCTACCCCTTTTGGGAAGGTTGCCATATCGACTATTCCCTACCCTACATGAAAACGATGTACCAAATTGCTGTCAATGCCGGCCAGGGAAAAAAGGTCATTATCAGCGAAACGGGCTGGCCAAGCCGGGGCACCAATTTCAAATCATCCGAACCTTCGGTTGAAAATGCTATGCGTTATTTTATCAATACCCAGCAATGGAGCAAAGAAGATAATATCGAGGTGATGTATTTCTCTAGCTTTGACGAGCTTTGGAAAGTTAGTGATGAAGGTGATGTTGGAGCCTATTGGGGAATTTGGGACAAAGATGGAAACTCAAAATATACTGAACTTTAGAAATACTTTATGAGCAACTATAATATAAATATCAAATTTGATTCGGCTATTTGTTATTCGGGATATAGAGAAGGGCAAAATCCTGCCACGGAAACGTATCCCACTTACGAGCAAGTCAAGGAAGATCTATTGATCCTGCACGGGCGCTGGAAACACCTCCGGCTATACGATTGCAGCAAACATGCAGAAACCGTTTTGGAAGTGATCCAAAACGAACGGCTGGACTTCCGGATCATGCTTGGTGCCTACATTGCAGCAGAGATCAATAATTTTGATTGCCCTTGGGGTGGTGGTATTTATTCAAAAGAAGAATTACAACGAACCCGCAAAGGAAATCTCGACGAAATTCGCAAGTTGATCCAACTGGCCAATCAATATCCAGACATTATCGCTTCCCTTTCCGTAGGAAATGAGGCCACCGTTAGCTGGACAGATCATCTGGTTCCGGTGGAAAAAGTCATGGAATATGCGCGAATGGTCAAACAAGGAGCCCAACAACCGGTTACCTTCTGCGAAAACTATGTGCCCTGGCATAACAAACTGGAGCCACTGGTTGACGTGCTCGACTTCATCTCCATTCATACCTATCCAGTTTGGGAATACAAACCTATCCATGAAGCCCTCGAATACACCAAGCAAAATTATTATGGGGTAGCTCATAAATACCCAGATAAGCCCGTAATGATCACGGAAGCAGGCTGGACGACACATTCCAACGGAAGAGGAATACATCCTGATAATGTGAACGAAGATTTTCAGGAAATTTATTACCACGAACTGATGAAATGGACGGAGGATGCAGGAATCATCACTTACGTATTTGAGGCTTTCGATGAGCCCTGGAAAGGTTCGCCTGATCAGTTCGAGCCCGAAAAACACTGGGGGCTATTCAAAGTAGACCGAACCCCAAAGAAAGTGATGAGGCCCTTTTATCCTCAGCTAATTCAGGAAGAAGTGGAATAAAGTTATCACATCTTTCCCACTTGAAGAATTCTTTAAAAGCTTTGATTTAGAAAAAATGAATAAGGTAGTTATGTACCCTATTCTTGAAAATCAAGTTGATGTCTTAAAAAGCAAAGTTATGGTTGTGAAAAAGCTATTTGAAGATGCGGTAAAAGAGGAAAGTATCATTATTGGTTCAATAGGATAAAAACGAATGGCTAACTGTATTGACTTGTAATCTTAGGGTCAACCACAGAGACACAGAGAACTACAGTTATTTATTATTTTTTGTCCCCATATTTATTGGTCAATACACCTAAACAGTAGTAAAATTAGTGGAGGGTTGAGCAGAAATAAAATAAGTGCAAACCTAAGCGGCAAATCAAAATTGCTTGTATAATAAATCTGTTCGGCCATTATAGACTAAGTGATTGAATACCTGGAATGAACGCAGGAAATAATGACCGAACTCAAAAAGATTTTTTATACCAATTTTTTTGCCTTACTACTTAAATCAGAGACATTTAATTTTTTAGTACAATTAGTAGTTGCAATTAACAGATTTCACCCTCAATCATCAAAAAATCGTATACTGTGATAGTGTCAAATGATAGTATCATGAAACCTCCATACGAAATCAATAATTCCATCCTGAAACTACTAACTTCGATTGCTGAGAAGATTGGAGCAGTCAATGCAAATTACCTGGATAGGCCTTCTCCCGAACTTAGAAAACGAAATAGAGTAAAAACGATCAAAGCGTCTCTCGAAATTGAAGGTAATACGCTATCAGAAGACCAGGTAACTGCAATTATTGAAAATAAAAGAGTTGTAGGCCCTAAAAAAGATATTTTAGAAGTGATTAATGCAATCGATGTTTACGAAAAACTCCCCCAGTTAGATCCCGGTTCATTAAAGTCTTTTCTAAAAGCTCATAAACTTTTGATGAAGGGACTAATCCAATCCCCTGGAAAATTAAGAACAAAATCCGTTGGTATATTCAAAGATGATCAAGTATCACATATAGCGCCACCAGATGATAAACTTGACTACCTAATGAATGAACTCTTCGAATACTGTAAAAACTCAGATGATCCTATTTTGATTAAAAGTTGTGTGATGCACTATGAAATCGAATTCATTCACCCATTTATGGATGGCAATGGAAGAATGGGAAGACTTTGGCAAACGTTGATGCTCATGAAAACTTATCCGTTATTTGAATTTTTACCCTTTGAGAGTATCATTAAAGATAGGCAAGATGAATATTACAGTGCACTCGAAATATCAGACAAAGAAGGAAAATCAACCAAATTTATTGAATTTATTCTAGATGCAATAAATGAATCTCTTGGACAGCTTCTGAAATTGCAAAATAGGTTAAATACACCTGAAGATAGAATGAATTACTTTCTGGAGATTTTTATGGAGAACCATTTTTCGAGAAAAGACTATATGAATATCTTTAAAGAAATTTCAAGTGCAACAGCAAGTAGAGACCTTAAGTATGGGGTAGAAAAGGGATTATTAATAAAAAAAGGTGATAAAAGGAATACACTATACCGAGTTAAGAAATAAAAAGAAAGTTGGATAAATTGATTAAAGGAGATATTTTTGGATAAAAATTAGATAAAAATCAAATAAGCTAAATAAATGGAATCCAAGTTATTCTTTGATTTTAAAACAACACAAAAAATAATAAAAAAGATAGCATTTATTGATTCCTTCAAAGGGAAATGGACAGGGCTAGAAGTTTCGGAATCAATATACTTGAAGGAGTTAAAACAAATAGCAACAATCGAAAGTATTGGTTCATCAACAAGAATTGAAGGGTCAACTTTAACAAATGAAGAAGTAAAAAATTTAATCGAATCAGTAAAGGTAACTTCGTTTAAGACTAGGGATGAACAAGAAGTATTTGGATATTATCAAGTTCTTAATCTGATATTGGAGACCTATGAAGCAATTGAGATCAAGGAAAATCATATTCACCATCTCCATAAATCACTTTTACAATCAAGCACAAAAGATGATAATCATAGAGGCAACTATAAAAAGCTATCAAACAAAGTGGTAGCAAACTATCCAGGAGGCCATCAAAAAGTTATTTTTAATACAACAGAGCCATTTTTGGTAAAAGGAGAAATGGATAAACTGATTTTGTGGACGAATAAAAGTTTTGAAGAAGAAGAATTACATCCTTTGATTATTATAGCAACATTCGTTTATGAATTTTTATCTATCCATCCTTATCAAGATGGAAACGGAAGACTATCAAGATTACTAACAACATTGTTATTATTGAAAAAAGAATATGATTTCATGCAATATGCATCTATGGAGATAGAGATTGAAAAGAGAAAAAAAGAATACTATAAGGCATTAATGAGTGGGCAGCAAAAACGAGGCACGAAAGAAGAGATAATTAATCAATGGATATTATTCTTTTTAGAAACATTAGAAGCAACAATAAAGAAATTAGAGGAGCGATATACAAAGATCAAGAATAAAAAAAGCTATTTAAATGATCGGCAGAAATTATTGCTACAATATATTAAAGATAATGAACCCGTAAAAATTAGTGATATTATCGCCTCATTACAAGATTATACACCTTACACATTAAAAAAGGATATGAGGTATTTATCAGATGAGGGGTTAGTTAAAAAAATCGGAAAAGCAAGAGCCACAATATATGTAGTAAATGAAAAACATAAAAAGGACTAGAAAAAAAGAAAGTTGAACGAATTGCTGGATATTTGATCACGTTTGCTATCCAAACCTCTTTTGAAAAAGGCTACATGGGATTCACCTCATTGGTTCCCAAAACAGAACAAATTAGGGTGGGTTAGAAAAATAATAATCGGCTCAATAATACAAGTAATTGGCCCAAGTGACAAAACTTAGCAAAAATGAATCAAAAAGAACTATCTCAATTATCCGACAAGGAGTTGCTTGAAGTAGCAGAAAAAAACAAGCCATCTCCCTTAATAGATGCATTTTTTATTGGATTTTTGATTGGAATAATCATTTTTAGTGTCGCTACCAGCTCATGGGGCTTTTTTACCTTAATTCCTTTGTTTTTGATTTATCTGTTCCTGAAAAAACCGAAAAGATACGAAGCATTAAAGAAAGAGTTGAAAGAACGTAATTTAGAATAATGTTGTGGCTGCAATCTGTAAAAAGAAAATATGGATTACTTACGAACCTACTTCTCAGACAATAACCGAGGCATTCAACGGCGCTATGCGAGGCGGAACACTTTTTGAGATTTTATTGCCAGAATACCTTCGGATTTTGATAGAAAATTTACTAAAATGGTTATATTTGATAGGCTTTATTGTAAAGCTATGTCAATAGCCTCCTAGCAGGCGATACTGGATCTCCACCAGTCATTGACAATCATCAAATTAACCCGGAAGTAAAAATAATACAACTCAATGTCAAAAGAAACCATCCAATACGAAGGTCTGGAGAAAATAAAAGTTGATTTTCATTATCTGGTAACCCTCTTTAAAGAAATGCTTGTATCCATAGGAGAGCAAGATTTAGCAGCGCAGTTACCATTTGATAATCAACAAATTAATAGAAACTATAATGCCTCCCATGAAAAGCTGACCCAAGCTATCGGTATCTGTTTCGAATTGCTAAATTTAGCGGAAGAAAATGCAGCCACCCAATATCGACGAAAGCTAGAAACCTATTTCGGCCTGGAAGCTATCCGCGGGTCATGGGGAGAAACCCTCTATCAGTGGAAAACTGCCGGTATTGACGAGCAGGTCATAGCCAGGAAGCTGCGTGAAATGAGAGTCGTACCGGTATTAACCGCCCACCCCACTGAGGCCAAACGATTGACCGTCCTGGATATCCACCGGGAGTTCTACTTATTGTTGGTCAAAAAGGAAAACCCCAATTGGTCTACCTCCGAACAAGCAGGGTTAAAACAAGAAATCATCAGCCTTATGGAGCGGTGGTGGCGCACTGGTGAAATTTACCTCCAAAAGCCACACCTGGAAGATGAGCGCAATAACCTCATGCACTATTTTGTAAATGTCTTTCCGGAAGCAGTGCGTTTGACAGATCAGCGACTACAGGATGCCTGGACAGCCCTGGGCTTTTCTCCTGATCTCCTGGAATGGCCGGAGCATTTCCCCCTGATTCAGTTTGGTAGCTGGGTAGGCGGCGACCGCGACGGTCACCCATTCGTTACCCCGGAATTCACAGCCTCCACCTTACAGCTACACCGCCAGGCCATCCTGAAGATGATCCACCAACAATTGGTTGAGCTGGCTGCTAAACTTAGCTTTTCCAGTTATCGCAATGCTATCCCCAAGTCCTTTTTGGATGCTATTCAATCACAAGCCCAATTGTTTGGCGCAAAGGGACAAGAAGCCCTTGATCGCAACCCTTCTGAGCCGCTACGCCAGTACATAAACCTGCTTATGGTCCGATTGGAACATACCATCGCAGACGATCATAGCCTCGGAGAAGCTGGATATTTTGCATCCGCCAATGATCTATCGGCAGCACTCCACAAATTAAGACAAATACTTATCGACCTGGATGCCAACCGTATAGCTAAACAAGTGCTGTTCCCCGTAGAGCGCCTTGTACAGTGTTTTGGGTTTCATTTGGCCAAACTGGATATCCGGCAAAATAGCGCTTACCACGAAAAAGCCATCACCCAAATTTTAACTGCTTCAGGCTATGAGGATCCGAATTATGGTGATTGGAATGAGGAAAAACGCTTATCCTTCCTGAATGAAGAATTGAAAAGTAACCGCCCCTTCCTGGTAGCAGGAACCTCCTGTGGGCCCGAGGCGGACAATGTTCTTGGTTATCTGCGCGAAGTCAAGACCTATATTGATCAGTACGGTACGGAAGGTATCGGCGCTTTCATCATTAGTATGACCCGTAGCCTGAGCGATCTGCTGCTGGTCTTTTTATTCTTGAGAGAAGTGGGGCTTCAACACACCACCCTTCCGGTAGCGCCTTTGCTGGAAACGATTGACGATCTGATCGCAGGTCCTGAAATCTTATCGGCCTACCTGAATCATCCCGTGGTTCAAAAGCAACGCGAAGCAGACCCCTCCTTTATCCAGGAGGTCATGCTGGGGTATAGCGATAGTAATAAAGACGGCGGTATTCTGACAAGCCGCTGGAATATCTACAAAGCAGAAGAAAACCTGACCAAAGTAGCGGATGAGTTAGGTGTAAGACTGTGCTTCTTCCACGGTCGGGGCGGGACAATCAGCCGGGGAGGCGGAAAGATCCACCGGTTTTTAGATAGTATGCCGCCCGGTTCGGTGAGTGGCCATATAAAAATGACCGTCCAGGGAGAAACCATTGCCAATCAATTTGCCAATCGCCTCACGGCCACGTACAATCTTGAAATGTTTGTTGCCGGCACCGCCAGACAGGCCATGACCGTCAGCAATAAAAATAAAGATGAACACCTCTACCAAATGATGGATCGTTTGGTAGATTTGTCCAGAAGCACTTACCGGGCACTGCTCGATCATCCTAAATTCATCGAATTCTATACCGGCGCCACCCCTATTGATGTATTAGAACAAAGTAAAATCGGTTCCAGGCCGGCGCGACGCACAGGCCAGCGCTCGCTGAACGACCTCCGATCCATCCCCTGGGTATTCAGCTGGAACCAATCCCGGTTTAACCTTACCGGATGGTTTGGAACGGGCACCGCACTGGGCGCATTCAAAAAACAATACCCTGAGGATTTTGAGCGCTTGCACCAGTTAGCTCAGGATTGGTCGTTCCTGAAATACCGGCTTATCCAAATAGAGTCTAATCTCCTGAATTCAGATACCAAAACCATGAACGCTTTTGCTGAGTTGGTTCCCGATGAAAGTACAAGACAAGAACTTATGGAGTTGATCCTGGCCGATCACCAGACCTGCCTCGACGCTATTCAAGACATTCTGGGCGCCTCCGTAGAAGCGCGGCGCGTCTCCAAACTAGAAGACAACAAATTGAGAAACCAAGCCCTGGAGGTCCTGCACGAGATTCAAATTGACTACCTCAAAAAGTGGCGAAGCATCCGGAAAACCGATCCCGAGCAAAGCGAGCAACACCTACTGAATTTGTTAGTGCTGGTCAATGCCTTGTCTTGCGGGCTTAAGGGTACTGGGTAGGTGAGGATTTAGGAGGAATACTAATTTTTTTTGCATTTGGACAAATCACTATAGATCACAAATGGAAAGAAACTATACATTTGTAAATTGCGTTGTATTAATTATTAGTATTTAAGTAGTAAGGCAAAAAAAATGGTAGAATAATTTTTTTAGGTTCAAATGAAAATTCCTGCATATAATAAAGGACTTAGCCTTTATTATTACAGTAAAGGCAAACAGTTCTTTACTGTAATTTCCAAGTATTCAATTATTCAGTCAATTTCATTCGAACAAATTATTATACAAGCAGTTTTGATTTGCCGTTTATTTCTAAACCAAGTTGATTTAGTAAATGATAATTGAAATTTCAGATAGAATTCTCTCTAATTCCGGTCTAACCCCTGAAGAAATTAGGCTTAGATTAGCCATTTTATTGTTTCAAGAGGAACAAATGACACTCGGACAAGCAAGTAAATTAGCGGGTTTACATCAAATTCAATTTCAAAGGGAATTAGCGAAAAGAAATATTCCAATCCATTACGGTATAGAGGAGTTCAAAAGAGATCTTAGAACAATAAAAAGATTTTAATGGTCGTAGTTGTTAGTGATACTTCCCCAATTGCCAATTTAATACTGATTAGTAAGCTAGAACTTCTTCATCAAGTATTCCAAAAAGTAATTATCCCTCCTACAGTCAATAGCGAAGTTGAAGCCCTCCAAGAGTTCCAAGTAGATTTAGGTTTTTATCATACATGCGATTGGATTGAGATTAGAACTCCATCCAACGAAGAAGAAGTCAATAATTTTATGTTGGATCTTGATGAAGGAGAATCTGAGGCAATTTCTTTGGCCAAAGAATTAAATGCAGACTTTTTACTTATCGACAAACGAGCAGGTACAAATCGAGCAATAGGTGAAGGTCTGCTTACAATTGGATTAATCGGTGTTTTGATAAAATCTAAGGAGTTGGGGTTCATTAATTTAGTTGAGCCAATATTAATTCAGCTAAAAGAAGAGGCTGGTTTTTGGGTTGGCCAAAATTTAGTAGAAACTGTCCTAAGAGAAATCGGAGAGATGAAATGATTGCTGATTATTTCGAAAATCCGGAATCAGGAGATATTTGGTTTACTGCAGTAGAAAAAGGCCAACCAGTCTCCTTAGGATTCTGTGCACCTGAAAAATTGATTTTCTCCAAAGAAGCCGTAATTCGGGACTTCTGGAAAGAAGGAGATGATAAAGTGGTTTATTGGAAGAAATTGATCTTGGGGAGGCAGAGTCCATAGTTTTGGCTATAGAAGAGCAGGCGAAGTATCTGGATATTGATTTGAAAAAAGGTAAGATTCATTCAGCTTGCGCAAAATGTTCTAAAATAAAACAAGTGTTTGTTTTATTTTAGAACATTTTGTATTTTTGTACAGCAATAAAATTAATCTAACATCCAAAATGAATCAAAATATCTCTCAACAAGAATTAGGTCACAGAGTTGCAGCCTTGCGACAACTCAAAGGGATGTCTCAGGATGAATTGGCAAGTCAAATTGAATTGTCCAGATCTTCATTAGCTCAAATAGAGCTAGGAAATCGAAAATTAAATGTCATTGAATTACAAAGGCTATCTCATATACTAGAATTCTCTCTGGATCAATTCCTTTCTCAAAATTTTAGCATTGAAGAATTTTCAAATGAAAAACCTCAAAACCCTTCAAAAAGTGCTAACTACCGAATTTCAGAACCTACTCTTAATATCAATAAATTTTCAAATGTTCTTCTTTATATTCTTGAACGATGCGCAGGAAAACCAAATGTGGGAGAAACTCTGATTTACAAATTGCTGTATTTCGCAGATTTCAACTACTACGAGTTGTATGAAGAACATTTGACAGGTGCTAAATATCATAAACTTCCCTATGGACCTGTTCCGCAAAATGTGCAGTCTATTGTAAATAAGATGATCAATAATGATAAAAGTGTCAAAAGAATAAAAACGGATTACCACGATTATAAGCAAACAAGATATATACCCTTAAGAAGAGCCAATCTCCAAGAACTTAAAGCAAGTGAAACAGAAATGCTAGATCATGTAATCGAGCAATTCTCTGATTGGTCTGCATCGGCGATCAGTGAATATTCTCATAAAGACATACCATGGCTGGTATCAAAAGAGGGAGAAGAAATTAATTATGAATTAGCCCTTTATAGAGAAGCTCCGTATTCGGTCAGAAACTACGATGAATAAAACCAAGCCCTGTTATGATTTTTGAAGAACTAGTTGAATTTCAGAAAGACCTTAAATCTCTGAAAAAGAAATACCGCAGCCTTGATGAAGATCTAAAGATTGTTAAAAAAATTCTCGAAGTCCTACCTGATGAAAGACCTCCCTTTAGTTTTCGAATTGATAATTTAGGAATAGAAACTTGTGTAATTAAGGTTAAAAAAATTGCTTGTAAAGCCCTTAAAGGAAAAGGTGTAAATTCCGGACTAAGACTGATTTATGCTTATTTTGAAGAACTTGAAGAAATAAAAGAAGATGATAAAATAGTTCAGGAATCTAGAGAAGCTAAAATAGTAATGGTGGAACTCTACCACAAAAACAATAAAGCTAATGAAGACAGAGATAGAATTAAACGAAACTTCGACTAGGGTACGTCTGAAAAATAACAAGGTACCACTTCCCCACTACCCAAAGAGCCGCGCCCTCAACACCCGGTTATTCATTTCTGCAATATTGGCAATGGAAATACCTTCCGGACATTCTACTTCACAGGCGCCGGTAAACGAGCAGTGCCCGAATCCTTCCTGTTCCATTTGGTTGGTCATATCTAGTACCCGCTGATGCGCCTCCGGTTTACCCTGGGGTAAGGAGTTCAAATGATTGATCTTGGCCGCTGTAAACAGGGCCGCCGACGAGTTTTTACAGGCTGCTACACAAGCACCGCAACCTATGCAGGCGGCAGCATCCATCGCCCGGTCTGCAATTTCTTTACCGATCAGGATGGCATTAGCCTCGGGAGCAGTACCTGTCTTGGCACTGATATAGGCTCCCTGTTCGATAATCCGGTCAAAAGCGGAGCGGTCTACCATCAAGTCTTTAATGACGGGAAAAGCATTAGCCCGCCAAGGCTCTACGGTAATGACGTCCCCATCCTGAAAGCTGCGCATATGAAGCTGACAAGTGGTCATATTTCCGTGCGGCCCATGCGCCCGGCCATTAATGAACACGCCGCATTGGCCACAGATGCCCTCCCTGCAGTCATATTCGTAAGCGATCACCTCTTCGTCACGCAAAACTAACCGCTCATTGAGGTGGTCGAGCGCTTCGAGAAAAGACATGTCTTCGTTTAGACCTTCTACTTCATATTCTTTGAAAAAGCCTTTAGTGTCGGGGCCTTCCTGCCTCCATATTCGAAAAGTAACCTTCATAATTTAGTTATTTATAACTTCTGACAGTGGGTTTTACATATTCAAAATCGAGTTCTTCCCGGTGTAATTTAAAATCTCCCTGGTGGTATTCCCAGGCCGATACATAGGCATACTCATCATCTTTACGCAAGGCTTCCCCCTCATCGGTTTGATATTCTTCGCGGAAGTGCGCGCCACAGGATTCTTCCCGCTGCAACGCATCTGTACACATGAGTAGCCCCAGCTCAATAAAATCAGCCAGTCGAAGGGCTTTTTCCAATTCGGTATTTAGCCCGTCGCCTCTACCCGTAACTTTGACTTCCGACCAAAATGCATCGCGAATACCCCGAATCTGTGTTATGGCATCGTTCAGCCCTTGCTGATTCCTACTCATCGCACATTCTTTCCACATGACTTTACCCAGTTCACGATGAAAGTGATCAACCGTCTTTTGCCCATTGACATTCAGGACCCTGTCGATATGTTGGCGTACTTCCTGTTCTACTTTCTCAAACTGAGGATGATCTTTAGGAATAGGCGTATGACGCAATTCATCCACCAGGTAATTATTGATCGTATTGGGTAAAATAAAATACCCGTCGACACTGGCTTGCAACAAGGAGTTGGCCCCAAGGCGATTGGCGCCATGATCGGAACAGTTGCACTCTCCGACAGCATACAGTCCCGGAATGGTGGTCATCAATTCGTAGTCTACCCACAAGCCTCCCATAGAGAAGTGGGCGGCGGGCGAGATCTTCATGGGTTCCTGGTATGCGTCGACACCTGTAATTTTTTTATACATGGTAAATAGGTTCCCATAGCGGTCCCGGATAGTTTCGATCCCCAGCCTTTCTATGGCATGCTTGAAATCGAGGTAGACGGCATTTTTCAGAGGACCGACCCCAAAGCCGGTATCAATCCGTTCTTTGGCTGCGCGGGAAGCGATATCTCTGGGCGCCAGATTGCCGAAACTCGGGTAGCGACGCTCCAGGTAGTAATCTCTTTCTGCTTCCGGGATTTCATTGGCTGGCCTTGAATCACCCGGCTTCAAAGGTACCCAAATTCGTCCATCGTTGCGCAGGGACTCCGACATGAGCGTAAGCTTTGACTGTGCTTCACTCGATTGGGGCAGGGCCGTCGGGTGAATCTGAGTAAAGCTGGGAGCCGCAAAAAAGGCACCTCGCTTATGGGCCTTCCAGATGGCGCTACCATTACAACCGATGGCCAGGGTCGATAAGCGGAATACGCGGGAATAGCCACCGGTAGCCAACACAACAGCATCAGCAGCAAAGCGCTTTAACTGCCCGCTAACCAGATCGCGCACGATAATACCTTTAGCTTTTCCTTCTATGACAACCAGATCCATCATTTCATGACGGGGATACATGTGTACTTTCTTCGCCCTGATCATTTTGTAGAGCTGAGAGTAGGCGGCCAACAACAACTGTTGTCCGGTTTGGCCGCGAGCATAAAAGGTACGCTGTACCTGGACACCTCCGAAGCTGCGATTGACCAACACTCCGCCATATTCGCGAGCAAAAGGAACCCCTTGTTGGGTGAAGTGATCGATCAAAGGAGCGGAGAGTTCTGCCAACCGATACGTATTGGCTTCACGAGAACGGAAGTCTCCCCCTTTCAGGGTATCGTAAAACATACGCCAGACGCTGTCGCCGTCATGTTGATAGTTTTTGGCAGCATTGATACCGCCCTGTGCAGCTACAGAATGCGCCCGCCGGGCAGAGTCCTGGTAACAGAAGCAATGCACTTCATAACCCAATTCTGCCAGCGTGGCTGCGGCTCCGGCCCCGGAAAGCCCCGAACCGACAACAATCACCTGCATTTTTTTCTTATTTGCCGGATTGATGAGCTTGCTCTGGGTCTGGTAGTTGCGCCACTTCTTCTCGAGCGGCCCTTCTGGTATTTTTGCATTCAGCGTCATTATAGTATGGATCTAAGGTATACGAAAATAGGAATAATAGCGAAACCAAGGGCCATAATCCAGGCATAGATCAGGGAGATGCGGGCCAGGGTCTCCAGACCTCGACGGTGATAAAAACCGAGGGTCTTAAACGCGCTTTTTACTCCGTGATGGAGGTGAAAGCCCAGAGGGATCATCAGTAGGCTGTAAAAAGCAACGTAGTAGATATTCTTAAAAAGGCTATCGGTGACGGCGAAAATGTCTTTATTACCGGCTTCATCATACCCTACGCCTTCGCCCATACCCAGTTTGATACGCGCCCAAAAGTTCGCCAGATGGACGACAATAAAGATCAGGATAAAGATACCGATAAGGCCCATATTTTGAGAAGCCCAACTACTGTTCTCCAACTTGCGGTTTTTTTCGTAGCGTACCGGCTTGGCTTTCCGGTTGTGGATGATGACCAGCAGGGCATAGATGACATGAACGATGATAGATAGGTACAGCAAATAGGCAATGACCATAACCAGGGGATTCTCCCGTAACCAAGTAGAATAGCCATTGTAATAAGGACGTGCTAAATCCTCCGGAAGAAGAAGTAAGGCATTCGCCGATAAATGGACGATGAGGAAAAGACTCAGAAAGAGCCCGGTCAGCGCGACCAGCGTCTTCCTGAAAATGAGGGCGTTAAGTTTCATGTTTCTTCAATTTGT